>JAUNTP010000007.1 GCA_030538585.1 Mobilicoccus sp.
ACGAGCGACCGGTGAGTGATTGGCGTGAGGCGTGGCGGTTGTCGGTGGGCACGCTCACGGCGATCCCGGTGACGCCCCCCACCCGTGTCGACGGTGTGGTTGCGGGGCGAGCGATGCTGCTGGCGCCGGTGGCGACGCTGCCGCTGGTCCTCGCCTGGCTCCTCGTCGGGCTGGGCGTCGCCGGGTTCATGGAGTTGGGGACCGCGACAGCGGGCGTGCCGCTGCTGGGGGCGGTGGTGGCGGTGATCCTGCTCGCGCTGGGTACGCGGGCGCTGCACCTCGACGGTCTGGCTGACACCGCGGATGGGTTCTCGGCCTCCTATGACCGGGAGCGGGCGCTGGCGGTGATGAAGACCGGAGATGTCGGACCGTCTGGGGCTGCCGCGATCGCCCTCACCCTCGGCCTGCAGGTGGCTGCGACGGCTGTCCTCTACACGCAGGCGTCCCGTTCCCCTGGGGTGTTGATGCTCGGGGTGGCAGCGTTGGTCGCGGCACGTCTAGGCCTGGCGCTGGCGTGCCTGCGCGGCACGCGTGCGGCGACGCCGGGTGGTCTGGGCGCGATGGTCGCAGAGCGGGTGTCCCCAGTGGCGTTCGCCGCGACGACGCTGCTGGTGCTGGGTGCTCTCGCGGTGGGGGCCACCGCCTGGGGCTTCCCGCTGGCAGGCCTGCTCGGGGTCGTTCTCGTCATAATCATCGCGCTGACAACGACCCGCATCCTGGTGCGCCGCGCTCGCCGTCGCCTAGGAGGCATCACGGGCGACATCCTCGGCGCCGGTGTCGAGATTTCCAGCGCAACAGCCCTCGTCACCGCAGCCCTCTTCGGCGCCCTGCTGGTCCCCTGACCCGCCCCCACCGCCGAGTGGGGGTTTCTACCCGTGGAGGCGCGACAGGAAGCGACGGGTCTGCTCCTCCTGCGGGGCGTCGATGACCTGGCTCGGGGGGCCCTGCTCGGCGATGACGCCTCCGTGGAGGTGGGCGACGACGTCGGCGACCTGGCGGGCGAAGCTCATCTCGTGGGTGTTGAGGATCATCGTCATCCCCTCCTGCGCGAGCGCCCGCAACAGGTCGAGCACCTCCCCCACCAGCTCCGGGTCCAATGCCGACGTCACCTCATCGAGCAGCAACAACCGCGGCCGGTTCACCAACGCCCGCGCGATCGCCACCCGCTGCTGCTGACCACCCGACAGGTCATCCGGGCGGGCCGTCGCCTTCTCCGACAGACCGACCCGCTCCAGCATCTGCAGGGCCGCCTCCCTCGCCTCGGCCCGGGCGCGCCCGTGGACGCGCACCGGCGCCAGGGTGATGTTGTCGAGCACCGAGAGATGCGGAAACAGGTTGTAGCTCTGGAACACGATCCCGATGTGCGAGCGCACGTCGTCGGCATCCACCCGCGGGTCGGTGAGCTCCCGACCGTCCAGGGTGATGACGCCGTCATCGACCTGTTCCAGCAGGTTGATGCAGCGCAGCAACGTCGACTTGCCCGACCCGGAGCCGCCGATGAGGACGACGCACTGCCCGGCGTGCACGTCGAGGTCGATGGAGCGCAGCACGAGGTTGCGCTCCTCGCCGCGGGTGCGACCCGGAAACGACTTCCGGACCCCGCGCAGGGACAGCAGCGGCTCGCTCACAGGTGACCTCCCGCTCCCTGGTAGCCCTGGCGGCGGGCGATCCAGTCGGTGAATCGGGCCATCGGCACCGTGAGCGCGATGAAGAGCAGGCCCGCCACGACGTAGGGCGTGTAGTTGAAGTCGGCGGCCGTCTCGATCTGCGCGGCCCGCACGGCGTCGACGACCCCGAGGATGGAGATGAGGCCGGAGTCCTTCTGCAACGACACGAGGTCGTTGAGCAGCGGGGGCTGCACGCGACGAATCGCCTGCGGCAGCACCACGTGCCGCAACGTCTGGCCATAGCTCAGCCCGAGGGACCGCGCCGCCGCCCGCTGCGAGGGATGCACCGACTCGATGCCCGCCCGGAACACCTCGGCGACGTACGCCGAGTAGGAGAGCACGAGCGCCACACCGCCCCAGAACAGGACGCTCGTCGGCATCCCCTCCAGCCGTAGCGCCGGCGCGCCGTACCCGAGGAGCAGCAACACGAGGATGAGCGGCAGCCCGCGAAACAGGTCGACGTACACGGTGCCGGCGAGCCGCAACGGGAAGAACACCGGGCCGCGGATCGTCCGCACCACCGCGACGAGCAGGCCGAGCACGAAGATCGACACCCCGCACACGGCCATGATGCGGATGTTCAGCCACAGGCCGCGGAGCACCGCCGGGAAGGAGTCGATCGCCTTCTCGAGGTTGAAGTACGTCCACTGCACCCGCGGCCAGCCCGGCGACGAGGTGATGAGCAGGACGAGGACGACGGCGACGACCATGGTGCTCACCGCCGACACGACGACCGAGCGTTGAGTTCGGCGTCGACGGTAGGCCGCCCGCTCGACTTCACGAGCGGACGGCCGCCACGACTCGCCGCTGGCGAGGGACTCGCTGGTGCTCACTGCAGCTCGGGTGCGCCCTGGTCGCTCAACCACTGCCGTTCGAGATCATCGAGCGTGCCGTCCTCGCGCAGAGCGTCGACGGCCTCCGTCACGCACGCCGTGAGCGGCGAGTTGAGGTCGAGCACCGCGCCGAACTGCTCGGCCTGTCCGCCGACCTCCGGCAACTGGCCCACGATGGTGCCGTTCTCCAACTGCGCCGCCGTCATGTAGAACGCGGTCGGCAGATCGACGACGATCCCGTCGATCTGGCCGTTCTGCAACGCCTGTACCGCGAGGTCGTTCGTGTCGAACGCGTTCGGCTGCTGCGAAGGCTGCACCAGGTCGGTGATCGCCGTGTAGGACGTCGTGCCCACCTGGGCGCCGAGACGCGCATTCTCCAGGTCGGCGACACTGCCCGCGTCGGCGATGGCCGAACCTTCGGTGGTGATGACGACCTGACGCACGTCGTAGTAGCCGCTCGAGAAATCGACCGCCTGACGGCGCTCGTCGCTGATCGAGATCTGGTTGACGTCGAAGTCGAAGTTCTTCGGGCCCGGCGCGACCGCGTTGTTGAAGGGGACGTCGACCCACGTCACCTCGTCCTGCGCGAAGCCCATGCGCTCGGCGATGGCGTACGCGACCGCCGACTCGAAGCCCTCACCGTTGGAGGGGTCGTTGTCGACGAACCACGGCTCGTAGGCCGGGTTGTCGGTGCCGATCGTCAGCGTGCCCTCGGTCATCGTCTCGAGAGCATCGCGATCACACGAGGCGACCGGCGTCGTCGCGTCCGCTTCCGGCTCGGCCGGATCCGCACCCCCGCCATCGGTCGGCGCACCACACGCGGCGAGAACGAACAACGGCGAGGCCAACAGGGCCAGGGCGGTACGACGCATCAGACAACTCTTTCCGGCACACGACAGGGTCGGGGCGCAGAGTAACCCAGCGCGACCCCCCTCGTTGGTTGAGGAGCGAGCGATGCGAGTGTCTCGAAACCATGGTCAGCTCACGGGTGAGTCTCACTGTCTCGAGACGTCGCTTCGCTCCTCCTCGACCAACGGTGTGGATGGCAAGGTCCGCGCTGTCGTTCCGATGGTCTCGAGACGTCGCTTCGCTCCTCCTCGACCAACCCGGGGGGTGTCGCTCCTCCTCGACCAACGGGGGGTGGGGTGGCTCGCCGCCGAAGGGTCAGTCGTGGACGCCCGCCTGCACGAACGGGGGCTTCTTCACCACGGCGGCGACGTCGCGGCCTCGGACGTCGATGACGACGTCGTCGCCCTCCTTGACGCCGCGGTCGATGAGGGCCAGACCGATGCCCTTGCGCAGCGTCGGGGACATGGTGCCGGAGGTGACGACACCGATCTCCTCACCGTCGGTGTTCTTGATCGTGCAGCCGGCGCGCGGGATGCCACGGCCCTCGACGAGCAGACCCCACGACAGGCGGCACGACTTCTCGGCACGCTGCGCCGCGAGGACCTCCTTGCCCCAGAACTCGTCCTTGTCCCAACCGACCGCCCACCCGGCGCGGGCCATGTTGGGGGTGATGTCCATCGTCAGCTCGTTGCCGTGCAGGGCGTAGCCCATCTCGGTGCGCAACGTGTCCCGGGCGCCGAGCCCACACGGCAGGCCGTCGAACGGCTTCATCGCCTCGACGAGCGCGTCCCACAGCTCGACCGTGTCCTCCCAGCGCGGGACGAGCTCGTAGCCCTTCTCGCCGGTGTACCCGGTGCGGCACACGGTGAGCGGCTTACCGTTCCACTCCGTGGAGTCGAACGACATGTACTCGTGCCCGGTCGGCAGACCGAGGGCCTGCAGCACCTCGTCCGAACGCGGCCCCTGCACGGCGATGACGCCGTACTCGTGATGCTGGTTGACGAGCTCCAGCCCCTCGGGCAGCTCCTCCTCCATGCGGCGCACCACCTCGGTGGTGTTCGCGGCGTTGGGGATGAGAAACACCTCGTCGTCGCTCTTGTAGTACTGGATGAGGTCGTCGACGACGCCGCCCGTCTCCTTGTCACAACACATCGTGTACTGCGCCTTGGGCGGGCTCACCTTGCGCAGGTCGTTGGTGAAGCAGCGGTTGCAGAAGTCCGCCGCGCCCGGCCCACGCACCAGCGCCTTGCCGAGGTGGGACACGTCGAAGATGCCGACCCGCTCACGCACGGCCTCGTGCTCCTTGAGCACGCCGCCCCCCGGGTACTCGATGGGCATGGTCCACCCGCCGAAGTCGGCCATCTTGGCCTTCAGCGCCACGTGACGCTCGTGCAACGGGGAGGTGAGGAGGTCGTTCTCAGTCATGCGGCCACCGTAGTCCTGCTGTGCTCGTTATGCTCGAAGATGGCCGGAAAATCACGCGGGGGCGCCACACGGCCCTGCTGACGCACCCGGCCGGCGCCCGAGGGTGCCCGACCCGACCTCCAAGAGAGAAGGATCCCCGTGAAGCTGGCCTTCGCCACCACCGCCCCCGAATCCGCGTCCTCCGACGTCCTCGTCGTGTTCAGCCAGGCCGAATCTGCCGACGCCAAGAGCACCGTCCGGGTGCGGACCAGTGAGCCCCTGCCGGCGCAGGCCCTCACCCACATCGAGGACGCCCTCGTCAGCCTGCGCGCCAAGGGCAAGGCCGACGAGGTCCTACACCTCACGTCGGTTCCCAAGGTGGGCGCGTCAGTCGTCGTCGTCACCGGTCTCGGCACCACCGACACCGTCCCCTCGCCCGAGAAGGTGCGGCGCGCCGCCGGGGCCGCCGCCCGCACCCTCACCGGTCGCGCCAGCGCGACGATCGCCCTGCCCGTCGCCACGCCCGAGCACGCCTCGGCCGTCGCCGAGGGTGTCGTGCTCGGTGCCTACCGGTTCGAGAACCACCGTGGTGCCGCCGCCCGTCGTGAGGCCGAGGCACCGCTGGACGACGTCACCCTCGTCGCCGGCAAGAAGGCCCTCGCGGGCAAGACCGGCGCCACCGCCGACCAGGGCAAGGTCGACGCCGCCGACATGACCGACGCCGTCGCCGCCGGTGAGGTCCTCGGCCGCCACCGCACGTGGGCCCGCGACCTCGTCAACACCGCTCCCAACGAGCTGTACCCGCAGAGCTTCGCCGACACCGTGCGCGCCGCCGCAGGCAAGGGCGTCAAGATCGAGGTGCTCGACGAGAAGGAACTCGAGACCGGCGGGTTCGGCGGACTCATGGCGGTCGGCCGCGGTTCGGCCCGTGGTCCCCGCCTCGTCAAGATGACCTACTCCCCCCGCAAGGCCTCCGCCAACCTCGCCTTCGTCGGCAAGGGCATCACGTTCGACTCCGGCGGTCTGTCCCTCAAGCCTGCCAACTCGATGATGACGATGAAGTGCGACATGGGTGGCGCCGCCGCCGTCGCCGGTGCCGTTCTCGCCGTCGCCGAGCTGGGGCTGCCCGTCGCCGTCACCGGCTACCTCTGCCTCGCGGAGAACATGCCGAGCGGCGACGCGACCCGCCCCGGCGACGTCATCACCCAGCGCGGCGGACGCACCGTCGAGGTCCTCAACACCGACGCCGAAGGCCGCCTCGTCCTCGCCGACGGCATCGCGCTCGCCGCCGAGTCCTCCCCCGACGTCATCGTCGACGTCGCCACCCTCACGGGCGCGGCGATCATCGCCCTCGGCGACCGGACCGCCGCCGTCCTCGCCAACGACGAAGAGGTGCAGGGTGCCTTGACCCAGGCCGCGACGCTCGCCGGTGAGAGCGTGTGGCCGCTGCCCATCGCCGAAGAGATCCGCGAGCACATCAGCAGCGACGTAGCGGACCTCAAGAACATGGGCAAGCCCGGCACTGCCGGCACCCTCGCCGCGGCCGCGTTCCTGCGCGAGTTCGCCACTCCCGCCCCCACGAAGGGCAAGAAGACCGACAAGCGCACCCAGGCGTGGGGGCACATCGACATCGCCGGCCCGGCCTTCAACGACGGCGGCCCCTACGGCTACACCGTCAAGGGCGGTACCGGCTTCGGAGTCGCCACCCTGGTGGAGTTCGCCCGGGGGTACACCAACGCCTGACCTGCGCACTCGCGCCTATCGACGCATACAAGGCGTCTACGACTCGCCCGTCGCCCCAGCTAGCTTGGGACGACGGGCGATTCGCGTCGGCGGCCGCCCGGGAGCCGGGGGCGGCACCGTGTGATCCGGGGGGGAACCGGATCTCGCCGCCCTTCGAGGGGTCGAGCGAGGAGTCAGCACGTGGGCGGTGCCGTGGATCGTCGCGCGCCCGCGCGCCCCCGCGCATCGCGCGAGGCGGCCCGGTGAGCCCGACCGCCCCGCCCCGACGCCCCGCGGTACGGGTCGACGCGCTCGACGGGATCCGCACGCTCGCAGTGTTCCTCGTCGTCGCGTTCCACGTGGGTGTCCCCGGCATGGCGGGCGGGTTCCTCGGCGTGGACATCTTCTTCGTCCTGTCGGGCTACCTCATCACGACGCTGCTGCTCAAGGACCTCTCGGCGCACGGACGCATCGACCTCGCCCACTTCTGGACGCGCCGGTTCCTGCGTCTCATGCCCGCCGCGGTCCTCGTCATCGCCACCGTCGTCGTTTGGGCGTACCTCGTCGCCGAGCCCTACCGGCGCGCGGCCATCGGCACCGACGCCCTGTGGTCGCTGCTGTACGTCGGCAACTGGCGGTTCATCTCCTCCGCGAGCTACTTCGACGACGACGGCACCAGCTCACCGCTTCAGCACGTGTGGTCCCTCGCGGTGGAGGAGCAGTTCTACGTCGCGTGGCCCCTCGTCCTCGCCGTCGCCGCGGCCCTGGCGCTGCGCGCAGCCCGTCGTCGCACTGTCGTGGACTCGGCCGAGCGCCTCGACCGGGAACGGCGCCGCCGCGCCACCGTGCTGCGGACCACCGCGCTGACGGCTCTCGTCATCGGCATCGGATCCGCGGTGCTGCTGTGGGTCCTCTACGACCCCGCCGCGCCCGACCGCGCGTACATGGGCACCGACACCAAGGTCTTCGAGCCTCTTCTGGGGGCGCTCTTCGCCACCCTCACCGCTCGGCCGCGCGCCCGCGCCTGGTTCGTGCGTCACAGCGGCGTCCTCATGGTCATCGGGATCGGCGGTGTCGCCGCGGGCGTCGTCACCCTTGGTGGCCCGTCCCCCTGGTACTTCGCCGGTGGCGCCGTCGCGTTCTCCCTGTGCTGCGCCGTGCTGGTCACGGCCGTCACCGCCGCCGGCGACCGACACCCCCTCGCGCGGGGGTTCGCCACCGCCCCCGTCGCCTACCTGGGCCGCATCTCCTACGGCATGTACCTGTGGCACTGGCCGTTCGCCGTGTGGTTCATCACCGAGCCCGGCTTCGTGCCCCACCAGGCGGCCCTCGTCGTCGCCCTCACGATCGTCACCGCCTCGCTGTCCTACCACCTGGTGGAGCACCCCATCCGCACAGGCGCCCTGGCCCGCATCCGGCCACGTCACCTGCTGCCCGTGGGCATCGGCACCCTCGCCGCGGTCGTCATGAGCACCGCCGTGCTCGCCGGCAGCCCCGTGCACCGGGCCCTGCAGCAGGTGCAGGTGGTCAGCGGCACCGCCTCCCACGAGGTCGACCCCGACGCCATCGTCGTCGTCGGCGACAGCGTCATGGGCCGGCTCGTGCCGGGCCTCGACACGGTGGCGCGCGGTCGCGGCGTCACGGTGTACAACGCCGCTCGCGGCGGCTGCCCGGCGCTCACCGTTCCGGCCCTCGACATCGACGACACTCTCCTCGCGGGCGGCCAGTGCACGGAGCGGATGCGCGACATCCAGGACGACACCATCGCCCAGGCGCGCCCCGCGACCATCGTGTGGTGGTCGCGGTACGAGCTGTCCGACCGCCTCGATGACGACGGCACCATCCTGCGCGCCGGGACCTCGGCGTTCTGGGAGGCGCAGCGTCGCTCCCTGGCCGCCGACGTCGACCGCCTCACCGCGTCGGGGGCCGTCCTCGTTCTCGTGCAGACCGACCGGCCCGGCATCGGCCTGCACTCCCGGTGCACGCCGGAGCGCTGCCACCCCTTCCTCGATCGGCTCTGGCACCGCGACGACCTGCGCGTCGAATGGAACGCGATCCTCGCCGAGGTCGCCGAGCACGACCGCCGCGTCGAGACCCTCACCATCGACGACGTCTTCTGCCGCGACGAGGCCACCCCGTGCGATGACCACCTGGACTCCGCCTCCGCCGCATCGAGCGGCCCGAGCGGGCTCCGCACCCCCGCGACCGACGCCTCTCCCGGCATCGACTACGCCACGCTCGCCCGCCCCGACGGCTCCCACTTCTCCGACGCCGCCGCGCCCCGCGTGGCCACCTCGCTCCTCGATCGGGTGCAGGCCCTGGCAGACCGCTGAGGTGCCCGCCGGGTCCGCCCTCTCCGAACGGGGGCGTCACCCTCCCGCTCGTGTAAGGATGCCCATGTCGTGAGCGTCACACAGCAACGCAAAGGAGCGGAAGCGCATGAGCGAGGCCACCACGGACACCTTCGACATCGTCATCCTCGGCGGAGGCAGCGGCGGGTACGCCTGCGCTCTGCGAGCCACCCAGCTGGGCATGAGTGTCGCGCTGGTCGAGAAGGATCTGCTGGGCGGCACCTGCCTGCACCGCGGCTGCATCCCCACCAAAGCGTTCCTCCACAGCGCGGAGGTCGCCGACAACACCCGCGAGAGCGCCACGTTCGGCGTCAAGGCCTCCTTCGACGGCATCGACATGCCTCAGGTGCTCAAGTACAAGGACGGCGTCGTCGGCCGACTCCACAAAGGCCTGCAGGGGCTCGTCAAGGGCGCCAAGGTGACGTACGTCGAGGGCCACGGCCGCCTCGTGGGCCGTGACACCGTCGAGGTCGACGGTCGCCGCCTCGTCGGCAAGAACATCGTGCTCGCCACCGGCTCCCGCCCCATCACCCTGCCCGGCATCGAGATCACCGGCCGTGTCATGACCAGCGAAGGCGCGCTCAAGCTCGAGGAGGTCCCGAACAGGGTCGTCGTCCTCGGCGGCGGCGTCATCGGCTGTGAGCTCGCGTCGGTGTTCCGCTCCTTCGGCTCCGAGGTCACCATCATCGAGGCCCTGCCCCGCCTCGTCGCCGCCGAAGACCCGGCCATCTCCAAGGCGCTGGAGCGGGCCTTCAAGAAGCGCAAGATCAGCGTCAAGGCGGGCACCCGCTCCAGCGGTGTCAGCCAGAGCGACGACGTCGCCACCGTCGAGCTCGAGGGCGGCGACACGATCGACGCCGAGCTCGTCCTCGTGGCGGTCGGCCGCGGCCCCGTCACCGAGGACCTCGGCTTCGAAGACGCCGGCGTCACCCTCGAGCGCGGCTTCGTCATCACCGACGAGCGCTGCCGCACCGGCGTCGACGGCATCCGCGCCGTCGGCGACATCGTCCCCGGCCTGCAGCTCGCCCACCGCGGGTTCGCGCAGGGCATCTTCGTCGCCGAGGACATCGCCGGCCTGAACCCCCAGCCGCTGGACGAGACGACCATCCCCCGCATCACCTACACCGACCCCGAGGTCGCCTCCGTCGGCCTCACCGAGGAGAAGGCCAAAGAGATCCACGGCGCCGACTCCGTCGAAGCCGTCGAGTTCAACCTGGGCGGCAACGGCAAGTCGCAGATGCTCGCCACGGCCGGGTTCGTCAAGGTGGTCCGCACCAAGGACGGCCCCGTCGTCGGCATCCACATGGTGGGGGCCCGCATGGGCGAACAGATCGGCGAGGCTCAGCTCATCGTCGGCTGGGAAGCCCTCCCCGAAGAGGTCGCCCAGTTCGTCCACGCCCACCCCACCCAGAACGAGGCCGTCGGCGAGGCGCACATGGCGCTGGCCGGCCGCCCGCTGCACGCACATTCCTGATGAGATGAGGAACGTGACCGCCCGCATCGGCCCGCTCCCTCTCTTCTAGACTCGCCGACAACACCGCAACTCGAGGAGACACGAGAAATGTCAGAACGCGTCACCATGCCGGCTCTCGGAGAGTCGGTCACCGAAGGCACTGTCACCCAGTGGCTGAAGAGCGTCGGCGACTCCGTGGAGGTGGACGAGCCGCTGCTCGAGGTGTCCACCGACAAGGTCGACACCGAGATCCCTTCTCCGGTTGCGGGTGTGCTGCAGGAGATCCTCGTCGAGGAGGACGAGACCGTCGAGGTGGGTGCCGACCTCGCCGTCATCGGCGACGGTGACGGCGACTCTTCCGACGACTCCGCTGAGGACGAGGACGACAGCGACGACGAGGGCGACACCGAGGACAAGAAGGAGTCCGAGGGCGCGCAGTCCGAGTCCGAGGAGTCCGCCGAGGAGACCCCTGACGCCCCGTCCGCTGACGCCTCCGCCGACGGTGAGCAGGAGAAGCCCAAGAAGAAGAAGTCCTCCGGCGGTGGCGGCGGTGGCGGCGAGACCGTGAAGATGCCCGAGCTCGGTGAGTCGGTGACCGAGGGCACCGTCACGCAGTGGCTCAAGGCCGAGGGGGACGACGTCGAGGTCGACGAGCCCCTGCTCGAGGTGTCCACCGACAAGGTCGACACCGAGATCCCCTCCCCGTTCGCGGGCAAGCTCACCAAGATCCTCGTGCAGGAGGACGACACCATCTCCGTCGGTGGCGACCTCGCCATCATCGGTGGCGACGGTGGCGACGACTCCGCTGACGACTCCGATGAGGCCGACGAGGCCGACGAGGACGAGTCGCAGCCGGAGGAAGAGAAGAAGCAGGAGTCCTCCGAGAAGGGGAAGGACGACGAGGCCGAGGCGAAGAAGGCCGAGAAGGCCGAGAAGAAGGCCGACGCCGAGGACGAGAAGAAGGACTCCTCCGAGGAGAAGAGCGAGAAGAAGAGCTCCGAGAGCAAGGACGAGGAGACCCAGCCGAGCAAGGCCGAGGAGGCCGACGCGTCCTCGTACGTGACGCCGCTGGTGCGCAAGCTGGCCGCGGACCACGACGTCGACCTGTCGACCCTCAAGGGCACGGGTGTGGGTGGCCGCATCCGCAAGCAGGACGTGCTCGACGCGGCCCGCGCCGCAGAGGAGGCCAAGGAGAAGTCGAAGGCGTCCACGGGCGAGGCCCCGCCCTCGACCACGTCGTCGTCGGCTCCGTCGGCTGCCTCCTCGGGTGGTGCGAAGTCGTCGGCTCCCAAGCCCCAGAGCTCGGAGAAGCGCGGCACGACGGAGAAGATGTCGCGTCTGCGCAAGGTCATCGCCGAGCGCATGGTCGACTCGCTCAAGGTGTCGGCGCAGCTCACCGCGGTGGTCGAGGTCGACATGTCCCGCGTGGCGGCGCTGCGCGCCAAGAGCAAGTCCTCGTTCGAGCAGCGTGAGGGCGTCAAGCTGTCCTACCTGCCGTTCATCGCGCTGGCGACGGTGGAGACGCTCAAGGCGTTCCCGACGTTGAACAGCTCGGTCGACGGCGACCAGGTCGTCTTCCACGGCGCCGAGCACCTCGGCATCGCGGTCGACACCGAGCGTGGTCTGCTCGTGCCGGTCATCAAGGACGCCGGTGACCTCAACATCGCCGGCATCGCCCGCAAGGTCGCCGACCTGGCCGAGCGCACCCGCACCAACAAGGTGACGCCCGACGAGCTGGGCGGTGGCACGTTCACCATCAGCAACATCGGCAGCAACGGGTCGATCCTCGACACGCCGATCATCAACCAGCCGCAGGTCGGCATCCTCGGCACCGGCGCGATCGTCAAGCGTCCCGTGGTGGTGCAGGACGAGTACGGCAACGACTCGATCGCGATCCGTCACATGCAGTACCTCGTTCTCACCTACGACCACCGCGTGGTCGACGGTGCGGACGCGGGCCGGTTCTTGAGTGCGTTGAAGGCGCGCTTGGAAGAAGGCCAGTTCGAGGTGTGAGTCAGTCTGAGGAAGTAGCGGCGCCCGGTGGGATCGCATGAGCGAAGCGATCCGATCCCGCCGGGCGTCGCGTGACGAAGACTGACAGACAACCGCCATGTGTGGTGGCCTCAGGATTCGGTTGATTTCAGACGGGGCGGCGGAGTATTTCGCCGCCCCGTCGGCGTTGAAGTGTCATCGAGGGTGAGGAGTGGTGGGCATGTTGGTGGCGGTGACGGGTGCGTCGGGCCTCGTGGGGTCGGCGTTGTCTCAGGCGTTGACGTCGCGGGGTGATGAGGTGCTGCACCTGGTGCGGCGCCCTCCGCGGACCTCGGGTGAGCGGGCGTGGTCGCCGGGTGAGCCGTTGGACCCGTCGGTGCTGGACGGTGTGGACGCGGTGGTGCACCTGGCGGGTGCAGGGGTGGCGGACAAGCGGTGGACGCCGGAGTACAAGAAGGTCATTCGGCGGTCGCGGATCGACGGGACGCGCACGTTGGCGCGGGCCGTGTCGGGGACGGGCCGCGACATCCGGGTCGTGAGTGGCTCGGCGGTGGGCATCTACGGCAGTGATCGTGGCGAGGAGGTGCTCACCGAGGGCAGCGCCGACGGTGAGGGGTTCCTCGCCGACGTGGTGCGCGCGTGGGAGGGTGAGATGCGCGCCGTCGCCGAGGAGGTGCCGGTCGCGTTCGCTCGGACGGGCATCGTCGTGGCGCCGGGTGGCGGGGCCATGGGGCGCGTGTTGCCGCTGGCGAAGCTGGGGTTGGGCGGGCCGCTCGGTGACGGGCAGCAGTTCTGGCCGTTGGTGACGCTGGACGACGAGGTGGCGGCCCTGCTGTGGCTCATCGACCACCCGCACGTGACGGGCCCGGTCAACATCGCGATCCCCGAGGCGGTGCGTCAGGGCGAGTTCATGTCGCTGCTGGGCGAACGGTTGGGTCGACCCGCGAAGCTGCCGGCGCCCGCGTTCGCGGTGCGTGCCGGGCTGGGCGGGTTCGCCGAGGACATCCTCGGCAGCCAGCGGGTGCACCCGTCGGTGCTGCTGGACTCGGGGTTCGTCTTCGGTCAGCCGAGCGGGCCCGACGTCGCGTCGTGGCTCGTGGAGGAGCAGAAGTGAGCGTGCAGTTCGAGGAGCTCGGCTTCGCGCCCGACTACGTGGACTATCTGGCGGCGTGGGAGCGGCAGCGAGAGCTGCACGCCGAGGTCGTGGCGGGCTCCTCCCCCGACACCGTGCTGCTGTTGGAGCACGCCGCGACGTACACCGCGGGCAAGCGCACCGAACCGCATGAGCGGCCGTTCGACGGCACTCCCGTCGTGGAGGTCGACCGGGGCGGCAAGATCACGTGGCACGGGCCCGGGCAGCTCGTCGGCTATCCCATCGTCCGCCTGCCCGGTCCGGTCGACGTCGTCGCACACGTGCGGCGCCTGGAGGACGCGATGATCGGCATCTGCGCCGACCTGGGCGTCACCGCCGGTCGGGTCGAGGGCCGCAGCGGTGTGTGGATCGCCGCCGATGACCGCGGCCCGGAGCGCAAGATCGGCGCGATCGGCATCCGCGTCAGCCAGGAGGTGACGATGCACGGCTTCGCGCTCAACTGCGACTGCGACCTCTCGTGGGGTCAGGTCATCGTCCCGTGCGGCATCAGCGACGCCGGCATCACGAGCCTGTCGGTCGAACTCGACCGGGACGTCACCGTGTCCGAGGTGCTGCCGCTCGCCACCCGTCACCTCGCCCGGGTGCTCGAACCCGTCTCCCGGGCCACGGGCCCGACGGCCGCATGACGGACATGTGTCCTGAAGCGTCTGGGGTCTGGTAGCGGACCCGAGTACCCTGAGAGGCCCACCATCGAAAGGGAGACTGTGACCGTCGCACCTGAAGGTCGCCGATTGCTGCGCGTCGAGGCGCGCAACGCCGAGACGCCCATCGAACGCAAGCCGTCGTGGATCCGCACGACCGCCAAGATGGGCCCCGAGTACGCCGCGATGAACAAACGCGTGTCCGGACAGGGTTTGCACACGGTGTGTCAGGAGGCGGGCTGTCCCAACATCTTCGAGTGTTGGGAGGACCGAGAGGCGACGTTCCTCATCGGCGGTGACGTGTGCACGCGCCGCTGCGACTTCTGTGACATCGCGACTGGTCGCCCCACCGAGCTCGATCTCGACGAGCCGCGCAAGGTGGCGGAGTCGATCCAGCAGATGAACCTGCGGTACGCCACGGTCACGGGTGTGGCCCGCGACGATCTTCCCGACGGTGCGGCGGGCCTGTACGCGGACACGATTCGCGCCATCCACGAGCTCAACCCGAACACCGGTGTGGAGATCCTGCCGCCCGACTTCGGGGCTCGCCCCGAGCTCGTGGGGCAGGTGTTCGACGCACGCCCCGAGGTGTTCGCGCACAACCTCGAGACGGTGCCGCGCATCTTCCGCCGCATCCGTCCGGCGTTCACGTACGAGAAGTCGCTGCAGGTCCTCTCCATGGCGCAGGCCGAAGGGCTCGTCACCAAGTCGAACCTCATCCTGGGCATGGGCGAGGAGGAGCACGAGATCGAGCAGGCCATCCGTGACCTGCGCGAGGCCGGCTGCGACATCCTCACCATCACCCAGTACCTGCGGCCCTCCAAGCTGCACCACCCCATCGACCGGTGGGTCAAGCCCGAGGAGTTCGTCGCCTGGTCGGAGTTCGCCGAGGAGATCGGGTTCCTCGGCGTCATGGCCGGCCCGCTGGTGCGGTCCTCCTATCGCGCGGGCCGGTTGTGGGCGCAGGCGATGCGCCGTGCCGGCCGCGACCTTCCCGCACACCTGTCCCACCTCGCCGAGTCGGCCGACGAACCTGCCCGCCAGGAGGCGGCCACCCTCGTCGAGCGTCGCCTCGCCCAGACGTCCTGAAGGAGATCGACCGCACGATGGCCAGCACCTCGACGAAGGGCGCGACCGCCGCGAAGAAGCCCAAGGAGAAGAAGCCCCGCAAGGAGCGCTTCACCAAGATCAAGCAGATCTGGTCCTTGGCCAAGCACGACGACCCCCGCATCGGTCTCAAGTTCGCCGGCATCGCGCTGGCGATCACGCTCGTGGGTCTGCTCATCGGGTTGGCCATCGGCCGCCCGATCTACATGACGTTCATCTTCCTGCCCCTGGGTGTGCTGGCGGCCTTCATCTTCCTGTCCCGCCGCGCCGAGCGCGCCGCGTACGGCGCCCTGGAGGGGCGACCCGGCGCCGGTGGCGCGGTCCTGCAGGGGTTGCGTCGCGGATGGAGCTACATCGAGGAGCCGGTCGGCATCGACGGCGGCCGGGGCGGCAGCCTCAACGACGCCGCGATGGTGTTCCGCGCTGTGGGGCGCCCCGGTGTGGTGCTCATCGGGGAGGGCCCGCAGTCCCGCGCCCAGAAGTTGTTGCTGAACGAGCGCCGTAAGGTCAACCGTCTCACGCCCAACGTCCCCGTCACGCTGTACCGCCTCGGCTCGGGCACCGCGAACGAGAAGTCGGGCGAGATCGTGCTCCCGGCGCGGGACGTCGTCAAGCGCATGCGCAAGCTGCCGAAGAGCCTGACCAAGCACGAGGTCAGCGAGGTCGACCGCCGGTTGCGGGCGCTCGGCGCGCAGCGTCCGCCCATCCCGCAGGGCATCGACCCGAACCGGGTGCGCTCCATGGGTCGGGGCGGTCAGTTCCGCTGACCCGCCGCGCCCGTCGCGACAACGACGAGGGGAGGACGCACAGGCGTCCTCCCCTCGTCGCGTCTGCACGTCCGGTCAGGCTCGGACGAGGACGGTGCCGGCGGCCTTGTCGTGCAACCCGCGTTGGTCCTTGTCGTGGATCAGCACCGGGATGAAGAGGGCGAACATGAGGGTGCGCACGAGGGCGGGAACGGGGCCGGCCCAGCCGCCGTCGAGTCGCACGACCCGCAGCCGCAGGAGGCGATGGCCGACGGTGTAGCCGCCCGTGGCGATCATGATCGCGTGCATGCCGAGAAAGACCAGGGTGGGCAGGAACACCCCGAGGCCGCCCTCACCGTGCCGGTAACCGAAGAACGCGATGGCGATGAGTTGGGCGATGATGCCGTCGAGGAACAACGCGATGAGGCGGCGTCCGAAGGTGGCCACGGAGCCCGGCCCGGTCTCGGGCAGCCCCAGGTCGCGCCCCGGGTAGTGCCCTTCCTCGATGTCGACGGGCGGCCCGGAGAGCCAGGAACCGATGTCTCGACGGTCGACCATGTCCGCGATGTTATCGCGCAAAAGCGGGGGCCCGGGACAGAACGTGGCGGGCATTCATGCCCTGAAAGGGCGTTTCACCTGCACTGTCTCGGATCGGGAACCCTGCGAAGTCCAGGATGTGGCACTCGCTAGGCTGACCTCAGACCTCGACCAGCCGGGCGGGGTCCCACGCACGAGGAGGTCGGTGTGTTCACCAACCCTGAAGAGGTCCTCGCGTACATCGAGGCCGAGGACATCAAGTTCGTCGACATTCGCTTCTGCGACCTGCCGGGAGTCATGCAGCACTTCAACGTCCCGGCCCAGTCGGTCGACGTCGATTTCTTCACCGAGGGTCAGGCGTTCGACGGTTCGTCGATCCGCGGCTTCCAGGCCATTCACGAGTCCGACATGAAGCTCGTCCCCGACATCAAGACCGCCTTCGTCGACCCGTTCCGGGCCGAGAAGACGCTGGTCATGAACTTCTCCATCGTCGACCCGTTCACCGACGAGCCGTACGGCCGGGACCCCCGCAACATCGCGGCGCGGGCCGAGGCCTACCTGGAGTCGACCGGCATCGCAGACACGGCGTACTTCGGTGCCGAGGCGGAGTTCTACGTCTTCGACGACATCCGTTTCGAGAACAGCCCGCAGCACACGTTCTACAAGCTCGACTCCGTCGAGGCCGCGTGGAACACCGGCCGTGAGGAAGAGGGCGGCAACAAGGGCTACAAGACCGCGTTCAAGGGTGGGTACTTCCCCGTTCCGCCGGTCGATCACTTCGCGGATATCCGCGACAAGATGTGCCTCAACATGGCCGAGGTGGGGCTGGAGGTCGAGCGGAGCCACCACGAGGTGGGCACCGCGGGTCAGCAGGAGATCAACTACCGGTTCAGCACGCTGCTGCACGCCGGTGATGACGTCATGAAGTTCAAGTACGTCATCAAGAACACCGCGTGGAGCTTCGGCAAGAGCGCGACGTTCATGCCGAAGCCGCTGCTGGGTGACAACGGGTCGGGCATGCACACGCACCAGTCGTTGTGGAAGGACGGCGAGCCGCTGTTCTACGACGAGCAGGGGTACGGCGGTCTGTCGGACATCGCCCGCTGGTACATCGGTGGCTTGCTCAAGCACGCGCCGGCGCTGCTGGCGTTCACGAACCCGTCGGCGAACTCCTACCACCGTCTGGTGCCGGGGTTCGAGGCGCCGGTGAACCTCGTGTACTCCGCGCGTAACCGCTCGGCGTGTATTCGGATCCCGATCGCGGGGGCGTCGCCGAAGGCGAAGCGCATCGAGTTCCGGATCCCGGACCCGTCTGCGAACCCCTACCTGGCGTTCGCGGCGCAGCTCATGGCGGGCCTGGACGGCATCCGTAACCGCATCGAGCCGCCGGAGCCGATCGACAAGGACCTGTACGAGTTGCCGCCGGAGGAGCACGCGGAGATCGAGCAGGTCCCGTGCACGCTGGACGAGGTGCTGGTCGCGCTGGAGGAGGACCACGAGTTCCTCCTCGAGGGTGACGTGTTCAGCGAGGACCTGATTCGTGCGTGGATCGACTGGAAGCGCGCGAACGAGGTGGCGCCTCTGCGGTTGCGTCCTCACCCTTACGAGTTCCAGATGTACTACGACATCTGAGGCCACAGCACGCGTAGGTAGAAGTGATGGGCCCCCCTCCGGCGAAGCCGCAGGGGGGCCCATCGCTTCTGCCGTAGCGGGATGTGGCCACAGATGTCGTCAACAGCAGCACATCCCCGTGGCCCCGAGGCAACGTGGTCGGGCGCCGTGCCCGACACACGCACCTCCAGGGTGGCCTGTCCCAGCGGACGCGCCTGGAATCTCGTCACTGCCACCAGATCAGATCCGGGCCTCCCGACCCGAGGGGGTCTCGGGTCGGGAGGTGGAACTCACCCCGAGGGCTTCGCGGTCACGCGGGGCCCTGCAGGCACCATTCTGTCGTTGTTGCGGGGGGTCGTCTTCCCTTGCTGTCTACGACGAAGCGGCTGGTGGCGGGTTTGGTGTGGGTTCTGTTGGGGGGTGGGCCGATCGACTTGTCGACATGGGTGTCCACTCAGGTGGCGTCGGGGTGCAGGGCGCGATGGATGCGGTCGGCGAGATCTGGGGGGAGGTCGGTGCGGTCGGCGGCGGCTGCGGCGAGGCGGGTGCGGGCAGCGTGGGCGGCGGCGTGGGCGCGGTCGATGGCGTCGTCGGCGTCGAGGCAGCGGCCGAGGAGGCTGCGGAGGACGGCTTCGCCGGCGTCGGTGACGTCGCCGGTGAGGTCGGCGAGGTCGCCGTGGAGGGCGTCGGCGAGGTCGCAGGCCTCGGTGAGGCGGAGGGGACGGAGTCCCTTCTCGGTCTTGACGACGGTTTGTTGATGCCATTGGTGGCCGCGGGCGGCCATGTCTGCGGCGAGGGCCGACTGGGTGAGGCCGTGGGCTTCGCGGAGGTGCTGGATGCGGGCGCCGATCTCGGCGTCGTCGGGCGTGTCCATCACTCCTCCAGGGCCGGTGAGAGGGGGACGGCCCAGCGCAGGCGGGTGCCGCTGGGCTCGGTGGAGGTGGCCTCGAAGGTGCCGCCGTGGCGTTCGGCGCGTTCGGCGAGGTTGTCGAGCCCGCTGCGGTCGCTGGTGTCGCGGAGTCCGACGCCGTTGTCGACGATGGTGACGACGAGTTCGTCCTCGCCGCGGCTGACCTGCACGCGGGCGTCGGTGGCGCGGGCGTGGCGGGCGACGTTGGCGAGGGCTTCGCGGACGACGGCGACGACGTCGGGCACGAGTTGTTCGGGCAGGTCGGCGAGGCGCCCTTCGAAGTTCATGTCGGGGACGAACCCGAAGGCGACGGTGGCGCGTTCGACGACGGCTTCGAGTTCGGGGCCGAGGCCGCCCTGGGGGAACCCGTGGTGGAGTTCGAAGATGGCGGAGCGGATGTCCTTGACGGCGAGGTCGAGTTCGTCGACGACGGTGTCGATGCGGGCGGCGACCTTGCCCTCGGTGTGTCGTGAGACGGCCTGGAGGGTGAGCCCGGCGGCGAAGAGGCGTTGGATGACGTGGTCGTGCATGTCGCGGGCGATGCGGTCGCGGTCTTCGAGGAGGACGGCGCGGGAGCGGACGCGCTGCGCGCGGGCGGCTTCGATGGCGAGGCCCATCCGGTCGGCGAAGGTGGTGACGAGGTGCAGGGTCTCGTCGAGTTCGGCGGGGGCCACGACCCCCCAGGAGAGGACGAGGAGGCCCACGTCGGTCTCTCCGACGGCGACGGGGACGACCATCGTCGTGCTGGCCCGGTCGAGCCCGGCGGGCAGCCGGAGCTGGCCGGAGAGTTCGCCCCCGCCGACGTCACCGGGTTCGGTGCGCAGCATGACGGGGGTGCGGCTCGCGAGGATGAGGCTCCACCGGTGGTCGTCGAGCATCTGTCCGCGGATGCCGATGGCCTTGCTGTCGGCGTCGACGGCCTGAACGTGGACGCCCTCGTCGTCGCGGACGAGGAAGGCGCACAGTTCGGCCCGTCCCAGGTCGCGGGCGCGTTTGACCATGCGGGCGACGGCGGAGCGTTCGTTGCGGCCCTCCAGCAGGGTCTGGGTGAGTTCGGCACCGGCGCCGGCCCATTCCTCGGCGAGCCGGGACTGGCGGTACAGCTGGGCGTTCTCGATGGCGATACCGGCGGCGGCGGCGAGGGCCGTGAGCACCGCTTCGTCGTCCTCGGTGAACGACCCCTCGTCCAGCTTCTCCGAGAGGTAGAGGTTGCCGAAGATCGTGTCGCGCACCCGCACCGGCGCCCCGATGAACGTCGTCATCGGCGGGTGGTTCTCGGGGAACCCGACGGCGTCGGGGTGACGGCCGATGTCGTCGATGCGCACCACCTCGGGGCGCTCCAACAGCACGCCGAGCACCCCGCGCCCTTGCGGCGGGGCCCCGATGGCGTGCACGGTCTCCTCGTCGAACCCGTGGTGGACGAACTCGATGACGCGGCTCCCGCTGGGGTCGACGACCCCGAGCGCACCGTAGCGGGCACCGAGCAGGGTGCGGGCCGAGTCGACCACCTGGCTGAGCACCACGGACAGGTCGAGGTCGCTGCTGATCGCGACGACGGCGTCGAGCAGCGCCGCGAGTTGATCCTGGGACCGGGTCACGCCCTCGGCGCGCACACGGATCTCGGCGAGCAGGTCCTCCAGGTCGAGGGAGGACGGCACCGGGAACGCGGGCCGCGGCGTCGACGGGTCGGTCATGGGCCCGATCGTACGCCCGGGCCTGTTGCCGACGCCTCAGGCGACGGGCTCGCCGGCGGGGTGGACGGTGAGGACCTCGCAGGGTGCGTGTTCGACGCAGTAGTCGCGGAGTTCGTCGACGACGTCGGGGTCGTCGCCACCGATGACGAGGAGTGCCGCGCCACGGCTGCGCTCGACGATGACGCGACCAGGCTCACCGACCGACACTTCGAACGACACGGGGACGCCGGGCACCTCACGCAGCGCCTTGAGCGCGGCGGCGAACGTCGAGGCCTCCCCAGAGTCCTTCTCCTCGGTGTTGCCCCCCAACACCTGCAGGAATCTGACCCGACCACCGCGGCTCGCCGCCTCCGTCACGGCTGTCTTCGCGACCTTGGCGGCCGATGGTCCCGGCAGCATGCCGGCGACGACGTCGGGGCCGGCGGAAGGCTGTCGTGATTCGGCGTGCTCCCATCGGGTCATGCCGTCAGGTTCGTCCCGATTCTCCCTCGCAGGTAGGGCCGTAGGTCCCTCAGCGCAGGTCAGCGGTCTGCGCGGCCCGGTCGCTCGGCCAGCTCCTCGGCGTGCGTGGCCGCGAAGACGGCGGCCTGGGTGCGGCGTTCCATGCCCAGCTTGGCGAGAACGGCGGTGATGTAGTTCTTCACCGTCTTCTCCGCGAGGAACAGCTCCGCGCCGATCTGTCGGTTGGTGAGCCCCTTGGCCACGTGCAGGAGGATGCGCCGTTCCTGCGGGGTGAGGCTGCGCAGTCGCGGGTCGCCGGTGTCGGGTGCGCCGATCCTCTCCTGCACGGCGGCGACGTCGGACTCGGCGAGGAGTTGCTCGCCCGCAGCGACACGGCGGACCGCGTCGACGAAGTCGGCGCCCCGGATGTCCTTGAGCAGGTACCCGGCTGCCCCGGCGAGCACGGCCGCGGTGAGCGCCCGGTCGTCGTCGAAGGAGGTGAGGATGAGTCCGGCGATGCTCTCGTCCATGGACCGCACCGAGCGGCACACCTCGATCCCCGACCCGTCGGGCAGGCGCGCGTCGAGAACGGCGACCTGCGGACGCAGCGCGGGGATGCGGCGGGCCGCCTCCTCGGCCGACCCGGACTCCCCCACCACCTGGATGTCGTCCTCGAGTTCGAGAAGCTCACGCAGGCCGCGTCGGACGATCTCGTGGTCGTCGAGCAGGTACACGGTGATGGTCATGATCGCCTTCCGATCCGGCCTGTGATGACCAGGCAGGTGCTGTGGTGTCGATGATCGCGCATCTGCGGCGATGCCGTACCGTACCGGCCGGATCCGGTCCGTGTCATGAGTGGCCATAGAAGACGGTCTCGGTGACCGCGCGCGCACGGCGGGTCGCGCGCCGGTAGCGCTCACCCAGCTCGACGCCCCCGCCCGGTCCGCCACCGATGATGCGGTGCATGGCCTCCGCGTCGCGGATGTCGCCCGGGAGGGAGGCGACGCCGCGGGAGCGCCACAGGACGGCCGCGTTGCGCAGGTCGGACACGAACGTCCACGCCTCCCGCAACGCCGCCGCGTCCCCGCCGGAGATGAGCGCGGCCTCCGTCGCCGCGTCGAGCGCCGCGAGGGTGGACGTGGTGCGCAGGCCGGGTACGGCGTGGGCGTGCTGGAGCTGGAGGATCTGCACGCTCCACTCGACGTCCGACAATCCCCCGCGCCCGAGTTTGAGGTGGGTCTTGGGGTCGGCCCCGCGCGGCAGCCGCTCGGACTCCATTCGCGCCTTGAGGCGGCGGATGTCCTTGAGGGCGGAGGATGTCAGGCCGCCGTCGGGGTAGCGAAGCGGGTCGATGAGCGCGACGAACTCCTCCCCCAGGGAGGCGTCACCGGCCACCGGACGGGCCCGCACGAGCGCGTGGTGCTCCCAGGCCTGGGCCCACCGCTCGTAGTAGCCGGTGAAGCCGTCGATGGTGCGGCTGAGCGGGCCGTTCTTGCCCTCGGGGCGCAGGTCGAGATCGACGAGGAGAGCCGGGTCGGGGCCGGTGGCCTTGAGCGACTTCTGCAACTCTTGCACCACCGCGGCGACGGCACCGGCGACCTCGCCGTCACCCTCGGTGTGCGGGCGGTGGACGACCATGAGGTCGGCGTCGCTGGCGTAGCCCAGCTCGCGCCCGCCGAGGCTGCCCATGCCGATGAGGGCGATGTCGGCGGCGACCGGCTCACCCCGCGCCTCCCCCACCTTGCGGGTCGCGATGTAGAGGGCCCGGTCGAGGAGGGCCTCGGTGAGGTCGGTGAGGGCGCGCCCCACGTCGACGAGGTCGATCTCGCCGACGAGGTCGGCGAGGGCGATGCGGAACAGCTCGCGGCGCCGGACCCGGCGCGCGGCCTCCAGCGCGGTGTCGGCGTCGTCGGCGCGGCGGACACCCTGCGCCATCGTGCCGAGAACGGCCTCGCGGGTCCGCGGCACGAGGCCGGAGTCCTCGCCGAGGATGCGCACCGCCTCGGGGTCCTTGGCGAGCAGGTCGGCGGCGTACCGGCTGCGGGCGAGGACGTGGGCGAGGCGGTCGGCGGCACGGCCCTCGTCCCGCAGCATCTTGAGGTACCAGGGGGTCCGTCCGAGCGCCTCGCTGACCTGGCGGAACGCGAGGAGGCCGGCGTCGGGGTCGGCTTCGTCGGCGAACCAGCCGAGCATGACCGGCAGGAGCGTCTTCTGGATGGCCGCGGTGCGGGAGGTCCCGGCGGTGAGGGCCTCGAGGTGGCGCAGCGCGCCCTTGGCGTCGCGGTAGCCCAGCGCGGAGAGGCGGTCGCGAGCGGCCTCCGGGGACAGCCGGGCGTCGGTGGAGGACAGGCGCGCCACCGCCGCGAGCAGCGGGCGGTAGAAGAGCGACTCGTGGATGCGCCGCACTTCGCGGGTCACCTTCGACCACCGCGCCATGAGGGCCTTCTCGGGGTCGGTGCGCAGCCCGAGAGATCGTCCGAGGCGTCGCAGGTCCGCCTCCCCGGTGGGGAGCAGGTGGGTGCGCCGCATCTTGTGCACCTGGATGCGGTGTTCGAGGCTGCGCAGGAACCGGTAGGCGTCCGACAGCTGCTCGGCGTCCTCACGTCCCACGTACCCGCCCGCGACGAGGGACTGCAGGGCGTCGAGGGTGCGCCGCGACCGGATGTCGGGGTCGCTGCGACCGTGGACGAGTTGCAGCAACTGGGCGCTGAACTCGATGTCGCGCAGGCCGCCGACGCCGAGCTTGATCTCCCGAGGGGCGTCGGCCTTGGGCAGGTGCTCCTCGACCCGCATCCGCATCTTCTGCACGTCCTCGACGAAGTGGTCGCGGGAGGCGACCTCCCACACCATCGGCGTGACGACGTCGAGATAGGCCGACCCCAGGTCGCGGTCACCGGCGACGACCCGGGCCTTGAGGAGGGCCTGGAACTCCCACGTCTTGGCCCACCGCCGGTAGTACGCCTCGTGGCTCGCGACCGTGCGCACGAGCGGACCCTGCTTGCCCTCCGGGCGCAGGGCGGCGTCCACCTGCCACAGCGACCCCTCACCCGTCGAGGCCGAGCAGATCTTCATGAGCGACGTCGCGAGCCGGGTGCCCGAGGCCATGGCGTCGTTCTCGGCGACGTCGTCGCCGCGTGGCTCGGCGACGAAGATGACGTCGACGTCGGAGATGTAGTTGAGCTCGCGCCCCCCGCACTTGCCCATGCCGATGACGGCCAGGCGCGCCCGCTCAGCGTCCTCCGGGTGCTCCTCCTCGGCGAGGACGAGCGCCGCTTCGAGCGCGGCGCCGGCGAGGTCGGCCAACGCCTCCGCGGTCGGCGCCAACGTCGTCGCCGGGTCCTCGGCGACCAGGTCGACGGCGGCGATCGAGAGCAGCTGGCGGCGGTAGGCGACGCGCAGGGCGTCGGGGCCGGAGCGCTCGCCGCGCTCGGCACGCCCGACCCGGTCGACGAGATCGGCGATGCGCTCCTGCTCCGTGAAGGTCGTCGGGTCGGTCACGGCCACCCAGTGGTCGGGGTGCCGTGCGAGGTGGTCGGTGAGGGCCACCGAGGCGCCGAGCACCGCGCACAACCGGTCGCGCTCCGCGCCGGCGGTCGTGCACACCTGGCGTAGCCCCGCCAGGTCGGCCTGTTCCTCCCCGGCCGCCTCGAGCACTCGCAGGAGCCCGAAGAGCGCGGCATCCGGATCGGCCGACCGCGCCATCGCCTTGAGCAGCCCGGTACCGTCGTTGCCGGTGACGAGCCCCTCGAACGACGCCGATCCGGCCAGGGACTGCGCACGCTTGGTGTCCGCGAACCCCAGCCGCGCGAAAAGCCCCGTCGTGCTCTGCCGCCCCGTCATCAGAGCAGCGGGAGCAGACGCTCGAGCTCGAACGGCGTCACCTGAGCCCGGTACTCCTCCCATTCGCGGCGCTTGCTGCGCAGAAAGAGGTCGAAGACGTGCTCACCGAGCGCCTCGGCCACGAGGTCGGAGCGCTCCATGGCGGCGATCGCCTCGGCGAGCGAGGACGGCAAGGGCACGATGCCCATCGCGTGGCGCTCGGCGTCGGTGAGACGCCACACGTCGTCCTCGGCCTCCTCGGGCAACTCGTAGTCGTGCTCGATGCCGGCGAGCCCGGCGTGCAGCAACACGGCGAACGCGAGGTAGGGGTTGCAGGCGGAGTCGAGCGTGCGGATCTCCACGCGGCTCGAGTTTTCCTTGCCGGGCTTGTAGAGCGGGACCCGCACCATGGCGCTGGAGTTGTTGTGCCCCCAGCAGATGTGCGCCGGTGCCTCGCCGCCGCCCCACAGGCGCTTGTAGCTGTTGACCCACTGGTTGGTGACGGCCGAGATCTCCGCGCCGTGATGCAGGACGCCGGCGATGAACTGCCGCGCCACCTTGCTCAGTTGGTAGGGCGCGCTCGACTCGTAGAACGCGTTGCGCTCACCCTCGAAGAGCGACAGGTGGGTGTGCATGCCCGACCCCGGCTGGCCCGACAACGGCTTCGGCATGAACGAGGCGTAGCACCCCGTCTGAGCCGCGACCTCCTTGACGACGGTGCGGAACGTGATGATGTTGTCCGCGGTCGAGAGCGCGTCGGCGTACCGCAGGTCGATCTCGTTCTGGCCGGGGCCGGACTCGTGGTGGCTGAACTCCACCGGGATGCCCATGAGCTCGAGGATCTGGATCGCCTCGCGGCGGAAGTCCTGCCCCCGCCAGTCGGCGACGTGGTCGAAGTAGCCGGCCTGGTCGATGGGCTTGGGCTCCTCGCCCGGCGCGATGGGCGGCTCGAAGAGGTAGAACTCGATCTCCGGGTGGGTGAAGAACGAGAACCCCATGTCGGCGGCCTTCTCGGTGGCGCGGCGCAACACCTGGCGCGGGTCGCCCGGGCTCGGCGACCCGTCGGGGGTGCGGATGTCGGCGAACATCCGTGCCGTCAGCGGGGGTTCACCCCGCCACGGCAGCACGTGGAACGTGTCGGCATCGGGACGCACGAGCATGTCCGACTCGGTGACGCGCGAGAACCCCTCGATGGCCGAGCCGTCGAACCCCAGGCCCTCCTCGAACGCGGCCTCCAACTCGGCGGGCGCGACCGCCACCGACTTGAGCGTGCCGACGACGTCGGGGAACCACAGGCGAATGAACCGCACGTCCCGCTCCTCGATGACCCGCAGCACGTGCTCCTGTTGGCGATCCATGGCTCCCATCCTGCCCTACCCCCACCTCGGGCCGCCGGTCGAGACGGGCGGGCTCACCACTCGTCGTCGGGCTCCTTGCCGTCTTCCTCGGCGCGGCGGCGGTCCTCCTCGTCCCAGGCCTCGGTGCGCTCGGCCGCGGACGCGAACGCGTTCTCGGCGGCCTCGCGCGTCTCGTACGGGCCCATGAGGTCCTCCTTGCGCGACGTCGCGCCGTCCTCCTCGACCTCACGCGTCTTCACGTTGAACCAGAACGCCATGGCCTATCTCCCTGCACTCGGAGCGGCGCCGCGCGGCCCACGACGCCCGGCCTTCAGGATAGTGACCTGCGAGGTCAGCGCGGGCCTGCAGGCCACCTACACTCGGGCCCATGCGTCCCCCCATGACTCCCGGTCGGGTCGGCCCGCGTCGCGCCGTCCCCTCCTCGATCGCCCGCCCCGAGTACGTCGACCGCGAGGCGCCCGCCCCGTACACCGGCGGGGAGGTCAAGGACCCCGAGACGATCGAGGCGATGCACCACGCCGGCGGGGTGGCGGCGCGGGCACTTGCCGCAGCGGGCGCAGCGGTCGCGCCCGGGGTGACCACCGACGAACTCGACCGCGTCGCCCACGAGTCGATGCTCGCCGAGGGCGCCTACCCCTCCACCCTCGGCTACCGGCGGTTCCCCAAGTCGTGCTGCACGAGCGTCAACGAGGTCGTCTGCCACGGCATCCCCGACGACCAGCCCCTCGTCGAGGGGGACATCGTCAACATCGACGTCACCGCCTACATCGGTGGGGTGCACGGCGACACCAACGCCACCTTCCTCGTGGGCGAGGTCGACGAGGAGTCGCGACTCCTCGTGGAACGGACGCAGGAGTCGCTGCGGCGCGCGATCAAGGCCGTCGCGCCCGGCCGGCAGCTCAACATCATCGGCCGCGTCATCGAGAGCTATGCCAAGCGGTTCGGGTACGGCGTCGTGCGCGACTTCACCGGGCACGGCATCGGCACCTCGTTCCACACCGGCCTCATCGTCCCCCACTACGACGCGGCCCCCGGCTACGACACCGTCCTCGAACCCGGGATGACGTTCACCATCGAACCGATGCTCAGCCTCGGCACCCACGAGTGCGAGGTGTGGGAGGAGGACACGTGGACCGTCGTCACCGCCGACGGCCGTCGCTCCGCCCAGTTCGAGCACACCATCCTCGTCACCGACCGCGGCGCCGAGATCCTCACCCTCCCCTGACGACCTCGTCCGAACCGGTCACTCCTGCAGGCCTGTTCGGAACTCCGACACGCCGGGCGGGGCTTGTGTCGAGCGTCAGCTGGGGAGATCGTCATCACTACTGGAACGGTTGATGACGTGAGGTTCGCCTGGACGTCTTAGTGTGTTCGCCAATCGTCCATGACGAAGGAGTAGCCCACATGCCAGCTCAGCCCCTTGCCCTCGGTATCGACGTCGGCGGCAGCGGCATCAAGGGCGCTCCGGTCGACCTCGACGCGGGAGCGTTCGCCGCCGACCGCATCCGCATCGAGACCCCCGGGTCCTCCACGCCCAAGGCGGTCGTCAAGATCATCAAGGAGATCGTCGGGGACTTCGCCGAGCACTGCCCCGACGGGCCGGTGGGCGTGGCGCTGCCGGCCGTGGTCACGCACGGCACCGTGCGCACGGCCGCGAACATCGACAACTCCTGGATCGACACCGACGCCGGCGCCATGCTCACCGACGCCCTCGGGCGCGAGGTCGTGCTCCTCAACGATGCCGACGCCGCAGGCATGGCCGAGCTGCAGTACGGGTCGGCACGGTCCGCCCAAGGCACTGTGCTCGTCGCCACCCTGGGCACGGGCATCGGGTCGGCCCTGTTCGTCGACGGGGTCCTCGTGCCCAACACCGAGCTCGGGCACCTCGAGGTCGACGGTCACGACGCCGAGACCCGCGCCTCCCACGGCGCCCGCGAAGCCGACGGCCTGTCGTGGGAGAAGTGGGCCAAGCGTCTGCAGCGCTACTTCCGGCACGTCGAGGACCTGTTCTGGCCCGACCTCATCGTCATCGGCGGCGGGGTGTCGAAGAAGGCTGACAAGTTCCTGCCGCTGCTCGACCTGCGCACCCCCATCGTTCCGGCCACCCTGCGCAACGACGCCGGCATCATCGGCGCCGCCTGGAGGGCCCAGCAGCGCTCCGACGTGGGCTGACGCGCTCTCAGAGGCGAGTGGCTCCCGCGCCGGCGAGGTCACGCACCCGCAAGCCCTCGACCGTCATGCCGCCGAGGCGCTCGATCTGGGTGAGGTAGAGGCCTCGCCCACGTTCGGCGAGCAACCCGTCGTGAATGGGCACCATCTGCGGGGCACCGATGCGCCGGACGAACTCGATGGTCTCCTTCATCGCGCACCAGGGCGCGTTGATCGGGACGCCGAGCACGTCGACCTCGCCGGGGTCGGCGTCGAGGGCGTCGCCGGGGTGGAACAGGCTCGGTTCGCCGCTCGCCCGCAGCACGACGCCGACGTTGTCGATCCGGTCGATGTCCTCGTGGATCACCGCGTGCCGCTGACCGACAGGGTGCACGGTGAGCTCACCGATGGTCACTGCCGTCCCGCTGCCGAGGTCGTCGGCCTCGATGCGCGACTCGGCCAGCTGTGCGGCGGTCTGCGGCTCGGCGAGCAACCGGGCGCTCGGGTTGTGCCGCAGCAGCTCCGGAAGGCGCTCGTGGTCGACGTGGTCGGGGTGCTGGTGGGTGACGAGGATGGCGTCGAGGTCGCGCACGTCCTCGAAACCCGGGGTGAAGCCTCCCGGGTCGAGCAGCACACGGGTGTCGGCGATCTCGACGAGCAGGCACGAATGTCCGAGGTGCGTGACGATCATGGGCCCACGCTACGGCGCGGTGCGGTCCCGGGCACCCCGGAGAGCCTCGGTTGGGAGCAGGCTCGCGCTCCTCCTACGATGGCGCGCGTGGAGTTCCTCAACGGCCAGCAGCCCGCGTACGACCTGACCTACAACGACGTCTTCATGGTGCCGACCCGCTCGGCGGTCACCTCCCGGCTCGACGTCGATCTGCGCACCCCCGACCGCGTCGGGACGACGATCCCGCTGGTCGTCGCCAACATGACCGCGGTCTCCGGGCGGCGCATGGCCGAGACGGTCGCGCGCCGCGGCGGCATCGCGGTCCTGCCGCAGGACATCAAGGTCGAGGCGCTGGACGACACGATCCGTCGGGTCAAGGAGTCCCACCCGTTGTACGAGACGCCGGTCGTCGTCTCTCCCGAGGCGCCCATCGCCTCGGTGCTGGCCCTCATCCACAAGCGCGCCCACCGCACCGTCGTCGCTATCGACGAGGACGTGCGACCCGTCGGCATCCTCACCGAGCGCGACTGCCTCGAGGTCGACCGCTTCTCCACGGTGGCCGACGTCATGCGTCGTGACGTGTTCACCCTCGAGGCGGGCATCGACCTCGACGACGCGTTCACCGCGCTGGAGGCCCAGCACCTCGACCTCGCGCCCGTGGTGGAGAACGGCGCCCTGCTCGGCGTCCTGTCCCGCCGGGGCATCCTTCGGTCGGCGATCTACACCCCGGCGCTCGACCCCGACGGCGCGCTCATGGTCGGTGCTGCGGTCGGCATCAACGGGGACGTGCGGGGCCGCGCGGAGCGCCTCCTGGCCGACGGAGTGGACGTGCTCGTCGTCGACACGGCCCACGGCCACCAGGAGAAGATGCTCGACGCCCTCGCGGCCTCGAAGGCGGCCCGCGACGAGCACGAGGCGTCCACCGGGCGGCGGGTGCCGCTGGTGGCCGGCAACGTCGTCTCCGCCGAGGGCGCGCGTGACCTCGCGGGAGCGGGCGCCGACATCGTCAAGGTCGGCGTGGGTCCGGGCGCCATGTGCACGACCCGCATGATGACCGGCGTGGGGCGGCCGCAGTTCAGCGCCGTCCTCGAATGCGCCGCTGCGGCCAAGGAGTGCGGCGCGCACGTGTGGGCCGATGGCGGCGTGAAGTACCCCCGCGACGTCGCGCTCGGGCTAGCCGCCGGTGCGGCGAGCGTCATGATCGGCTCGTGGTTCGCGGGGACGTACGAGTCGCCCGGTGACCTCGTGCGCGACACCGACGGTCGCATGTACAAGGAGAGCTTCGGCATGGCTTCCGCACGCGCCGTCCGCGCGCGCACCAAGGACCAGTCGGCGTTCGCGCGGGCCCGTTCGGCGCTGTTCGAGGAGGGCATCTCCTCCTCGAAGATGTACCTCGACCCCGAGGCGAGCGGCGTCGAGGACCTCATCGACCGCATCGTCTCGGGGGTGCGCAGCTCGTTCACCTACGCCGGGGCCTCGACGGTCGGCGAGTTCCACTCGCGCTCGGTCGTCGGCATCCAGAGCGCCGCCGGTTACGACGAAGGGCGTCCGCGTGCCACGTCCTGGTGACGCTGCGTCCGGCCGGCCCGTGGGCGGGCGGCGCTCCGGGGCTCCCCGTCTGTGCGTGGTGACGGGCGTCCGTGACCTGACCCCGCGCCTGCGGCGGGTGGAGATCCGCAGCGACGACCTCGTGGGGGTCGAGACGGTGAGTCCGGCCCAGCGCGCGACGCTCGTGCTGCCGGAGGGGCGCTCGTTCGGCCCCGAGGGCGTCGAGTCGAGCGAGTACGCGGCCGCCCGTCGTCGCCGCCGCACCTACACGTTGTGCGCCCTCGACCCGGTGGCCGGCACCGCGGCGATCGACATCGTCCGCCACGGCGACGGCGTGGCCGGGGCGTGGGTGGAGCGCGTCGAGGTCGGCGACGAGTTCGTCCTGTCGGGCCCGATGGGCAAGTTCCACGTCGACCCCTCCCAGCAGCGGTTCCTCCTCATCGCCGACGAGACGGCACTCCCGGCGCTGCGCGAGATCCTCGCGGTCTTGCCCGAGGGGGCGGAGGCCGAGGTGCACGTCGAGGTGGCCGACGAGAAGGAGCGCCTCGACCTCCCCTCCCCCGCGCAGACCGACATCACGTGGTGGCTGCGCAGCGAACACGGCGGCGAGAGCGGCGAGCTCATCGCCCGCCTCGCCCCCTACCTCCGCACGGCAGGCCCCGGCGTGACGGTGTGGCTCGCGGCGGAGGCGAACGCAGTCACGACCCTCCGCACCCACCTCTTGACAGAGGCCGCCTGCGACAGACCCCTCCTCGACGCGGTCGCGTACTGGCGCCGAGGCCGAGCCGAAACGTAGAACACCCACCCCGCACACAGAACCTCACCCTGGGCACAGAGTCCCACCGTTGGGCACGAGACTCACCTGGGGAACAAAGACTCACCGTCGACGGTGAGGTTCTGTTCCTCAGGTGCGTTCTCGTCGCTCAGGTGAGCTTCTGCAGCAAAGGTGAGCCCCTGTCCCCCAGGTGAGTCACGTCCCCTCACCTCCTCTACACATGCGCACCCGCCCCTCAGGGACTCACCTTGGCCGCAGAGACTCACCGTCGACGGTGAGGTTTTTTGCCTGAGGTGAGCCTGCCTAGCTCAGGTGAGCTTCTGCCGCGAAGGTGAGCACGTCGCGCCGGGACAGCCCCTCTCACGCGATCCTTTCCGTTGGTCGAGGAGCGAGCGAAGCGAGCGTCTCGAGACCATGGTGAGTCGACAGATCAGCCCCTTGTTTCAGTACATCGCGTCGAAGAACGCCCGCTCGCACGCCACCGCCCGGGCAAAGAGGCGCTCGACGAGGTCCTTCTCCTGCGGGTCTGATGGCTCGTGCGCGTCGAGTTGGCCGCGCAGCCACCCCACCCACGTCTCGAATGCCTCGCCGCGGTGTAGGTCGACCCAGCCCACGTGCTCGGGGCGGGTGGCGGAGAGGTCGTCGGCGTCGGGGCGTGTCGCCCAATCGAGGTAGAGCCACTCGGCGACGACGAGCACGCCGATCACCGCAGCGTAGGACCGGCTCTCGACCGCGTCGCGCATGACGGCGTCGAAGTCCTTGGTCGCCTGCGTCAACGTCGGGTCGACGCGATCGGATTCAGGTACGCCGAGGGCATCGAAGGAGTCCACGAAGTACGTGTTCTCGTCGGAGGCGAAGAAGCCGAGCTGACGCGCCAGCGGGAGCCTGGAGTCCATGTCGGGGGCGGACGCGCACGCTTGGCCGAGCATCATGACGAACGCGTCGCAGAACTGGTAGTCCTGCACGAGGTAGTGGGTGAGGACGTCGTCCTCGACGGTTCCGGCGAGCAGTTCGTCGACGAAGCGGTGCCCGACGGCGGCATCCCAGTCGGCGGCGGAGGATTCACGGAGGCGCTGCGAGTACGTCATGACGCCACCCTAGGGGCGCCTGTCGTCGCCCGGCTCGCCGAAGCGCACCGGCCTCACGCAGGCCGCAGAGCCTCACTTGAGGTGGACAGACCCACCTCACCACCACACCCTCACCCACGACGCAGAGCCTCACCTCAGAGCAGAAAGCTCACCGTCGACGGTGAGCTTCTGTCGTTCAGGTGAGCCCCTCTCGCCTGAGTGTGGCGCAACAGCCGAGGTGAGCTCACGTGAGGTCTCGGCGGCGGAAGGCCGCCGCGCCGACACTCACCAGCACCACCGCGACCAGCGCCATGAGGCCCACGGCGATCCACGAGATGTCCTCCGCCGGATAGCGGCCCGCGTGGTTGTAGATCGACGTGTCGAGCACGGCCTGCTCCAGCCGCATCATCGGGCCGAACATCGTGATGACGCAGGCGTACCCGTACAGCACCCACACCAGGCCGAGCAGGCGCGGGGCGACGCCGTACAGGCAGATCGCCACCCCGAGGACGAGCCACACCGCCGGCACCTGTGCTAAGTGGCCGAGCACGGCGGCCTTGAGCAGATCGGCGTCCCCGGTGCCGACCGCGGCACCGACGCCCACCCCGAGGCCCGCTCCGAGCACCATGAGCAGTGATCCGACCGCGGTCACGCTCGCCCAGGCGAGCACCCACCCGGCCCGGCTGACCTTCGTGGCAAGGACGGCCTCGAGACGGGTAGAGCGTTCCTCGCCCCGCAGCGACAAGGCGGCGAGGATGACGAAGACGGTGGCGACGATCGCGTCGAACACGGCCATGAAACCGACGTACCCGTCGGCCAATCCGCCGGTGCCGCCGAGCACGAGGAGGATCTCCTCCGGCATGCCCTGGGTCCCGTCGATCATCGGCTGGGTGAACGCGCCGTACAGCAGCCCGAGGGCGGTGAGCGCGACGGTCCACCCGATGACCCCCCGCAGCTGCAGGCGCCACGCCAGCCCGAGAGCAGAACCCAGCAGAGGTCCGGCGTGGGGTCGGCCGGGCCGGTCCGCGAGGAAGCCCGCACCGACGTCTCGGCGCCCGGCGAGCACGTAGGCGAGCGAGACGAGCGCGATCGTGGCGGCCAGCGAGAACAGCAGGGGCCACCACCGGTCGAGGGTGAACGGCGCCGTCTGTTGCGACCATCCGAGCGGTGAGAACCAGGACAGCACGGCGAGGTCCCCGTCGTGAGTGGCGGCCATGTCACCGATCCCGCGCAGCGCGAACGACGCCCCGAGCACGAGACCGGCCAGCGCCGAGCAGGTGCGCGAGAACGGCGAAAGCTGGGCGGTCACGGCGGCGACACCGGCGAACACGAGACCGGCAGCGCCGATGCTCACCCCGAACAGCAGGCACGCCTCGACGGAGGGGGCGGGATCGAACCCGGCCCCGATCATGATGCCGCCCACGAGCGCGGACAGGAGCACCTGCATCGTCGTGACGAGCAGCAGAGCGGCGGTCAGCGGGGCGCGTCGACCGACGGCGTCCGCGAGGAGGGCTTCGACGCGGCCGGTCTGCTCCTCGACGCGGGTGTGCCGCGAGATGGTGAGCAGGCTCATGAGTGCTGCGCCGAGCATGATGTACAGGCCGTAGATGCCGGCGATGAGGCGTGGCACCGTCGGGTCGTCGAAGCCGTAGCCGGGCCCGCCGACCATGGCGGTGACGGGGCTGGCCATGAGCGCGACCATGCTCGCCATGGCTGCGTGGTCGGTGAGGATCTCTTGCAGAGCCACGGCGTAGTAGCCCGCCATCGCCGCGTTGCCGAGCACCCACGCCGGAAACCAGATGCGGTCGCGGCGGAGCATGAGCCGCAGCATGGATCCGGTGCCCGCGAAACTGCCGCCGCGTGCGCGGCCGGCCGGTCGCGCGGGTCGTGTCGCCGCAGGCGCGGTCATGAGGGGTCGGCTTCCACGGTGTCGCCGTAGTGCCGCAGGAGGATCTGTTCGAGGGTCGGCGGGGTCGCGGTCACCGAGCGGACTCCGTGGGCGGCGAGGTCTGACATCACCTCGGGCAGGTGCGCAGTGTCGACATCGAAACGCACCCTGTCCCCCGCGGCGAGCACGTTGTGCACCCCGGCCCGATCGCCCAGCCGATCCAGGGGACGGTCGGTGACGACGCTGATCGCCGTCCGAGACAGGTGGCGCATGTCGGCGAGGCTTCCGGATTCGACGATGCGGCCCTTGCGGATGATGGAGATCCGGTCGGCGAGCGCCTCTACTTGCGCGAGGATGTGGCTCGACAGCAGCACAGTGGTGCCGTCGGCAGTGGCTTCGGCGATGCACTCCTGGAACACGGCCTCCATGAGCGGGTCGAGGCCGGAGGTCGGTTCGTCGAAGACGAGCAGGTCGACGCGCGAGGACAGCGCCGAGACCAAGGCGACCTTCTGCCGGTTGCCCTTGGAGTAGGAGCGACCCTTCTTGCGCAGGTCGAGGTCGAAGAGATCGACGAGCCGGTCGCGGCGGGCCTTGTCGATGCCGCCGCGCAGGCGCGCGAAGAGGTCGACGGCCTCGCCGCCGGTGAGTCCCGGCCACAGCGCGACGTCACCGGGCACATAGGCGAGCCGACGATGGAGAGCGACGGCGTCGTCCCACGGGTCGCCGCCGAGGAGTCGGGCCTCACCCGAGTCGGCGCGCAGCAGCCCGAGCAGGATGCGGATCGTCGTCGACTTTCCGGCGCCGTTCGGGCCGAGGAACCCGTGGACCTCACCGTGCTCGACGCGCAGGTCTAGCCCGTCGAGGGCTCTGACGCGCCCGAAGGTCTTGGTCACGCCGACCATGTCGACGGCCGGACCGGCAACATCCGTGGAGGCCATGACTGCAGCCTATTCCTGTCGGGACACGTCGATCAGTCCAGTGCCGGCGCGCTCCTTCAGTCCTCTCTCAACGCCTCGATGAGCTCGTCCTTGTTCATCGAGCTGCGGCCCTCGATGTCGAGTTCGGCCGCCCGCTCGCGGAGTTCGTCGACGGTCCAGTCCTCGTAGGATCCGGCCTCGCCGCCCTTGCGGCCGACCTCCTCGCGGGAGGAGTTGGCGGCGGCGTTGCTGATCGCGGCGGCCTTCGACTTGCTGTTGCCCTCCTCGCGCAGGCGGTCGTAGAGCTCTCGGTCCTTGATGGGGTCGGCCATGTCAGCTCTCCTTGCTGTGGGTCATGTCCATGGGGACGACCCACGCGTCGAAGTCCCCCTCGCTCACGTGGCCGAGGTCGAGCGCGGCCTCTTTGAGCGTGGTGCCGTCTGCGTGGGCCTTCTTGGCGATCTCGGCCGCCTTGTCGTAGCCGATGTGCGGGTTGAGGGCGGTGACCTGCATGAGGTTGGCGTCGAGTTCAGCCTCGATGCGGTCGCGGTCGGGTTCGATGCCGCGGGCGCAGTGCTCGTCGAACGCGCCGCACGCGTCGCCGATGAGTCGGATGCTCTCGAGGACGGCGTGGGCCATGACGGGCTTGAACACGTTGAGCTGGAAGTTGCCCTGGCTGCCCGCGAACCCGACGGTGGCGTCGTTGCCGAAGACGCGCGTGGCGACCATCGTCAACGCTTCGCTCTGGGTGGGGTTGACCTTGCCCGGCATGATCGAGCTGCCCGGCTCGTTGGCGGGGATGGTGATCTCGCCGATGCCGTTGCGGGGCCCGGAGGCCAGCCATCGCACGTCGTTGGCGATCTTCATCAGCGACATGGCGAGCACCCGCAGTGATCCGCTCATCGCGACGAGAGCGTCGTGAGCCGACAGCGCCGCGAACAGGTTGCCGGCCTGACGGAAGTCGTGGCCGGTCTCTTCGGCGATTTTGGCCGCGCACGTTTCCCCGAACTTCGGGTGGGCGTTGAGTCCGGTGCCGACGGCGGTGCCGCCGATAGCGAGGTCGAGGACGTCCTGTTCGGCGCGGCGCACGCCGTCGAGGCCGAAGTCGAGTTGTGCGACCCAGCTGCCGATCTCCTGGCCGAGGGTGATGGGCGTCGCGTCCTGCAGGTGGGTGCGGCCGACCTTGACGACGTCGGCGAACTCCTCGGCCTTGGCGGCGAGGGTGTCGCGGAGTCGCTGGACGGGCGCGTAGAGGTACTCGTGCAGGTCGAGGACGACGGCGACGTGCATCGCGGTGGGGAACGTGTCGTTGCTGCTCTGGCCTCGGTTGCAGTGGTCGTTGGGGTGGACGGGGCTCTTGCTGCCCATCTCGCCGCCGAGAATCTCGATGGCGCGGTTGGCGATGACCTCGTTGGAGTTCATGTTGGACTGCGTACCGCTGCCCGTCTGGAACACGACGAGGGGGAAGTGTTCGTCGAGGTCGCCGTCGACGACCTCCCGCGCGGCCTGTTCGAGGGCGTCGAGCGCCTCGCCGTCGAGGGAGGACAACTCCCCCAGCGCACGGTTGGCGCGCGCGGCGCCGAGCTTGAGGTGTCCGAGCGCCCGGATCATGGAGCGTCCCCACACGAACGTGTCGCGCCCGATCGGGAAGTTGCCGATGCTGCGTTGCGTCTGCGCACCCCAGTAGCGGTCGGCGGGAACCTCGACGGCACCCAGACTGTCGGTCTCAGCTCGCGTCGTCATGCCTCGACCCTAGACGCCAGGTCCGACAACCACCCGCCGACGGCCCACACGGGCCGGGGTCGGCTCAGCTCACGATGAGGTTGAGCGCGGCGATGCCGACGGCGGCGATGACGAAGATCCACTCACCCCAGGGGTGCCGGAACCCGCCCCTGAGGGCGCCGTAGCGGTCGCGGCCGTCGATAGGGTCGGTGACGGGGTCGATCACTCGCCCCCGCTCTCGGCGCAGGCCGATGACCGAGGCCGCGAGCAGAGCAACGGCGACGAGGCCGACCAGCATGACCGGGAGGCTGAGGATGACGCCGGTGAGGAGCACGTTCGCCAGCACCATCGACGCGAACGCCGCCCCCAGAGCCACCGCGCCCCACACCGGATGCGCGAGGAGCAGACGCAGTGAGGTGATGGTGAGCACCGTCACCACCACCAGGATGGCCGCCGATGCCGCGGCCCCCCACGTCACCGGCACGTCGCCCCCGCTCGCCCACCCCGAGACGGCCGCGCCAGTCAGGGCGGCACCGGCCACACCCGCGAGCGTCGGGGCGAGGACCGACAGCCAGCTGCGGGGTTCGAGAGCGTCGATGTCCTGATCACGAAAGTCGAGCGAGCGGGCGTACTCAACCGGGTCGCCGAACGCCTCCTGCGGACGCTCCCCGCTCTCGGCGCAGTGGGCTTCCACCGAGGCGATAGCGTCACCGATGGCACTGCCGCGCACGTCGCGAAGCCGCAGTTCGACGACCATCGCATCGACCCATGACTCGCGCGACGACTGATCCTCCGCAGGTCCGCGCCGGCTCGATCCGTTCTGGGTGTCGTTCATCAGGCCCTCACTGTGTCCGCACGCATGAAGCGCGCTGTCGTCTCGGCGAACTCGACCCAACGGGCGGTTCGGTGCTGCATCTCCAGTCGCCCGTCGCCGGTGAGTTCGAGGTACTTGCGGCCCGGGCCGCTCTCGCCCTGCTCCCACCGGGTCGTGACAAAGCCGGCCGCTTCGAGGCGGCTGAGCAGGGGGTAGAGGGTGCCGCCTTTGACGACACCGAACCCGGACTCCTCCAGCGCCGTCGCGATGGCGTACCCATGGGTGGGCCCCTCGGCGAGGATGCGGAGCACCGCCACCTGGAGCACGCCCCGGAGCCAGTCGCTCGGCCACGGTTGCTCGGTCATGAGTAGACAGTACGGCTACTTAGTCAGTCTGTCTACCTAGATTGGCAGGCGATCTCGCTGTCGGTCGCGCGCAGCGGAATAGGCGAGACATCACGCGCCTTGACCTCATCGACCCCCGCCCGCTTGTCGAGGAGTGCGCGGAGTGGGCGGCTCGACCCCATCGCTCACGTGATCACGTCAGTCACGATGGTTTCGAGACATCGCTGCGCTCCTCCTCAACCAACGAGACCCCTACAAGGAGCATCACCGGTGACCACTGCTTTCGACCCCGTTCGTGTCGGCGACTGGACCCTGCCGCAGCGGTTCGTCATGGCGCCGCTGACCCGCAACCGGGCGGGTGCGCACATGGTCCCGCCGGAGCTGTCGGTCGAGTACTACGCGCAGCGCGCGGGAGCGGGCCTCATCATCAGTGAGGCCACGCAGCCGAGCGTGGCGGGACAGGCGTACATGAACATCCCCGGCATCCACACCACCGATCAGGTGGAGGGATGGCGCCGGGTCGGCACCGAGGTGCACGCGCGGGGCGGCCGGATCGTCGTGCAGCTCATGCACTCCGGGCGCATCTCCCACCCGGAGAACAAGCTCGGTGTCGAGACGGTCGCGCCGAGCGCCATCGCTGCGCCGGGCAAGATCGTCACACCGACCGGCCGCAAGCCCTACCCGGTGCCGCGCGCCCTGGAGACGGCGGAGCTGCCGGAGGTGATCGAGCAGTACGTGCAGGCCGCCCGCAACACGATCGCCGCGGGTCTCGACGGGGTGGAGTTGCACTCGGCGAACGGCTACCTGCTGCACCAGTTCCTCGCCCCGAGCACGAACGTCCGGACCGACGTCTACGGAGGGTCGCCGGAGGCGCGGGCGCGGTTCGTCATCGAGGTCACGCGGGCGGTCACTGAGGCCATCGGCGCGGCGAAAGTCGGCATCCGCATCTCCCCGGCGCACAACGTGCACGGCGCCATCGAGTCGGACCCGGCCGAGACCCGCGCCACCTACACGGCACTCATCGACGGCATCGCCGACCTGGGCCTCGCGTACCTCCACGTGCTCGCCGACCCGTTCGCCGAGTCCACCCAGCATCTTCGGCGTCGCTTCGGTGGCGTGTTCATCGCCAACGACGGGTTCGCCGAGATCACGACGCTGGACGACGTCGAGCAGGTCGTGCGCGGCGGCTACGCCGACCTCGTCGCCGTCGGCCGGCCGTACATCGCCAACCCTGACCTCGCCCTGCGCTGGCGCACCGGCGCCGCCCTCAACGAGCCCGACTCCGCCACGTTCTACGCGGGCGGAGCGACGGGCTACACGGACTACCCGTTCCTGGACTGATGCTTGACATCGGTCTCGGTGACGGGATCACCGTCACCCCGTGAGCGCACGGTGGTTTCGAGACGTCGCTGCGCTCCTCCTCAACCAACGGCGGGTCATCGGCACCGTCAACGGTCACACGAGACGTCGCTGCGCTCCTCCTCAACCAACGGCGGGCCAACGGTCACACCCCAGTAGCACGACCAGTCGGTTGAGCTGCAGGTCCCACCCCTCTGCATGGCCTGTGGCGTCGTCGGCGGAGGGCAGGTCGGAGTGGACGAGCGTCAGCCGCGTAGTGCCGTCACTGGTCCGGTCGATGTCGACTCGCACCACGGATGGTGCACCGTCCTCGTGGTCCCACGCCCACGTGAACTCCAGCGCGTGAGGGCGGTCCACGACCCGGTACGTGCCGCGCGCGACATACTGCCCGCCCATGGTGAGCACGTAGTCCGAACCCTCAACGACCTCGCCCTCGAAGGTCACCTCGAGCCCGGGGTTCGGGGAGTACCACTGCGCCAGCAGAGAGGGGTCGGTCCATGCGTCGAAGACGCGATCGGGGGTGGCATGAAAGTGTCGGATGAGGCGGGCAGTGGTGTCGGACATGTTCACTCCTGGTCGTCAGTCCGGCAGCGTCAAGTCGACTTGACGCTTGCATGTTTAACGGACTAAAACTACCATCGTGGTGAAGCCGATGAAGTACCGCGACCTCGTTCTCCGCCTGCGTGCCCAGGGCTGCACACCCCGGCAAGGCAAGGACGACCATGAGAAGTGGTACTGCCCTTGCGGGCAGCACATGACCCCGATCACGCAGACTCGCGATGTCTCCCCCGGCCTGCTGCGGCAGGCCGAGAAGCGGCTCACATGTCTGCCCGAAGGATGGATGAGCCGTTGACACCCGATCACGTCACCGCCCGCGCCCACCGATGGGAGCACGGATGGGAACTCGACGTCGAGGGCGTCGGGGTCACCCAGTGCGCCACGCTCGACCGCGCCGAGAAGCAAGTGCGCGACCTGGTCGCCACGATGTTCGATCTGCCGGAGTATGGCGGGCGCGTCGCGATCACCCCGCAGATCGGCGACGTGACGCCCCTGCTTGAGGACCTCGCCGCGCATATCGCCACGATCGAGGCTGCCACGCGCGCCATGCAGACGACCCGTGCCCACGCCATCGACGCGATGAAGGCGGCCGGCTACAGCTACGCAGACATCGCGGGTGCTGTCGGGGTCAGCAAAGGACGCATCTCTCAGCTCACCCATCAGTGACCTCGCCAGGAGCCCCGTGGGAGAGGTGCTCGGCGGGCCGCGCAGGGCACCTGTTCCTGTTCCGTCCCGTGCCGTCCGCGCGCAGGGTCCCGGAAGGGACATCCTGGCCAGTGTTAGTTCTCGCGTCTCCCACGCGACCACATCAGGCCCTGCTCACGGGCACGCGGGGAGGGTGAAAACGCAGGTCACAAGCCTGCTGACGGGGACTTTGGTGGATGAGTCGACCGATACGCCGGGTTCTGTCGTTGAGCGGTCATCCATCTAGGCCGTGCGTTGCCGCACGGCTCGAGCGACCTACCCGTGTGCTCGGGCGGGCCGCCCTCGATCGCACACTGTCTGGTCTTGCTCCGGGTGGGGTTTACCGAGCCGCCCCCGTCACCGGAGGCGCTGGTGGTCTCTTACACCACCGTTTCACCCTCACTCACGCCTACCCACCGAAGAGGGTGGTTCGTGGGCGGTCTGTTCTCTGTGGCACTGTCCCGCGGGTCGCCCCGGGTGGCTGTTAGCCACCACCCTGCCCTTCGGAGCCCGGACGTTCCTCGGCGCCGCCCCGAAGGGCCGCGACGCGACCGCCTGGCCGACTCATCCAACCTCCCATCCTACCGGGTGCGGAGCCTGCCAGATCGCCACGCTCAGAGCGCCAAGGTCGGGTTCAAGCGGTCGACGGTCCACGTCCGGTCCCGCCGCGCCGCCAACGCGGTGACGACCCAGGCGAGCAGGGTCCACGCCAGCAGCGCCACCAGCACTGGGCCCAGCGTCAGGGAGCCGCCCGCGATGAGGCTGCGGAACGCCTCGACCGCCCACGTCATCGGCAACAACGGGTGCAGCCACTGGAAGAACCATGGCGTGGTCTCGATTGGGTAGGTGGCCCCCGCCGCCGCCAACTGCAGCACGATGAGGATGAGCCCGAGGAACCTGCCCCGCGTGCCGAGCGCCGCCACCAGCGCTTGGTTGATCGCCACGAACGCGAGCGCCGTCAACACCGCGAGCACGATGAGGCCCGGCACGTTGGACGCCTCGATCCCGACCCAGAACCGCACGACGAGCACCATGAGCAGGGCCTGCACGATCCCCAGCAGCGCGGGCGACAAGAACCCGGCCAACGCCACCCGCCACGGGGCGGCGACCGACGCGATCGCGCGACGCGGCAGCGGTCGCAGCACGAAGAACATGCCGAGCGCACCCACCCACAGCGCCAACGCCATGAAGTACGGCGCCAGACCGTACCCGTACGCGCTCACCGCGTTGACGCGCTCGGTTTCGGCGATGACCGGCTCCGACACCACCTCACCGAGCCGTTCACGCTCGGCCTCGGAGTAGCTGGGCGCGGCCTCCGCCCCCTCCTGCAGCCCGGTGGCCAGCTCGTCCGTACCCTCGGCGACCTGCCCCGCGCCGTCGGCGAGCTGGGTGGCGCCGTCCTCGAGCTCACTCGCACCATCGCGCGCCGAGCGAGCACCGCCCGCGAGCCCTTCGGCGCCCTCCGACACCTGCCCGGCGCCCTCGGCTGCGGATCGCGCGCCTCCGGCGAGCTCACCGGCGCCGGCCGCCAAGTCAGCCGATCCGCTCGCCAGCTGGTCCGCCCCGGAGGCCGCCTCACCGATCCCGGCAGCCAGCTCCGGCGTGCCGCCCGCGAGCTGCGTGAGCCCACCCGCGAGGCTGTCGGCTCCAGCGGCGAGTTCTTCACTTCCGTCGGCCAGCTCGCCGGCACCATCACGTGCCTGCACCAAGCCGCCGGTCAGCGCCGGCATGCCGTCGGCCAGCGCCTGCAGCCCCTGCGCCAGCGGTCCGGTTCCCGCGCCGAGTGCCTCGGCGCCACCCGCGACCTGACCGGCTCCCGCCGCGAACTGCTCCGCGCCGTCGGCGTAGGCGGTGGCGCCCTCGGCGAACTCACGCGCGCCCTCCGCGAGGCCCGCGCCGCCCGAGAGTCCACCGGTGCCACGCGCCAGCTCGGCGGCGCCCCGCTCCACCTCCTGCGCCCCGCCCGCCAGAGCCGCCCCGCTGTCAGCGAGGCCCTGCACCGCGGCGCAGTATTCCGCCGCCGCACCGGAGGCGCTGCACTGCTGCGCGAGCTGAGCCACACCGGCGGTGTAGTCACCGATGCCGGCGCTGGTGGCCGCTGCACCGTCGGCGAGCCGGCTCGCCCCCTCGGTGAGCGCGCCCGCACCGGCCCCGAGCTGTTCGATGCCGCTCGCGAGCGCGTCGGCGCCCGCGGATAGGCCTGCCGCTCCGGTGGCGAGTTCTGCCGCCGCAGGCCCGAGCGCTGCCCCGCCCTCACCGAGCGCCGTCGCGCCCGCGTCGAGCTCGGCAGCGCCGGAGGCCAGGGCCCGCGTCTGCTCAGGAAGGTCGGCCACGCCGGCAGCGGCGGCGTCGAGCCCGTCGGCCAATTCGCGCGCCCCCGCGGCGAGCTCGCGGTTGCCCTGGGCGACCGCCTGGCCACCGGCCGCCAGGGCGGCGCTCTGCTCCGGCAACGCCGCCGTGCCCGCGGCAGCCTGCCCGAGTCCGTCGGCCAACTCGGCGTTGCCCGACGCCAGCGCGCTCGCCCCACCAGCGACCTCCTCGGCGCCACCGGCAAGCTGACCCACGCCTCCGGCGAGGTCACCGGCACCACCGGCGAGGGCAT
>JAUNTP010000008.1:0-4829 GCA_030538585.1 Mobilicoccus sp.
CGTACGCGGTGCCGAGACCGGTGACGTAGAAGATCGTGTAGTCGGTGACGACGCCCAGCAGGAGCGCGAGCAGGACGGGTTGCAGCTCGGCGGGGGCGTCGACGCCGAGGACGTCGGCCAGCAGGGTGACGACCCACATCGTCACGACGAGCGCGATCCCGGACGCGCCGAGGGCGATGACGGGCACGATGACCGACCGGAACGCGAGCCCCACGATGGCGAAGATGACGATGAGCGTCGCGATCTCGAGCAGGTGGAGGTGCTCGCCGACGATGTAGGCCTGCTGGGCGCGGGCGGGTACCGAGCCGGTGACGCCGATGTAGTGGTCCTCCGGCGCGCCGAGGTAGTCCTGCCCGTAGGCGCGCGAGTAGGTGTGCTGGGTGCCGAAGTCGGTGCGCGGGTCCATGAACAGGTAGGTGAGGACCGTCGTGCCCCGCTCCTGCTGGCCCGCCCCGAACGTCACCGCGTTCGGCAACGGCAGGGCCCCGAGCAGTGGCGGTTCGGGTTCACGCTGGTTGACGGCGACGGCTTCGAGCACCGACTCGAGCTGGGCGTACGGGTCCATCCCCTCGGGACTGCGCTGCACTGCGACCGTGCGGCTGAACAGGGGAAACCCGAAGATCTCCATCTCGCGCAGCTCGGTCTCGAAGGCTTCGCTGTCGGCGGAGGTGAGGGCGTCCGCGCCGCCCGCGTCCCCCTCGGCGAGAGAGGGCGGCGGGTAGGCCAGCGACAACGCCGCGGCCCCGATCCAGAACACGACGATGGGCCACCGCAGCACGTACATGACCCGTGCATGCCAGGACCACAGACGGCGGACGGCGTGAGGCTCGGAGCTCATCAGGCGCCCTCCTCGCGGCTCTGACCGCGATCAGCTTAGATCCCCGGGACCGATCGGGCGCGGCACGACGTCCACGACATGAGGACATCGACAGTGTCGACGAGATCGACGAGATCGTCGTCGGAAAGCCGCATCGGCGGCGGGCCGCTCTACGCTGGATGTCACGACTCCCGATTGGAGACCGTCATGGCCAACTCTTACTCCACCGACGAACGGCGTTCCGGCGGTTCACCCTTGCTGGCGATCGCCACCTTCCTCCTCGGGGCCGTGCTCGGCGGCGGCATCATCTGGTTCGCCACCGGCGGCGTCACCGGCGACTCGCCGTTCGCCGGCGAGGCCGAGGAGACCCCCGTGCCGACGATGACGGTCACCGCCTCACCCGACGGCGTCCTCATCCCGGCCAGTTGCCTGCGGGCGGCCGACGAGGCTCAGCAGGTCGCGCAGGTCGCGGGACAGGGCCTCAACGCGGCGCGTGACCTCGACGCCATCGCCCTCAGCCAGGTGGTGCGGGAGTTCGCTGCCGCCCAGGAGCGGGTCGCGCAGATGGCCGAGGACTGCCGCCAGGTGGCGGAGCAGCCCGGGGCGACCGTCGCCCCTGCTCCCGAGGCCACCGACGGGGCGCCCGCACCCGAACCGACCGAAGGCGTGGAGCCGGCGCAGACGACAGGCTCGTGACATTCGTCATCCCGGCGCCCTGATCGGCTCACCGGCGCCGGTGACGGATCCCATCGCCGGCCGACCGATCGTCGGAGAGGCTGGGGTCATGAACAACGACGACGACCTTCAGCAGTCACGCGACCACACCCCCGCCCCGGCGGCGGAGCCCGCCGCCATGACACGACCTGACGGTCCGGGCGTCCTGCTCGGCGATCCGCTGCCCGGGCAGGAGTACCCCGCCACGCTGCGAACGCAGACGGCGCGCTGGTGGAAGCCGCTCGTCGGCATCCTCGCTGGCGTGCTGGTGCTGCTCGTCGGCAGCGGGCTCCTCAGCGTCGGCGCGTTGATGATCGACGCGTTCGTCTTCGACGTGCCGTTCGGGACGATGACGCCGTTCGTCTACGCCTCCATGCTCCTGGCGCTCATCCTCCTCATCCCGACGACGCTGCTCCTCGTCCGCTACCTGCACGGCCAGCGCATCGGCTTCAACTCCTCGGTGACCGGCAGACTGCGCTGGGGCTACGTGCTGCGGGTGACCCCGCCGTTCCTCGTCCTGTTCAGCGTCTACATGGCGGTCTTCACGATCCTCGGCCCCGAGGGCGGCGACCCCAGCGACAACTGGTGGATGTTCGCGCTGCTGTCGGTGCTGCTCATGCCGTTCCAGGCGGCGGCCGAGGAGATCTTCTTCCGCGGCTACGTGCAGCGCGCCGCCGGCTCATGGTTCCGTACCGAGAACGTCGCCTTCGTGGTGGGGACGCTGATCTCCGCGGTGTTGTTCATGGCCGCGCACTTCGCGGCGGACCTGTGGCTCAACCTCTACTACTTCTGCTTCGGGGTACTGCTGTCGCTGTCGGTGCGCCTCACCGGGGGCCTCGAGGTCGCCATCGTCCTGCACGTCGTCAACAACGTCGCCGCCGGCGTGGTCGGCGCCTACACCCAGGACATGGAGTCCGCGTTCGATCGCAGCGCCGGGGTCGGCGGACCGTTCATGCTCATCCAGATCGTCGTCATCGCCGTCTGCGTCGCCGGTCTCGTCGCGTTCGCTCGACGCAGCGGCCTGCAGGAGCGCGTCGCCGCCTGAGACGATGGAGCCTCCCGAGAGGAGTCGTCATGCGTGATCTGGACATCGTGCTCGTCGGTGCGACGGGGTTCGTCGGTCGCCTCACCGCGCGTCACCTCGCCGAGCACGGCGAGGGGGCGCGGATCGCGCTCGCCGGCCGCGACGCCGCCAAGCTGGAGGCGCTCACCGCACAGCTGCCGGAGGTGGCTCGCGGGTGGGAGCGCATCACCCTCGACGTCAGCGACGCGGAGGCGGTCGCGGCCCTCTCCGCTCGCACCGCGGTGGTGTGCACCACCGTCGGGCCGTACGAGGACTACGGCAAGACCCTCGCCGCCGAGTGCGCCAAGGCCGGGACGCACTACTGCGACCTCACCGGCGAGATCACGTTCGTGCGCTGGTCGCTCGACACGGTGGGAGTGGCGGCGCAGCGCAGCGGCGCGCACATCGTGCACTCCTGCGGGTTCGACTCCATCCCCTCCGACCTCGGGGTCTACATCACGGCGCGGGCCGCCGCCGAGCACGGCGACGGGCACCTTCTCGCCACACGGGCAGTGGCGCACCGGCTGCGGGGCGGTCTGAGCGGCGGCACCCTCGCCTCGATGCGGGGCCAGTTCGCGGCGGCCTCGAAGGACGACGAGGTCGCGCGGCTGCTCGCCGACCCCTACGCCTTGTCGCCCGACCGCGCCGCCGAACCCGAACCCCGCCCGTCACGCTCCCTCGCGCAACGCGTCCGACGGCTGGCCCTCCCGAGGTTCGACGGCGCCCGCGGCCGCTGGGTCGCACCGTTCTTCATGGCGCCCTACAACACGCGCGTCGTGCGGTGGAGCAACGCCGCGTCCGGCTGGTCCTACGGGCGCGACTTCCGCTACTCCGAGGTGCACGACACCGGGCGCGGCCTCGCCGGGGCCGCCACCGCGGCCGGCATCACCGGGGTGATGGGCGCCATGGGCGTCGGGCTCAGCCTGCGCCCGACCCGCGCCCTGCTCGACCGGGTGCTCCCGGCGCCGGGTGAAGGCCCCGACGAGGAGTCGATGGCGCGGGGGCGGTTCGCGTTCGACATCGAAGCGGTGACCACCTCGGGCGCCCGGTATCGCACCCGCCTGTCCGACGACCGCGACCCCGGATACACCGGCACCGCGGTGATGCTGGGACAATCGGCGTTGAGCCTCGCTCTGGACGACCTCGATGCGTCGCCTGGCGTGAGTACCCCGTCCCGGGCCATGGGCAGCCACCTCGCTGACCGGCTCGTGGCCTGCGGCTGGAGCATCGAGACCACACGCCTCTGACCGGCGTGAAAGCCGACCCCACACGGCCGCCGGAGTCAAGCACCCGGACGGCGCGGCGATGAAGTCGTGACGATTTCGTTGTAGGGTGCCAATTCGGCGGTGCGCGAACGACATCGTCGACGGCACCTCGCCGCCCGGATGAGCTCGCCCCGAAGGAAGGCCATCATGTTCGCAGCCACCCCTCCCCCTCCGCCTGCCAGCGTCACCGTCGCCGTCGTCACCACGGCGCCCGCCGCCACCGACACCCACCGGGTGCGCCGCGGCGAGACCGTGAGCGGCATCGCCCTGCGCTACGGCGTCACCCAGAGCGCGCTGCGTGAGGCCAACGGCATCGGCTCGGACAACCGCATCCTCGCCGGCCAGCGACTCATAATCCCCACCGCCGCCGTGACCCGCTCCAAGGGATCCACGGCGACGACGGCGATGGTCGGTCGCCCGCACGTCGGGCTCTCCCAAGGCCAGGCCGAGGTCCGCCGCGTCATCGCCGACACCGCACGTCGCCACGGCGTCGACCCCAACCTCGCGCTCGCCGTGGGCTGGCAGGAGTCGCGCTGGCGTCAGAACCAGACCTCCCACAAGGGCGCGATCGGCGCGATGCAGTGCATGCCGATCACCGGCCGATGGATGTCGGAGAAGGCCGGCCGCACCCTCGACCTGCACAACCTGCAGGACAACGTCACCTGCGGCGTCATGAAGCTGAAGAACCTGCAGGACCGCACCACCCGCGAAGACCGCATGCTCGGCGCCTACTACCAGGGCATGCGCAGCCTCAATGAGCGCGGCACCTACCGCGACACCTACCGGTACATCGCCACCGTGCAGGCCAACCGCGACCGCATCGCCGCCGGCCAGGCCCCGCGAGGCTGACGCGTCGAGGAGGCCCGAGGCCCGAACCGCCCCGTTGGTCGAGGAGGAGCGCAGCCCCCCGTTGGTCGAGGAGGAGCGGAGCGACGTCGCGCGGCCAACGTGAACAGCGAGCAGCACGCGC
>JAUNTP010000008.1:4839-7312 GCA_030538585.1 Mobilicoccus sp.
AGGAGCGAAGCGACGTCACGAGACCATCGAGACCCTCGAGACTTGCGCGATGACGTGGGCAGTGGTCTCGAGACACTCGCTTCGCTCGCTCCTCGACCAACGGTGAGGGAGGGGGTCTCGAGACGCTTCTGACCAACGGTGAGGGAGGGGGTCTCGAGACGCTTCGAACGTGTGGGGGAGCGTGTCAGACGCGGGCGTCGACGCCGAGCCGGTCGACGATGTCGCGCACCGTCTGCCTCGCCCACTGGCCGACGCCGATGAGGGTCGCCGACGCCGGGCCGGTCCAATCGCCGTAGCCCACGAGGTAGAGGCCCGGGGTGTCCTCCACGAGCGCGCCCTGCATGCGCAGGCGCCCGTTCTCCCTCGGTAGCTCCAGGGAGTCCAGATGGCGCAGCGCCGGCCGGAAACCCGTGCACCAGACGATGTCGTCGATCTCTCGCCTGGTGCCGTCGGCCCACACCGCCCCCTGCGGGGTGAACCGCTCGGGCATCGGCGTCCACGACAGACCCTTCTCCCTGGCAGCCCGCACCGGGGGCACGGCCACGATGTCGCCGAGACCTCCCACGCCCTGCGCGCCCTCCTCGCCCCGTACCTTCGCGGAGGCGATGCGGAACAGCTCGCGCCCGTCGACGTCGTCGGGGAGGAACCGCGGCTCCTCCAAGGTGCACCAGAGCACGTCGGCGACGTCCATGAGGTCGGCGGCGATCTGCGCGCCGGAGTTGGCCCCGCCGACGACCATGACGGTGTGCCCCTCATACCGCTCCGGTCCGGGGTAGTACGCGCTGTGGCACGCGACGCCCTCGAAGGACGTGCGCCCCGGGTAGGCCGGGATGAACGGACGTGACCACGTGCCCGTCGCGCTGACCACCGCCTGGGAGCGCCAGCGGCGGTCGGCCGAGCTCACCTCGAACCCCTCCTTCAGCCGCTCGACGCGCCGCACCTCGACGGGCCGCTCGATCGGCATCTCGTAGCGGCGCTCGTACTCGGTGAGGTAGTCGATGACGTGGTCGGCGTCAGGGTTGCCCCCGCGCGAGGAGGGCATCTGCCAGCCCGGCAGCGAGGAATACTCGGCCGGGGAGAACAGCCGCATCGTCGGCCACGTGTGACGCCACGCCCCGCCCGGCTCCGCGGCGTCGTCGAGGACGACGTAGTCGAGCCCCGCACGCCGCAGGTAGAACGCCGTGGCCAGGGCCGCCTGACCGCCACCGATGACGACGACGTCGTGGTTCATGGGCCCATCCTGGCACTCACAGCGACAGGCTGAGGCCGATCCCGGACCCGAGGAACACCGCGAGCAGGCACAAGGCCACCCCGATCATCACGAAGATCCGCATGAACGACGGCTCCGAGCGCACGCTCAGCGTCGCGGTGAGCGCGGCGAACAGGCACAGCACGGTGAGGATGCCGCCGGAGTCGCGCGCGAACATGGCGAGCACGCCGAGCAACAGGGTCGCCGTGGCCCAACGCCCAGTGGCATTCGTGTCCATGCGTGGACGGTAGCAATCGGGTGGAGGCGATCCACCCGCCCGAGGGGCCTGGCACGAGCGGAGCCGGTACGGTTTCGCCATGGCGCTCAACGTGCTCGGCGACGAACTCCAGGAGTGCGGACTGGATCCCCTCACGGGGTTCTTCCGCGACGGGTGCTGCGAGACGAGTCCCAGAGACCTCGGCAGTCACACCATCTGTGCGGTGGTCACCGAGGAGTTTCTCGACCACCAGCGTCGGACCGGCAACGACCTCGTGACCCCGCGGCCGCAGTGGCACTTTCCGGGTCTGGTTCCCGGCGATCGCTGGTGCGTCGTGGCCGCGCGCTGGTGGCAGGCGCACACCGACGGGGCCGCCGCCCCCGTGGTGCTCGCCGCCACCCACGAGCGGGCCTTGGAGACTGTTCCGCTGGACGTGCTGCGCCTCTACGCGGTCGACGTCCCCGACGACCTCAGCGGGCTGTCGTGACCACCCGCGAGATCGCTGTCGTGCTGCGGTCGCCGATCGACGTGGTGTGGGCCCGGCTCATCGACCCCGAGACCACCGCGCGCCGCGCGGCTCTCGACGGCGCGGACGGGCGGGTGACCCGCCACGCGGTCGGTGAGGGCGACGGTGCTGAGCTCATCGTCGGCATCGACACCGACGTGCCCGAGAGCTGGATGCCACCGATGGTCCGCTCGATGATGGGGACCGGACGGGGGCCCGGCCTGCCGGTGGTGCGTCGCCTCGAACGGTGGACCCGGCACGACGACGCCATCGACGGCGACATGGAGATCGTCGTCCAAGGGGTGCCGGCACGCTCGGGCGCCACGATGAGCATCGAAGCGCGCGAGTCCGGGGCCGAGGCGTTCTACGAGGTGTCGCTCACCGTGTCGGTGCCCGTCGTCGGGCGGGCCGTCGAGCAAGCCGTCTCGGAGCGCATCATCGGTGTGCTCGGGGCCGAGCTCGACGTCCTCGACGGTTACTGACGGACGCTGCGCCGGTGACT
>JAUNTP010000008.1:7322-43086 GCA_030538585.1 Mobilicoccus sp.
TAGTGTGGGAGGGGGCGCCGGTTTAGTGAGGGCGGCTGCGCCCGGTTACTGACGTCCGCTGCGCCCGGGCAGTACGCGCCGCACCCCCTCGTGGAGGCGGCGCGGGGCGAGGGCGCCGGTCATGGGCGGCGACCAGAGATCCTGTCCGGGTAGACCACAGCGCATGAGCAGGGCGGAGGCGGCGAGCATGCCGGTCGTCGCGGCCCGCTCCATGAGCGCGACGGGCAGGTCGACACGGATGCCGTCGCCGGCGAGCACGACGCGCGGGTCGGGGGTGAGGACGCCGGGGCGCTCCGACCAGGGCTCGGGGGTGATGAGGTGGCAGTCATCGGCGACGAGCCACTCCTCGTGCAGGGTGGCGGCGTCGCGTAGTTCGGGGTGCAGGCGCAGCATCTGGGCGCGCAGATCCTCCCGCACCTCCTCGTCGGTGACCTCGTCGCGGACGGCGTAGGCGTGCAGCTCGACGACGCTGCCGCCGTGCTCGCGTGCCCAGGCGGCGGCCTCGTCCTCGAAGAGGTGCACGGCGCTGATGTTGTCGAGCAGTCCCAGCCCGGCGGTGCCGACGAAGGGTGCCGTTTCGGCCGCGAGCGGGGTGTCGAGCCACATCCGCCACACGACGAACCGGGGGGTGCCGGCGAGCATCGCGATGCGTTGGCGCCACCCGGGGTCGCCCAGACCGGAGTCGGCGACGAGTTGCTGCAGTGGGGCGCGGTCGGTGGCGAGGACGACCGCATCGGCCTCCAGGGGCTCCCGGCCGGCGAGGTGGACGCGCAGCGGGCCGTCCTCGCCGTCGATGTCCTCGAGGCCGGTGACGGTGACGCCCGTCTCGGTCTGCACGCCGCGGGTCCACAGGTAGTGCCCGAGCGGCGCCCACAGGGTGCGGTCGTAGTCGCCGCGCGGCACGTCGAAGATGAGCCCCTCGGCCGAGCCCATGAAGTACGTGTGGAACATGGCGACGAGCTCGGCGCCGGAGAAGTCGCGGGGGTCGGCGAAGAAGCTGCGCGCGAACACCTCCAGGGCGAGGTGGCGCGCGGCCTTCGGGAAGCGGAGGCGGTCGAGCACCTCGGCGGCGCTCATCCCGTCGAAATCCCCGAACGAGCGGGGGTAGTCGACGGCCAGCAGGGCCATCGCGCGGCGGACGTCGACGCGGGCGACCTGGCGGGCCGGGAAGCTCTCGCTGCGCAGCGCGAACGCGGCGACGCTGAAGGGCGGTGTGAGCGGCAGCCCGGCGAAGGTGTCGGTGCGTCCGGAGGCGTCGACGAGGGGGTAGTCCTCGAGCGGGACGAGGGCCGACAGGTCGGGGTCGGCGCGCCGCAGCAGCTCGCGGAGGTTGTAGTACTGGCGAAAGAAGGCGTGGAAGCCGCGGCTCATCGTGCGGCCATCCGGCAGGGGCCAACTGCGCACCCGCCCGCCGAGCTGGTGCTCGCGCTCGAGCAACCGCACGTTGGCGCCGCCCTCGGCGAGGACGGCCGCGGCCGCCATGCCCGCGATGCCGCCGCCGATGACGACGACGCGGCGCCGGTCTTCGGCGGTCTCCCGCGCGAAGATCTCGGCGTCGAGGAGACGCTGCGGGGCGTGCCGTTCGGCGCGAGGGTCTTTGCCGGGACGCCGCGGCGGGGCCGGTCGGGGGCTCATGCCGCGGCCTTGCCGTGCACCATGTGCACCATCGATCCCTGCCAGCCGGGCACGCGGCGGGTGCGCACGTCGGTGAGCCCGGCGCGCAAGAAGCGCTGCATGACGGTCTCGGTGGAGTCGAAGTCCAGCACGCTGCGCCACAGGTAGACGAACAACCCCGGCCGACGCGTGAGCACCACCGAGAGCGGAACGATGATGCACCAACACAAGAGGGTCCACGCGGCGCGGGCGAGCGGGTCACCCGCGACGGAGTAGTCGTGCACGAGCACGGGAGCGCCCGGGGCGAGGTGGGCCGCCAGACCGCCGAGCATGGCGTCGCGTTCGGTGACGTTGCGCAGCAGGTACGCGGCGAAGATGCCGTCGGGGGTCCAGCCCCGCTCGGCGAGCAGCGCCGGGACGTCCTCGGCGCGGGCGTGCTCGAAGGTCACGTCGCGCCAGGTGGAGCGCTGCGCCTGGGCGAGCATGCCGGCGGAGGCGTCGATGCCGACGAGGCGGTAGGTGAGGCCGGCCGCGTCGAGCTCGGTGACGAGGGCCCGCGTCGAGGCCCCGGACCCGCAGCCGAGGTCGAGCAGCAGCAACGGTGCGCTGCGCCGCGGGAGGGACTCGACGAAGGCGCGCGCCGAGGCCCGCAACTGGGCGTGGTAGCCCGGTGAGAGCCCCACCATGAGGTCGTAGGCGGGGGCGACCCCGTCGAAGCCGGGGGTGGTCGTCGCGGTCATCGTGATCCGTTCTGGCGCAGGGCGTAGCGGCGTTCGGCGTAGGCGAGGTCGTCGACCCACAGCCCGCGGGCCGTGTGGCGAATGCCTGCGGCCACGAGGGGGGTGAGGGCGCGGGCCACCCGGAACCCCTGACGCGGGGACGTGGCGATCGTCGCCTCGGTGACCATCGTGCGCGCTCGCGGTGCGCCCGGTGCGGTGAGCGGGGTGGCGTGCGTCTCGACGACGCTGCCGGTGCCCTCGCCGTCGAGGATGGTCATGACGATGGTGCGCGCGTCGGGGCAGGCGAACTCGGCCCGCACGGGCACCCCGAAGGTGCGTCCGAGGCGGAACGTCACGTCGACGACGAGCCGGTCGATCTCCGAGGCGTCCTCGTCGACCTCCAGGTGGCTGAAGGCATAGGGGTGGAACCAGGCGCCGTGCCACGGGTCGAGCCGGTTGGCGATGACGTCCTCCGGCTCGCACTCACCAGGTTCGGCGACGACGGCCGCGATCGAGGCGCCCGGGTCGGGGCGGGCGGTCAGGGTCGGCGCCCAGGTCAGCTCCCCGGCGAGGGGGTCGTCGTCGAGGCGGACCCAGAGCAGCACGCCGTCGTCGTGGACGACGTACTCCTCGAACGGCATCTCCGAGCGGGCGCCGCCGAGGGCGAGGCCGTGCCACCGGCAGAGGACGGACCCGTCGGCGACGACACAGCCCTCGAGGCGGGCACCCATGTGCGGGCAGGCACCGGGACCGGCGTGAAAGGTGTCGTCCTCGTCACGGAAGAGGACGATCTCGCGGCCGGCGATGACGCGCACGATCGTCGCGGGGGTACGCCCGTCGCGGGGTCGGCGGACGTCGGTGGAGGCGCCGACGACGTGCCAGCCGCCGGTCGGTCGGTGCTGTGCGTCGGCGAGCGCCGCGTTGATGCGCGGCACGGAGGCCGCCCGCCACGTCGAGCGCAGCCGGGCCTCCTCGGGTTGGGGCAGGCGACGGACGGGGATGCTCATCGGTGCGGTCCTTCCAGGGCGGTCTGCGGCCCGCGCACGAACGTGTCGGCGAGCAGGGCCACCTTGCGGCGCCGCGGCACCCGGCGGCGCGCCGAGAACACGTCGTAGTCGGCCGCTTCGACGCGGTCGAGGATCTCGGAGTACATGCGCAGCGACAGCGCCACGCACCGGGCCGAGGCAGGCGGCAGGTAGGCCACCCCCTCGCGGGCGACGTCGTACAGCTCACGGTTGCGGGCGATCTGCGCGGCGAGGAAGCTGCGCCACTGCGGCGTGACGACCCGGGCGTGGATATCGGCGCCGTGCGCGGCCAACTCGTCGGCGGGCAAGTAGACCCGCCCGCGGTCGAGGTCTTCGCCGACGTCGCGGATGAAGTTGGTGAGCTGGAACGCCAGGCCGAGCGCGCGGGCGGGCTCGAACGCGGCTGTCGAGCGTGGCTGGAGGACGGGGAGCATCATCTCGCCGATGACGGCGGCCGAGCCCTCCATGTAGTCGTCGCGCAGCTCGGGCCAGCTTGCCCAGCTCGTGCGGACCAGGTCGGCGGCCATCGCGGCGAAGAAGCGCTCGAAGCAGTCCATACTGATGCCGCGCGCTCGCACGGTGCGGGCGGCGGCGAGCATGACGTCGAGGTCGGGGTGATCGACGCCCAAGGCGGTGAGGGGGTCGTCGGTGATCTGGGCGAACAGCGTCCCGAAGCGCGCGAGGTCGCGGGTGATGACCTCCGGGTCGTCGCTCGTCGGCTCGTCGACGATGTCGTCGGCGAGGCGGCACAGGGCGTAGACGGCGAAGACGTCGCGACGCTGCAGGGGGTCGAGCAGGCGGGTGCCCCAGTAGTAGGTGGTGCCGTGCCTGCGGGTGAGGGCGGCGGCACGCCGATCACCACGAAGGACGAGCGCCGTGAGCTCCTCGCGGGCGATCACGCTCATGCGAGGTAGTCCAGGACGCGGGCGGCAGCGAGCTTGCCGGACACGAGCACCATCGGCACCCCCACTCCCGGCACGGTGCCGGACCCGGCGAAGAACAGCCCGGGCCGGCGGGGTTCGTGGTTGGCGGGCCGGAACGGGCCGGTCTGGGAGAAAGTGTGCGCCAGGGCGAAGGGGGTGCCGGCCGCCATCCCCTGATCGCGCCAGTCCAGCGGGGTGACGAACGCGTCGGTGACGATGTCGGTGGGGTAGCCCTCGTCGTCGAGGAACGTCAGGAGGTCCTCTTTCATACGAGGGGTTTCTTCGTCCCAGTCGATGTCGCCGACCTCGAGGTTGGGCACCGGTTCGAGGACGTAGAGCGTCGAGCACCCGTCGGGGGCGGCGGTATCGTCGTGCATCGAGTGCACGCAGACGAGGCGGCTCGGGTCGACCATGCGCCGCCCGTGCGTGAGGAGGTCGTCGAAGGCGCCGGTCCAGTCGTCGCCGAAGTGGATGTTGTGGTGCGCGGCGTCCTGCGGCTCGCCGCGCACGCCGAGGTGCCAGACCACGGCCGAGGGGGAGTACTGCGCGCGGCGCAGCACGCGCGGCACCGTGAGGTCGCTCGCGTGCGTGGCGTACGCCACGGGCAGGTCGAGGGTGGTGACGACGGCATCGGCCGCGATCTTCTCGCCCCCCTCCAGCTCGACCCCGGCGACGACACCGTCGTGGCGGGTGAGCACGCGAGTGACGGTGCGGCCGTAGGCGATGTCGACCCCGGCGTCGGTGAGGGCGCCCGCCATCGCTTCGGGGACCGCCCTCATGCCGCCGGCGGGAAAGAGGACCCCCTCGATGGAGTCCATGTAGGTGATGACGGCGTAGATGGCGAGCGCCTGGTCGGGGGCGAGCCCGGCGTAGAGGGCCTGGAAGGAGAACAGGCGGTGCAGGCGGTCGTCGCTGAACCGGCGCCGGATCGCCGGGCCGAGACGCCCGAATCCGCCCTGGCGAACGAGGTCGGCCGCGATGAGCGGCTTGCGCACGAGGTCCAGCGGGGAGTCGAAGTTGGCGTCGATGAAGTGCGGCATCTCCAGCTCGTAGAGCCGCCGCAGCCAGGGGACGAAGTCGTCGAACGCAGCCGCGTCGGCCGGGCCGCAGGCGCGCTCGATCTCCGCCCGCATGGCTTCGTGGCCGTGGCGGACGTACATGGTCGACCCGTCGGCGAACCGCCCCCGGTACGCGGGGTCGAGCAGGGTCAGGTCGAGGCGTTCCTCGACGCTGGAGCCGACGGCGCCGAGCACCTCCTCGATGAGGTCGACCATCGTCAGCACCGCCGGGCCGGTATCGAACGTGAACCCGTCCTGATGCAGTTGCCCGTTGCGTCCGCCGGGCACGTCCTCGCGTTCGAGCACGAGCACGTCCTGGCCCGCCGCCCGCAGGTGGGCGGCGGCCGCCAACCCGGCGAGACCGGCTCCCACGACGATGGTGGTCACGATGTCCTCCAAGCGATGTCGCGGGTGACGGCGACGAGACCGTCGATGCCGTCCGGGTGCAGGACGTCCTGGGCCAGGGAGAGGGCCGTCACGGCGCGATCCACGCCGTCGGCGATCGACTTCTCGGCGCGTTCGGCCACACCCGCCTCCCGCATCGCGTCCTGCAGGGTGGTCACGTCTCCGGGGCGTTCGGCGGGCGTGCCCACCCGATCCAGCAGGGCCCGAGCCGAGCCGGTGAGGCGGGCCTCCGCGTCGACCCACAGGAGGGTCGGTTTGCGTTGCCGCAGGTCATCACCACTGGGCTTGCCGGTCTGCCGCGGGTCGCCCCACACGCCGAGGAGGTCGTCGCGGGTGGCGAAGACCCCACCCACTTCACGCCCGTACCGCTCGAAGACGTCGTGTACGGCCGGGGGCGCGCTCGCGCACGCCGCCCCGAGCTGCAGCGGCCGGGTGATCGTGTACGCCCCCGACTTGATGCGGGCAATGCGCCGCGCCCGCTCGATACCGCCCGCGCCGGTCGCCGCCCCTGACAGGTCTTCGCGCTGGCCGGCGATGAGTTCGACGTTGAGCTCGAACCAGCGCCGCCGCACCGGCGGGGCCAGGCCCGCGACGAGGTGGTCGGCCATCGTGTGGGCCAGGTCGCCGAGCAGGATCGCCATCGACTCCCCGTACCGGCTCGCCGACCCGGTTGCGCCCCGGTCGGCGTGTGCGCGCGCCGCGTGCCGATGAGCTGCGAGGACGCCGCGGCGGGTCTCGGCCTCGTCCATGACGTCGTCGTGGATGAGCGCGAACGTGTGCAGCAACTCCAGCGCCGTGGCGCACGAGACGACGTCGCCGTGGGCCGCGGACCCCTCGCCACCGGCGGCGACGAATCCCCAGTGACACATGACCGGCCGGATCTGCTTGCCGCCGGAGGCCGCGGTGCGGGCGATCCACGAGGGAAGATCGCCGGCGGCGAGGATGTCGTCGACAGTGCCCTCCATGACCGCGTCCCACTGACGCTGCACGTCATCGACGGTGCGGTTCAGCAGAGCGGCCACCTCGGCGAGGGTCGCCTCGAGCGGTACAGATTCCATGCATCGGTCGCGGATCTCCTCCGATGCGGTCATACGTCCGACTTTAGCGCCCTCACAGTGCCTGGCATGTCAGGCGGGTCCGGATGCTGGGGTACCCCTCAGGTCGTTCATGGGCTCCCGACAGGTCAGACCCCGACGGTGGAACACGTCAACCACACGTCAGGAAGGACCGTCATGGTCACCAAGAACACACTCGTCACCGGCGCTGCCGTCCTGGTCAGCGCCGCCTCGCTCGGTGTCGCCGGGGTCTCCCTCGCCTCGGCGAACGAGAGCGACTCCGGCACGAGCACCTCCTCGGGTCAGACACGAGAGGGCCGCGACTGCGGCGGTCCGGGGGGTCGCGGCGAGCGGCACGCCCACACCGAGGTCACCGGCGAGGAGGCGACCCGGGTCACCGACGCCGTCGCCGCGCAGGAGGCCGACATCACCGTCGAGACGGTGCGCAAGGATCCCGACGGCAGCTACGACGTCATCGGGACCCGCGCCGGCGAGCGGGTCATGGTCGAGGTGAGCGCCGACCTGTCCTCGATCGAGGTGCGCACCGCCCCCGAGCGTCGCGGGGGGCGCGACTCAGGCGATCAGGCGGCTCCCACGCCGTCGGCGAGCACGGACGCGACACCCGGCGGGTACCGGGTCGCCCCGTCCAGCGGCACCGACCCGGCTCAGGTGCCCGCGGCGTGACCTCCGGTGGCACCCCGGCTCCGGTGTCAGAGCGGGGGTGTCACCGTTGTGCCTCATAGATCCGCTCTATGTGACACATCACTGTCATACTGGTGCCATGGAATCGCCCTGGTTGAACGCGCGTAGTCAAGAGGTGTGGCGTCGCTGGCTGCACGTCACGTCCACCCTGCCTGCGGTCATCGGGTCGCAGCTGTCCGCCGATTCCCAGCTGTCCGTGGCCGACTTCTCGGTGCTCGTCCAACTGAGCGAGCACCCCGACGAGCGGTGCCGCATCGCCGAGCTCGCGGACGCGCTCGCGTGGGAGCGCAGCCGTCTGTCGCATCAGCTCACCCGCATGCAGAAGCGGGGCCTTATCACCCGCGAAGAGTGTCTCGACGACGGACGAGGCTCGTTCGCCGTGCTTACCGCCGAGGGGCGCGACCGCATCGAGCAGGCCGCGCCCGGGCACGCGCGCCTCGTGCGCGAGATCTTCTTCGACGACCTGTCGGAGGAGGACCTCGACGCCTTCGATCGGGTGCTCTCCCGGCTCGCCGACCGCATCGAGACGGCCGGGCACCGGTTCTGAGGTCAGTCCCTCCTGAACCGGTGCCCGGTCGCCGCGAGCGTCTCAGCCCCGGACGCGCACGAGCTTGCGGTTGGCGAACTCGTCCATGCCGTACTCGGCCAGCTCACGCCCGTAACCGGAGCGCTTGACGCCGCCGAACGGCAGACCCGGCAGGGTCGTGCCGTGCTCGTTGACGTAGGCCATGCCGACGTCGAGGCGGTCGGCGATCGAGCGGCCGAGCTCGATGTCGGAGGTCCAGACCGACCCCGAGAGTCCGTAGGCGCTCGCGTTCGCCCGCTCGATGGCCTCGTCGGCGGAGGCGACCTTGAAGACGATGGCGACGGGCCCGAAGAGTTCTTCGGTGTAGGCGCGCATCTCGGGGGTGACGTCGGTGAGCACGGTGGGCTGCATGAACGCGCCCGGCCCGTCGACGGCGTCGCCGCCGGTGTGCACGGTGACGCCCTTGTCCTTGGCGTCCTGCACCTGCTCCATGAGCCGGTCGCGCGCGTCGACCGAGGAGAGCGGACCCATGCGGGTGCCCTCGGCGACCGGGTCGCCCGGTTGCCACTGAGCGAACGAGGCCGCGAGGCCGGCGACGAACTCGTCGTACAGGTCCTCGACGACGAACATGCGCTTGGGCGAGTTGCACGCCTGGCCGGCGTTGCCGAGGCGGCCGTTGGTGGCGGCCTTGACCGTCTTGGCGAGGTCTTCGGAGTCGAGGATGATCATGGCGTCGGAGCCGCCGAGTTCGAGGACGCACTTCTTGAGGTGCTTGCCGGCGGTCGCCGCGACCTCGGCCCCCGCCCGCTCCGAGCCCGTGAGGGACACGCCCTGCACACGCGGGTCGGCGATGACGTCGGCGGCCTGCTCGTTGCTGAGGAACACGTTGACGTAGGCGCCTTCGGGCAGGCCCGCGTCACGGAAGATCTCCTCCATGACGAGGGCCGAGCGCGCGCAGATCTGGGCGTGCTTGAGCAGGATCGTGTTGCCGAGCATGAGGTTGGGGGCCGCGAACCGGGCCACCTGGTAGTAGGGGAAGTTCCACGGCATGATGCCGAGCAGCACGCCCACGGGGTCGCGGCGCACGATCGAGCGCCCGCCGGGCACGTCGAGCACCTCCTCCTCGAGCTTGCCGACTCCGTTCTCGCCGTAATAGCGGTAGATGCTCGACACGAGCTTCAACTCGCCGAGACCCTGCGCGACGGGCTTGCCCATCTCGCCGGCGATGATCTCGGCCAGCTCCTGGGCCCGCTCGTCGTAGAGGTCGGCCACCTTGAGGAGGATCGCGGCGCGGCCCGCAGGGTCGTATTCGCGCCAGTTGAGATAGGCGTCGTGCGCGCGGCCCAGGGCGTCCTGCACCCCGGCGTCGTCGAGGGCGTCGAAGGTCTGCTCGACCTCGCCGGTGGCGGGGTTCTCGGTGCGGTACTCGCTCATGAATGCTCCTCGTGTGGGTCACCGTCGCCCTTCACGGTAAGCGCACCCAGAGAGCCGCACACCCCGTCGAGGAGCGCAGCGTCTCGAGACCATCGCGACGTGAACGACTGCCCGACCACGCCGCTGGTCGAGGAGCGAAGCGTCTCGAGACCACTGCCGAGCCTCTCCCCTGACGTCACCATGGTTTCGAGACGTCGCTGCGCTCCTCCTCAACCAACGGGGGGGTGCCGTCATCGCCTACCCGACCCCCGCCGTTGGTCGAGGAGCGCAGCGTCTCGAGACCATCGCGACGTGAACGACTGCCCGACCACGCCGCTGGTCGAGGAGCGAAGCGTCTCGAGACCACTGCCGAGCCTCTCCCCTGACGTCACCATGGTTTCGAGACGTCGCTGCGCTCCTCCTCAACCAACGGGGGGGTGCCGTCATCGCCTACCCGACCCCCGCCGTTGGTCGAGCGCAGCGTCTCGAGACCATCACGACGTCAACGACTGCCCGCCTGCTCGTCGACCCGCTCGCCACGTGCGTCGCGACCGACGGGGCGGGAAGGGGGAGGCGTTGTCGGTGGCACGTCCTAGGCTCGGATCAAGGAGGTGGGCGATGGCGCTGCACGTGCATCGCGGGATCGACTCGGCCGAGTTGGCTGCCGGGCTGGCCGAGGTTCTCGCGCGCCCACTACCCGATCCGTTGGCCCAGGAGGTCGTCGTCGTGCCCGCCAAGGGCATTGAACGATGGCTCACCCAACGCCTCTCCCACCAGCTCGGCGCCTCGGGCGGCACCGTCGCGGGCGCTGACGGCGTATGCGCGGGGGTGCGGTTTCTCGCCCCCACCACGCTCACCTCAGTCCTCACGGGGCGAGCGGGTATGCCGCGCTCCGACGACCCGTGGTCGCCCGACCGGCTCACCTGGACCGTGTTGGCGGTGCTCGACGCCCACATCCACGAGCCGTGGTTGGAGGTCGTCGCCCGTCATCTCGGCCACGAGCACAGCGGGGATGAGGCCGAGCTGCGGCGCGGTCGGCGCTACGCCCTGGCTCGCCACCTCGCCGGGCTGTTCGTCGACTACGGCGTGCAACGACCCGCGCTGCTCACCGCGTGGAGCAGCGGCGAGCTTACCGGCACCGAAGGTGACCTCGCCTGGCAAGCCCACCTGTGGCCGCTGGTCGTCGAGGCGGTCGAGGCCGAGGCGCACGGTGACGGATCGGCCGCACGGGACCTTGCGGCGCCACGCCTCGGGGTGGCCGTGGGGGCGCCGCCGGACGAGCGGCACCAGGCCGTCCTCACGGCGTTGGCCTCACCCGATCACCCCCTCGACCTACCCGCGCGGCTGTCGATGTTCGGGCACACCCGCCTCGCCGCCACCGAGATCGAACTGCTGACCGCGCTCGCGCAGCACCGGGATGTGCACCTGTGGCTCCCGCAGGCCTCGCCCGCGTCGTGGGACACGCTCGCCGCGTCCGTGGCGGACGGGCCGATTGAACGCACGGAGGATGATTCGGCGCTGCAGGTCCGACATCCCCTCCTGGCCTCCCTCGGCCGCGACTCCCGCGAGCTGCAGCGCAGCCTCGCACCGTGCGCGGCGATCGACCACCCGCCGAACACACCTCCCGCCCCCGCCGAGAGCGAGCCGCTGCTGCGTCTGCTCCAGCACGACATTGCCACCGACACCCTGCCCGACTCGGCGACGCGAAAGGCGCGCGGCCGGTGCGTGTCCGTGCGCGAGGGCGCCGCGGCCGACACCTCCATCCAGGTCCACGCCTGCCACGGCCCCACCCGCCAGGTCGAGGTGCTGCGCGACGTCATCACCGGGCTCCTCGAAGACGACCCCACCCTCGAACCGCGCGACATCCTCGTCATGTGTCCCGACATCGAGGCGTACGCCCCCCTGTTCACGGCCGTTTTCGGACTCGGTGACGAGGTGCGGCGCCGCGGCCTACCCGGCCGCCCTGACCTCCTGCATCCCGGCCACCGGATCCCGCTGCGGCTCGCCGACCGATCGCTGGTGAGCACCAACCCCCTCTTCACCGTCACTCTCGCCCTGCTCGACCTCTCCGCCGGACGCGTCACCGTCTCCGAGATGCTCGACCTCGCCGGTCGCCCCGCCGTGGCGCGCCGGTTCCGGTTCGACGAAGACGCCCTCGAGGTGTTCGGCGCGTGGATCGAGCAGGCCGGCATCCGGTGGGGGCTCGACGCGCAGCATCGCACCCCATTCCACCTCGCCAAGTTCGACCAGTTCACGTGGCGTCTCGGCCTCGACCGGCTGCTCCTCGGCGTGACGATGGCGGGCGGAATCACCGAGCCACCGCCGGACTCCGAGGGCGGCCCCGCCCACGCCGATCTGCACGGGGTGCTGCCCGTCGACGACGTCGGCAGCGGCGACATCGATCTCGTCGGGCGCGCCGTCGAGTTCGTCGACCGGGTCTGGGCCGTCATCGACGCCCTCGGCGCCGCGACGTCGGTGACCTCCTGGATGCAGGCGCTGCGAGACGGCGTCGCGTCGCTGACGTCGGTGAGCACGACCGAGGACTGGCAGGCGACCCAACTCGATCGCGAACTCGGCTCCGTCATCGACGCGGCGCGCACCGACGCGAGCCTGCGTCTCGCCGACGTCCGCCGGCTGCTCGAGTACCGCTTGCGCGGGCGCCCCACCCGCGCCAACTTTCGCACCGGCAGCCTGACGGTGTGCACGATGGTGCCGATGCGGTCGGTGCCGCACCGCGTCATCGCGCTCGTCGGTCTCGACGACGGCACCTTTCCCCGCGTCGAATCCGTCGACGGCGACGACGTGCTGGCGCGCGCCCCCCGCACGGGCGAACGGGACCGCCGCAGCGAGGACCGGCAGTTGCTCCTCGACGCGGTCATGGCGGCGGGCGAGCACCTCGTCATCACCTACAGCGGCGCGAGCGCCCTCGACGGCGCGGAGCGTCCGCCCGCGGTGCCCGTGGGTGAACTCCTCGACGCCGTGAACGGCCTCGCCGACGGGGTGGAGGAGCACGCGTCCGTCGTGCGGCGTCACCCGCTGCAGCCGTTCGACCCGCGCGTGTTGATGAAGGATTCGCCGTTCACGTTCGACCGCGGCGCCTTCGACGCCGCGACGGCCAAAGGCGACACCCCCCGGTCGTCGTTCCTCGACGGCCCCTTAGCCGCGCGCGAGGAGAGCGACGTCGACCTGGCGAGCGTGCACGCGTTCTTCGCCCACCCCGCGCGGGCGTTTCTGCGGGAACGACTCGACGTGCAGCCGCTGCGCGAGGACGAGAGCGATCTCGACGCGATGCCCGTCGAACTGGACGGCCTCGGTCGGTGGGGTGTGGGCGACCGGCTCCTGCGCGACGCGCTCGCCGGGGTGCATCCGGATGAGGTGGTGCGCGGCGAACTGGCCCGGGGCTTGCTGCCGCCCGCCCACCTGGGTCAGCGGGTCGTCGACGACCTCGTCGGCACGGTGCGAGCTCTGATGCTTGCCGCGGCGCCCGTGCGAGGTGAGGCCGCGCGCGTGGTCGACGTGACGGTCGAGCTGCCGAACCGGCGCCTCACCGGCAGCGTGCCGAACGTGCATGGCAGCCACGTCGTCACGGTGACCTTCTCCTCGATCTCGGCGAAGGCGCGACTGCGGGCGTGGATCGATCTGCTCGCCCTCACCGTCGCTCACCCGGACACCCCGTGGACCGCGCACGTGGTGGCGCGCCAAGGGCGGCGGGTGCATCACCGCACGTGGGGGCCGCTGCCGCCCGAGCTCGCCCGCGGCATCCTCGCCGACCTCGTCGACGTCCGCGATCGCGGCATGCGCGAGCCGGTGCCCGTGCCACCGAAGACTTCACTGGCTTACGCCGAGGCCGCGATCCGCCGCCGCAACAACGAACCCGAGCAGCCGTGGCGCAGCAATTCACCGCAGGGCCAGGCCGCCGCAGCCTGGCAGACCGACCCGTGGCGCGCCGATGCGTTTCCTGGCGAGCACGCCGACCCGGCGTACGCGCTGGTCTACGGCCCGGACGCGCCCCTGTCGGTGCTTCTGACGAAGCCGCGCCCCGGTGAGGACTGGAACGGGGAGGGCACCCGTCTGGGGCGGTACGCCCTCCACGTGTGGGACGCCGAGATCAGCCACGGCAGGAGAGCGTGATGCAGACACCGTTCGACATCACCGCGCCCCTGCCGACCGGCACCGTGCTCCTCGAGGCGAGCGCGGGTACGGGCAAGACGTGGACCATCGGCAAGCTCGTCACGCGCTACGTCGCCGAAGGTGCGGCGCGGCTGGAGGAGATGCTCGTCGTCACGTTCGGGCGGGCGGCCAGCGAGGAGCTGCGCTCCGGGGTGCGTCGAGCGCTGTGGACGACGCTGGAGGCACTGCGGGCTCGCGACGCGGACGATCCCGTGGTCCGGATGCTGCTGCAGGGCACGCCCGAGCAGATCGCCGACGCCGAGCGGCGGCTCACCGAGGCCCTCGCGTCCTACGACGCGGCGACCATCACGACGACGCACGGCTTCTGTCAGACGGTGCTGCGCTCGCTCGGGGTGGCGGGCGACACCGACCGCGACGCGCGCCTCGTCGACGAGGTCGACGACCTGCTGGGTGAGGTAGTCGACGACCTCTACGTGCGGGGGTTCGCCGTCGACGCCGCCCCGCCCGCGTTCGACCGCGCCGAAGCGGGCCGCATCGCGCGCACCGTCATCGACAACCCGCAGGCACGGATCGAGCCGCGCGATGCGGCGCCGCGCTCCGATGCGGCGCGGCGGGTGGGGTTCGCGACGCGGGTGCGCGAGGAGCTGGCGGTGCGGATGCGGCGCGGGGGCCTCCTCGGCTACGACGACCTCCTCACCCGCCTCGCCGACGCCCTCGCCGGAGAGAACTCGCCGGCGGCCGTGCGGATGCGTGAGCGCTGGAAGGTCGTGCTCGTCGACGAATTCCAGGACACCGACCCGGTGCAGTGGGAGGTGTTCGAGCGCGCCTTTCACGGGCACTCGACGCTCGTGCTCATCGGTGACCCCAAGCAGGCCATCTACGCGTTCCGCGGCGGCGACGTCATCACCTACCTCGAAGCGGCGAGCGTCGCCGACGCCCGCCAAAGCCTCGGGCGCACCTACCGCACCGACGGCGCCGTCCTCGACCCGCTGCAGGTGATCCTCGAAGGGACGCGCCTGGGCGAGCACGACATCGTCGTTCCACCGATCGAGGCGCACCATGCCGGCTCGCGCCTCGTGGGAGCTCCGGGTGCGTCGCGGTGTCGCATCCGCGTCATGGACCGCGCGACGCTCGGATGGCAGGGCAGCGGCCTCCCCTCGATCGGGGCGCTGCGCACGGCAGTGGCTGCGGACGTCGCGCACGAGATCGCCGAGTTGCTCGCCTCGGGGGCGACGTTCGACGGAAAGCCCGTGCGTCCGGGCGACGTGGCGGTCCTCGCCCACACCGGGCGGCAGTTGAACGAGGTGTACGAGGCGCTCGCGGCACGCGGCATCCCCGCCGTGCTCGCCGGTGGCGGCAGCGTCGTGCGGACGCCGGCCGCGGCCGCGTGGCTGGCCCTGCTCCTCGCGATGGACGCCCCGCACCGTACCGGCCTGGTGCGGGCGGCTGCTCTCACCGATCTGCTCGGCTACGACGCCGAGCAGATCGACGTCGGCGGCGACGTGCTCACCGACGACCTCGCACGCCTGGTGCGCTCGTACGCCGACCTGTTCGCCGAGCGTGGCCTGGCCGCAGTGATGGCGGCCCTCGACACCCTCGGACTGTCGACGCGGCTGCTGCGCCGTGAGGGTGGGGAGCGGGACCTCACCGACATTCGGCATCTCGCCGAGATCCTCCACACCGAGGCGCGCGAGAAACGTCTCGGTCTGGCCGCGCTCATCGCGCGCTTGCGGGAGTTGATCGAGGATGAGCGCCGGAGTCCCTCGACGGCTCGGCGACGCCGCCTCGACAGCGACGCCGAGGCGGTGCAGCTCGTGACGATCCACGGCAGCAAGGGCCTGGAGTACGTCGCCTGTTACGTCCCGTTCCTGTTCGACCGGTGGGTGCCGAAGGAGACCGCGTTCCCCGCGTTCCATCTCCCTGCCGACGAGCACGGCCGTCGCGTGCGTGCCGTGGACGTGGGGGGTCCGCCGCCGCGGCGCGACAACGTCGCCGCGCACCTCGCCGAGGAGGCGGGTGAGTCGTTGCGGCTCGCCTATGTAGCCCTGACCCGGGCCAAGGGGCAGGTCGTCATGTGGTGGGCGCCGACGAACAACGCCCGCACCTCGCCCCTGCACCGCCTCCTGGTGGGGCGCTCGCCGGGTCAGGTGGATGTGCCGGACGAGGTCGATATCGGCACCGATGCCGACGCCATCGCGGCGCTGCGGGCCTGGGAGGCTCGCGGCGGTCCGGTCGTCGAACCGGCGCGGCACGAGGGTCAGCCCCCGGCCGTCACCACAGCCGAGCGCGAGGCGCTCGACGTGCGGCGCTTCACCCGCGACCTCGACCTGTCGTGGCGCCGCACGAGCTACAGCGCCCTCACCCGCGACGCCGGTGTCCACGCACTCGGGGCGACGAGTGACCCGGAGCCCACCGTCGTCGGTGTGCAGGACGAGCAGGAGGCCCCGGTGGCTTCTGCGCGGCCGGTGGTGCCGGGTGACCTGCCGTCGCCGATGAACGGTCTGCCGATGGGGGCGCGGTTCGGTTCGCTCGTGCACGCCGTCCTCGAAGAGGCGGACCCGCGCGCGCCCGACCTGCGGGCCGAGATGCTCGACCGTATCGAGGAGTTCCTCATCGACTGGCCGCTGGAGCTGGACGAGGAAGTGTTGGCCGACGCGCTCGTGGCGGTGTGCGACACCCCCCTCGGCTCGCTGGCTCCGGGTCGGACGCTGCGAGACCTCGGCCGGGACGTCCGGTTGTGTGAGGTCGAGTTCGAGATGCCCTTGGTGGGCGGCGACGTTTCCGATCCCGCGGCGACGCCGGTAGTGCTCGGTGCCATCGCCGCCCTGTTGCGCCACCACCTACCTGAAGGTGACCCGATTCGCGGCTACGCCGATGCTCTCGACAGAGCCGAACTGGGCGGGCAGGTGCTGCGCGGCTATCTCACTGGCTCGCTCGACGTCGTCCTGTCCGTCGACGGGCGTTATCTCGTGGCCGACTACAAGACCAACTGGTTGGGCCCGTACGAGGAGGACCGGACCGCCGCCGACTACGCGCCCGTCTTGCTCGCCGAGGCCATGGGTCACTCCGACTACCCGCTGCAGGCGCTGCTCTACGCCGTGGTGCTACACCGCTACTTGCGCTGGCGGCTGCCCGGGTACGACCCGGCCACGCACCTCGGCGGGGTGCTCTACCTGTACGTGCGCGGCATGTGCGGCCCGGACACGCCACTCGTCGAGGGCGAGCCGTGCGGGGTGTTCGCGTGGCAGCCGCCGCCTGAGCTCGTCTGTGAGCTGTCGGATCTGTTGGACGGAGGGGCCCGATGAGCACGACCGACACGACTGACCAGACCGGTTCCGTCCGCGATGTCGATGTGCGGCTCGCGCTGCGGGCGCCGGAGTCGCTGCGGGCCTTCAACGAGGCCGGGTATGTGCGCGCCGCGGACGTACACGTGGCGACGCGGCTCGGTGAGCTGGCCGGGGAGGCTGACCCCCGGGTGCTGCTGGCGGTGGCGCTCGCCGTGCGAGCGGTGCGTGACGGGTCGACGGCGCTCGCCCTGCAGACGGCGCACGACGTGGCTCCGGAGATCCTCGACGAGGAGGAGGCGCTCGACGCTTCGGGCGCGCCGGTCATGGCGCGAGATGGCGCAGCGGTCTCGTGGCCGGAGCCGCAGGCCTGGCTGGAGGCGGTTGCGGCGAGCCCGCTGGTGGCGGCGGGGGTGTTGCGCATCGAGCACGACCTGCTCTACCTCGCCCGGTACGCGGCCGAGGAGCGCAGCGTCTGCGCCGACCTGCTGGCTCGCCGCGCGGCTCCGTCGCCGGTCATCGACGAGGGGACATTGGCCGGGGCGCTGGATCGGGTGTTCGTCGGGGAGTCGTGGGCGCAGAACCGGTCCGCGGTCGACGCGCTGGTGCGCGCTCGAACCGGTGTGCTCACCGGGGGGCCGGGCAGTGGCAAGACGACGACGGTCGCGGGCTTGCTGGTGGCGCTCGCCGACCAGAGCGAGCAGCCGCTGCGGATCGCGCTCGCCGCTCCGACGGGGAAAGCGGCGGCGAGGTTGCAGGAGCAGGTGCACGTCGCGGCGTCGGCGTTCCCCGCGGCTGATCGCGAGCGGTTGGCCGGGGTGGAGGCGTCCACGCTCCACCGACTCCTGGGGTGGCGGCCGGGCTCTCGCACGCGGTTCGCGCACGACCGCAACGCGACGCTGCCGCACGACGTCGTCATCATCGACGAGTCCTCGATGTTGTCGCTCACGCTCACGGCGCGCTTGTTGGAGGCGTTGCGCCCGACGACCCGCCTCGTGCTGGTGGGGGACGCCGACCAGTTGGCGTCGGTGGATGCGGGCGCGGTGCTCGGCGACCTCGTGCGAGGTCTGGGAGGTGAGGCCGCGGGCGTCGGTGGCGACCTCGGGACGACGACCGCGACCGACGCCGCTGCGCTCGACACGGACCCGCCTGTGTCGCGGTCTGCCGCGGTCGCGCCCGACGCAGGAAGGCGTGATGCGGACAAGGCCGTTCCGGTGGCGCGGGTGGTGCGCCTGGCGGGCTCGAAGCGGTTCGGCGGTGCGGTGGGTGCGTTGGCGAGCGCGGTCCGTGACGGCGACGCGGATCGGGTCATCGAGGTGCTGCGAGGTGGGGAGGGCGTGGAGCTCGTCGAGGAGGATGCGCAGGGGGCGCTGAAGACGCGGCTGGTCGATCACGCCCAGGCGGTGCGGGACGCAGCCTTGGCCGGCGACGGCACGAAGGCCCTGGAGGTGTTGGGCGAGCACCGGTTGTTGTGCGCGCACCGGGCGGGGCCGTTCGGGGTGCGGACGTGGAACCGGCGGGTGGAGTCGTGGCTGGCGGAGGCGACGGGGGCGTCGTTGTTCGACATGTACGTGGGTCGGCCGCTCATCGTGACGGCGAACGATTACGGGTTGGGGTTGTACAACGGCGACACCGGTGTCGTGGTCGCGTCGGGTGATCCGGGGGCGCCGCCGGTGGCGGTGTTGGCGGGGTCGGCGGGTGAGGTGCGGCTCGCGGCGACGCGCCTGGGGGACGTCGACACGATGCACGCGATGACGATCCACAAGTCGCAGGGCAGTGAGGCCAAGGCGGTGACGGTGCTCATGCCGCCGATCGACTCGCCCCTGGCGACGCGGGAGTTGTTCTACACGGCGGTCACCCGAGCGAAAGAGTCGGTGACGGTCGTGGGCAGCGAAGAGGCGATCCGCGCAGCCCTCGCCCGTAGGGCCCGCCGAGCGAGCGGCCTCGCCGCCCGCCTGCGCGACCCGTGACGTGGGTTCTCTTACCAGAGCGAAAAGGTCGCGATGGTCTCGAGACGTCGCTTCGCTCTTCCTCGACCAACGGTGGGTGGGGGGTGATATGGCCCCTTCCCGGCGCATCTCGCTTACGGGCTGTCCTGGTTCTCCGTGCCTTCCTGGCGTTGCAGTTCCTGGGTGGCCTCCAGGATGAGTTGGAGGAGTTCCTCACGGCTCATCTCCGAGAGGGGGCGGTCGGTCGTCGGGGAGTCGTCATCCTGCGGGGCCTCGGTGCGGGAGGAGGCGCCGGTCTCGACGTTGACGACGTCGACGCTGCCGTCGGGAGCAATGTCGGCGCGATAGGACACGGCCTGCCCCTGCCCGATCGAGGCGACCCAGTGACCGTCGCGGCCGGGCAGGATCTCGTAGACGCCCATGCCGGCGGCCCACCGGTTGGTCCACTGCACGTCTCCCTGGACCGAGGACTCCTTGATGCGGGTCGCGAGCGTCGAGGTCGCCGGCAGGTTCGGGGACGAGTTGACCACCAGCGGCGCCCGCTCGCTCGCGCTCTGCCGGGCCGGGACGACACTGACGGCCGTGATCGACTCCGACGTGCCCCGCGGGGTCAACGGGGTGAGGTAGTGCAGGTCGGCACCGTCACCGGTGACGTGCGTGAACTCGGTCGTGTTGCCGACGTTCGCATCCTCGGCGTCCTTCGCGGTCGTGTCATACCCGGTGACCGCCGACCAGTAGCCGGTCAGGGTGCCGTCACCGCGCAACGCGACCCGTTGCGCCTCGGCGAGAGTCCGCGGGTAGGTCGGCCCCTCGACGTCGCCCAGCTCCTCGGCCGAGAGGATCCGCAGCCCTGACGCGTCGTACACGGCCGCCCCGTCGGGGCGCTTCGTCACCGCGAACCAGCCGTCGTACGCCCACAACGGCACCACGACCACCGGGGAGTCGCCGTCGCAATACCCGTACGCGTCCGCGGCGGTGAAGTGCGCGTTGGGCTTCTGCAACCAGATCGCGTATCGCAGCGAGTGCCACGGCCAGAACGAATCGATGCGCCGATTCATGCCCTCGGGCACCGTGCAGTGCCCCGACGCCGAGCCCGGCACCGCACCCGTCACCGGCGTGCGGAGCTCTTGCACTGCCTCCAACCCGGCGAGGCGCAGCGGCGCCCGACGCTCGATGAGGACGGTGTACCGGGACACCTCCGCGGCGCCGTCCGACTCGGGGACGTAGTGGGTGCGCAGCCGGTTGCCGACCACCTCACCCTGCTCGCGGGAGGCGTAGTTCTCGGCCACCACCCACGGCGCGCGGGCCCGGTAGTCGGTGGCGTCCGCGGTCTGCTGCACGTCGCCGGCGTACACCGTCGCCACGCGCCACGGGTGCACCCCGAGCGCGTAGCCCGCCGCGATGAGGGCGGCGACCACTGCGACCGTCAACGACGCGCGCGGTCGCGCACGCAGCACGACCAGCGGCACGACGAGGGCGAGGGCGACGAGCCACCACTCCATGCGGCCGCGGATCACGGATTCGACGACGGCGACGACACCGAACCCCGCACCCCATGCCGCCGCGAGGACCAGCAGGAACGCCAGGATCGCCAGACACCCGAGCGTGTCCTTGTGACCCCACGACGGCGTTGTCTTCTTCGTCGTCGGGGAGGCCGACGAGGAACCGTCAGCGCCGTTCTGCGTGTCGGTGGGGGAGGCGGGGGTGGTGTCGTCGTCGCTCATGTGCGGGTCAGCAGACGCGGGTCTGGGGGGCCGTCTCCGCGGTCTTGCCGGGGTCGCGCTCGGCAACGCCGGAGAGGACGTCCTCGATGCGAGCCATGATCTCCGGCTCGAGCCGCACCCCGGAGGCCTTGACGTTCTCATCGAGCTGCTCGGGGCGGGAAGCGCCGACGAGGGCGGCGGCGACGTTGTCGTTCTGCAGCACCCACGCGATGGCGAGGGCCGGCATCGACAGCCCGGCGTCGGCGGCGATCGGCTTCAACTCCCGCACGGCGCTCAGGGTGCGCTCGTTCATGAAGTGCTTCATCGAACCGCCCGCCTCGGCGTGCCCGGCGCGCGTGTCCTCACCCGGATTCTGGCCCGGGGTGTATTTACCGGAGAGGACGCCCTGGGCCATGGGGCTCCACACGATCTGGGAGATGCCCAGCTCGCGGCACGTCGGCACGACCTCGTCCTCGATGACGCGCCACAGCATCGAGTACTGCGGCTGGCTGCTGATGAGCTGGAAGCCGAGTTCCCGGGCGTAGCGGTGACCTTCGCGGATCTGCTCGGCGGTCCACTCCGAGACGCCGATGTAGAGCGCCTTACCGGCGCGGACGATGTCGGCAAAGGCCTGCATCGTCTCTTCCAGCGGCGTCTCGGTGTCGTACCGGTGCGCCTGGTAGAGGTCGACGTAATCGGTCTGCAGGCGGGTGAGGGAGCCGTTGATCGACTCCATGATGTGTTTGCGCGACAGCCCGGTGTCGTTCTTGCCGCGCGGCCCGGTCGGCCAGTACACCTTCGTGAAGATCTCGAGGGACTCGCGACGTTCACCCTTGAGGGCCTCACCGAGCACGGTCTCGGCCGCGGTGTTGGCGTACACGTCGGCGGTGTCGAACGTGGAGATGCCGAGGTCGAGGGCGCGCCGCACGCACTGGGTGGCGACCTCGTTCTCCACCTGCGAGCCGTGGGTGAGCCAGTTGCCGTAGGTGATCTCGCTGATCTTCAGGCCGCTGTTGCCGAGGTATCGAAAGTTCATGCCCTCCAGGCTAGTGACCGGCGGCGTCGTTGACGTGCCGGGTCGACGCGACGCGGCGGCGTGCCGTGTCGGCGGCTCGCGGTCGATGTCGTTACCGTCGGAGACATGGTGCGTCGTGTCCTGCCGTTGGTGGTCGTCGGTCTTCTTGCTGCGTGCGCGGCACAGCCGCCTGCGGAGGACGCTGCAACGGGAGCGCCGGTGGCCGACGAGGGCGGGTCGCCGACCGCCACCGAGGAGGCCCCGACACCGACGCCGACGCCGCAGGGGCCTGCGGAGATCACACTCGCGTTCGCGGGTGACGTCCACTTCGAGAATCACTTGCGGCCTCTGCTGGGGGACAGCGACGAGGTGTGGGCCGACCGGTTGCCCACGTTGGCGGCGGCCGACTTCGCCATGCTCAACCTCGAGACGGCCCTCACCGAGGGCGGCTCTCCGATGAACAAGCCGTACACGTTCCGGGCGTCCCCGGTGGCCCTCGAGCGGCTGGCCGCGGCAGGCATCGATGCGGTGTCGCTCGCGAACAACCACGCCGCCGACTACGGGCGCCAGGGCGTGGAGGACACGCTGGCGGCGATCGAGAACTCCCCGATCCCGGTGCTCGGGTTCGGCGCGAACGAGGACGCGGCGTACGCGCCGCTCACCGTCGACGTGGGCGGCGTGAACGTGGGTGTGCTCGCCTCGATGGAGGTGTGGGAGGAGACCTACGCGAACTGGTCGGCCGGGCCGGATTCGCCGGGGGTGGCGCAGAACATCGACAAGGAACGGTTCACGCGCGCGGCCCGTGAGGCGGCGCAGGCGCACGATCTGGTCGTCGCGTTCCAGCATTGGGGCACCGAGGGCAGCTACTGCCCCAACGAGCGTCAGGTCGAGACCGTGCAGCAGCTCACCGACGCAGGCGTCGACATCATCGTCGGCACGCACGCGCACCGCCCGCAGGCGTCGGGCTGGAAGGGGGACGTGTTCGTCGGCTACGGCACCGGCAACTTCATTTGGTACAACTCCAGCACCGAGTCCCGTTCCTCCGGCGTGCTCACCCTCACCGTCGACGCGGAGGCCGCGCGCAGCGGCGACGCGACCGGCTCGCTGGTGACCGACTACGAGTGGTCGCCCATGGTCATCTCCGCGCGGACGGGCCTACCCGAGCCGGCGACGCAGTCCCTGCCTCGTCTCGAATCGTTGATGAGTGACGCCATCGCCTGCGCGGACCTGGCGCAGAGCCCCCCGAGCTGAGTTATCCACGACCCCGACGTTCGGCGACGGCTTGTCCACAGCCTTCTCTGCGGAGGGGCCTGGTGGTGCGCGCGCTGCGTTCTGATGTGCGGTGACACCGACACGAGGGGGCCACCGCCGTGATCGTTCAACCGTCGCCCGAAGGGGGCGTATTCCACCTCGCCGACACCGACGCCATCGCCGCGGCCGGGCGCAGACTCATCGACCTCGCCGCCGAGATCAACGCCGCGCGCTCCTTCGACACGATGCGAGCCGGAACCGAGGTGGCGGCCGCAGAGCGCGCCGTTGACGCCTTCTACGACGCGTGGGGAGTGGGCCTCGACGAATGGCAGCGACACGTGGCCCACTTCGGGAATCAGGTCGAACAGGCTGCAGACCTCTACCGGAAGCAGGACGACGGGGCGGACCAGTCCTGGCGGACGCTGGGCTCGGCGCAATGACCCTCACACCCTTGTCAGATGCGGTCGGATCGGTCTTCCCCGAATCCCACTTCCGTCTGGATGCCCGGCCCAGCGCTATGAGGTCGGTCGTCGCGAACTACAGAACCTTTGCCACGCGGGCCTCCGATGTTGTCGAGGAGTTGGGCGAACTCACGCTCGACCAGACCTGGACGGGCGAAGGCGGCGACATGTTCCGGGCGAGCCGGACTCGGTACTCGCCGCTGATGACGGACGCACAGATCGCCTTTACCGGCGTACACCGCGAGATCACTGCACTGGCCGACACGATCGAGTTGGCGATGCGGCGGCTCGACTCGCTGCGGCCCACGGCACGGATGGCGTGGGATCAGTGGCAAATCGAACGAGCTCGTACACTCACCTTGTCACTCACCCCTCCGTTCGGTTCGCCGCTGCTCACTTCGTTCCCACGCGACGAGCAGCAAGAGGCGGAGAAGAGATTCCGGGCTCTCGTCGACGAGGCGCAGAGAATCCACGAGCAGGTGGCCCGTGACGCCGAAGCCACGGCACAGAAACTCGCAGCGCTGCCCCTTCCAGCTCCCATCCCAAGGCAGATCGGCACAGGCACCCTGCCCTCGAGTACTCCCTACGCGGTATGGAGCACATCTGGCCATGCGTGGGGACTGCTGGACTTCAAGATGCTCCTGGCGGGACAGGGCCTGGAGGTCGAGTTCACGCAGCTCTCCGACGGAACGTGGGAAGCCACACTGTCGGAGGAGGCTGACCTCGGACTGGAATGGGATTGGGACCTTTACGAGTTCAAAGCCACCGAGGCCGTCTCCTCCGAAGCCGGCGGCGGGGCGAAAGGCATGACTGGTGCCACCCAGACGGCCATCTTCACGGGAAAGACCCCGGAAGAGATCATGGCCAAGATGCTGCAGCACAGCGTCACAGGCGGGATCTCGGGCGCGGACGGCAACGAGTGGGGGCTCAACGCCAGCATGTCGGCAACGCTTGCGGCGACGTTTACCGGAGCGGTGGAGCCGGAGCCCGAGTTTGAGCTGACTGCGGCGGAAGAGGGGGCAACGTACGAAAAGAGCGTCGAGGCGTCCGTCAGCACACGGTTGATGGCAGACGGGACCAGTACCACGACCCTCAGCTGGGATCAGGGCGTGTCTTGGGGAGTCTTCGCCGCAGTGGGCGGGCAGCGCGTCGCGGAATCGCTGGCGCTGACGCTCAAACCCGGCGGTGGCGCAGTCGTCACCCGCGTCACCAAGACGAAGGACGAGTCCACAGGCACGATCACCGAAGAGACACGTGAGGTCGACGTGGATGTGGAAGAGGCGGCCAAGCTCGCTCGCACTGTCGACGCGATAGTGGGACCGCCCGGCAGTGCTGACGCGGGGCTGGCTTCCGTGGCCGAAACCCTCGACAAGGTGAACAAGCTCGAGGCGACCTCGCCCGAGGTCCTCACCGGCGAGGCCCGCTACTCCAGCATCGAGTACGAGTCCACGACTGCGGAGATACCGCTCGCGGGCAAGATCCTCGGGGTGGGTGGCGAAGGTGGCATCGGGTACGAAACCACCACCGTCCGGGGAGTTGAGGGCGGTCCGACGCGCTGATCTGCCAGGATGCGGTCATGGAGGGCACCAACGAGTTCGGTCAGCCTGTGGGGCGGGCGGTGGCGTGGGGTGGCGCCCAGCCGTTGGCGCCGCTCATGGTGCAGGGGCGCACGGTCGCGCTCGCGCCCCTGGATCCGGTGCAGCACCTCGCGGGCTTGTGGGAGGCGTTCCGGTCCGACCCGGCAGCGTGGACCTACCTGCCGTACGAGCCACCAGCCTCCCTCGAGGAGCTGGCGTGGATCCTGGATCAGGTCGTCGGTAGTGGGGTGTTCGCGCCGCACGTCATCACCGACACGGAGGGAACCCCGCTCGGGATGGCGTCTTATCTGCGCACCCAACCCGACGTGGGGTCCGCGGAGATCGGGTTCATCACCTACGGCGCCGCCCTACGCCGAAGCACCGCCGCGACCGAAGCGATGACCTTGCTCGCGGCGCACGTGTTCGCGTCCGGCTACCGGCGCTACGAATGGAAGTGCGACGCCCTCAACGCCGCGTCCCGGACGGCTGCGCTGCGGCTCGGGTTCCGCTTCGAGGGGGTCTGGCGCAACGCCCTCGTCACCAAGGGCCGCAACCGCGACACCGCCTGGTACGCGATGACCGACGACGACTGGACCCGCCTCGCGCCCGTCCACGAGGCGTGGCTGATGAGCGCAGCCGCCGGTGAACCCGCCTTCCGCCTGTCCGAGGCGACCGCCGCCCTCTGGAACGTCCAGGCGAGAGGCACGAGTGAGGAGAGCCCATGACCGAGCAGGCAGCACCCTTGGCCGACGTCACCGTCGTGACGATGGCCCTCAACGTGCCCGGGCCCGTCGCCGCGTCTCGGCTGCAGACTCTCGGCGCGAGCGTCACCACGGTCCTGCCGCCCGCGGGCGATCCCCTCGAGCAGTACAGTCCGGCGTGGTTCGCCGACCTGCACCGCGGTCAACAGGTCACGACGCTCGACCTCAAGAGCGAGGGGGGACGCGAGAGGCTGGACGAACTCCTCGCCGCTGCGGACGTGTTCCTCACGTCGTCGAGAGCCTCGGCGCTGCGCCGTCTGGGTGTCGACTTCGCGACGCTCCACGAGCGGCACCCGCGCCTGTGCCAGGTCGACATCGTCGGTCACGGCGGCGCCGACGCAGACATCGCCGGCCACGACCTCACCTACGTCGCCACCGAGGGGTTGCTGCGTCCGCCTACGATGCCGTCGACGCTGGTCGCCGACCTGTCGGGCGCCGAGCGGGCCGTCTCCGAAGCGCTGGTGGCGTTACGGGTACGCGACGCCACCGGGCAGGGGCTCCGCAGCGAGGTCGCGCTCGCCGACACCGCCCACGATTTCGCCGCCCCGTCGCGATACGGCCTGACCGCGCCCGGCGGAATCCTCGGCGGCGGCACACCGGGCTACGCCGTGTACGCCGCCGGAGACGGGTGGGTCGCGCTCGCCGCCCTCGAACCCCACTTCCTGGCGCGCACGGTGGCAGCGCTCGGTGTAGAGCCGACCCACGAGGACTTCGCGCGCGTGTTCGCCACCCGCACCGTCGCCGACTGGCAGGAGTGGGCGAGCGACAACGACATCCCCCTCGCCCCGATAGCGGCGAGTGGCGAGAACCCCCTCGTTGGTTGAGCAGGAGCGCAGCGACGTCTCGACCATCTTGCGTCGACGTCATGACGTGGGCGGTGGTCTCGAGACGCTGCGCTCCTCGACCAGCCGGGTGGCCGAGATCGCTCGCCACGAGCGGGTCTACGCTCTGATCGGCGCGGATACTCCCGTCGCCCCACCGAGAATTCCAGGAGGCTTGCGCAGTGAGTTGGCGCCGTCACCTCGCGGACACCCGACCGCTGCAGAACCCCTACTTTCGCCGGTTGTGGCTTGCGAACATCGTCACCGTCATCGGTGCTCAGCTGACGATCGTCGCGGTCCCGGCGCAGATCTACCTCATCACCGGCTCGTCGGCGTATGTCGGTCTCACCGGCCTGTTCGGCCTGGTCCCGCTGGTGGTATTCGGTTTGTACGGCGGTGCGCTCGCGGACGTCTTCGACCGTCGACGGCTGCTCATCCTCACCACGTGGGGCCTCATCATCACGACGGCCGGGTTCTGGATTCAGGCCGCCCTGGGCAACCAGAACGTGTGGGTGCTGCTGTGGCTGTTCGCCGCGCAGCAGGCATGCTTCGCGGTCAACCAGCCCACCCGCAGCGCGGTCCTGCCGAAGATCCTGCCCGCCGACCAGCTGCCGGCGGCGAACTCGCTGTCGATGACGCTGTTCGGTGCGGGCGCCGTCGCCGGGCCGCTCCTCGGCGGCGCGCTCATCCCCGTGCTCGGGTTCGCGTGGCTGTACTTTCTCGACACGGTCAGCCTCTTCGCGACCCTGTGGGCGGTGACGTGCCTGCCGAGCCTCGCCGTGGAGGGCGCGAAAGGTCGGGCCGGGGTGCGGTCGGTCATCGACGGGCTGCTCTACCTGCGCGGCCACCCGGTCCTGCTCATGTCGTTCGTCGTCGACCTCATCGCCATGTTCTTCGGGATGCCGCGGGCCCTGTTCCCGGAGGTCGCCGAGAGCTCGTTCGGCGGGCCACCCGGTGGTGGCCTCGCCTACGCGGTGCTGTTCGCGGCGATGCCGGCGGGCATGGTGCTCGGCGGCGTTCTCTCCGGGTGGGTGTCCCGAGTGCAGCGGCAGGGATTGGCGGTGGTGGCGAGCATCGTCGTGTGGGGACTGGCGGTCGTCGCGTTGGGTGCGGTGGTCATCGTCGCTGACGGCCCCTCGATGACGCTGCTCGCGCTCGCTGCGGTCGCACTCGCCGTCGGCGGCGCCGCGGACATGGCGTCGGCGGCGTTCCGCACGAGCATGCTGCAGGCGTCAGCGAGTGACGCGGTGCGGGGCCGGTTGCAGGGGGTGTTCATCGTCGTCGTGGCCGGTGGGCCCCGCCTCGCGGACGTGGCACACGGTGCCGCGTCGCCCGTCATCGGGCCGGGTTGGACGATCACCGCTGGCGGCGTACTCACCGTCATCGGCGTCCTCGTCGCCGCGGCAGTCGTCCCCGCGTTCGTCCGCTACCGTCCCTGACGAGCAAAAACGCCGAAACCGTAGGTTCGAAAACCTACGGTTTCGGCGCTCGGGTTCGACGCCTCAGCGGGCGTCGCGCTCGGTCCAGTGCTGGTCGACGGGGCCCGTGTAGATCTGGCGCGGACGGTAGATCCGGTTCTTCGGGTCCTCGTGGATCTCCTTCCAGTTGGCGATCCACCCCGGCATGCGACCCATCGCGAACATGACCGTGAACATATTGAGGGGGATGCCCATCGCGCGCAGGATCATGCCCGAGTAGAAGTCGACGTTCGGGTAGAGCTTGCGCTCCACGAAGTAGTCGTCCTCCAACGCCACATCGGCGAGCTCTTGGGCGATCTCGAGCAGCGGGTCGGTGATGTCCAGCTCCTCGAACATGTCGTCGGCGGCCTGGCGGAGGATCTTGCTGCGCGGGTCGAAGTTGCGGTAGACGCGGTGACCGAAGCCCATGAGCTTGATCCCGTCTTCCTTGTTCTTGACGCGCTTGACGTACTCCTTGACGTCCATGTCGCTCGCGCGGATCTGCTCGAGCATCTCGATGACCGCCGCGTTCGCGCCACCGTGCCGCGGGCCCGAGAGAGCGTTGACGCCCGCCGAGCAGCTCGCATAGAGCGTCGCCTGGCTGGAGCCGACCATGCGCACCGTGGAGGTGGAGCAGTTCTGCTCGTGGTCGGCGTGCAGCAGCAGGAACAGGTTGAGCGCCTTGGAGACGGCCGGGGTCGGCTCGTACTCCTTGTACGGCTTGGTGAACATCATGTGCAGGAAGTTCTCGGCGTACCGCAGGTCGTAGCGCGGGTACACCATCGGCTCGCCGATGGACGCCTTGTACGAGGCCGCCGCGATGGTGCGCACCTTGCTCATGAGCTTTGCCGCCGCAGCCGCGAGGTCCTCGTCGGTCTTGATGGCCGTGCTGTCGGGTTCGTAACCGCTGATCAGGTTGACCATCGAGGACACGATCGCCATCGGGTGCGTGTCTTGAGAGAACGCGTCGAAGTGCTTGCGCATGCTCTCGTCGATCATCGCGTTCTCGGTGAGCAGGTCGGCGAAGTGGTCGCGCTTCTCCGCGGTCGGCAGCTCACCGAAGATGACGAGGTAGGCGGCCTCGATGAAGGAGCTCTTCTCAGCGAGCTCCTCGATGGCGATGCCGCGGTAGCGCAGGATGCCCTGTTCACCGTCGATGAACGTGATGTCGGACTTGCACGAGCCGGTGTTGCCGTAGCCGTCGTCGAGGGTGATGTAACCGGTCTCCGAGCGGAGCTTGCTGATATCGATGGCGAGCTCGTTCTCGGTGCCTTCGACGACGGGGAACTCATACGTCTTGCCGTCCAGTTCGATCCGCGCGATGCGGCTCATGGTGCCTCCTGTGCTGTGGTGTCCGACTGCCACCCTAAGGCCGTTCGGCCCGATCCGGTCATCGGCCTGGGTGCCACCCTCGTCACAACTGGCGGGTACTGGTGGTGAACTCCTCGAGTGCGTCGAGGTCGAGAACCGCGCCGCTGCCGGGCCCGGTGGGGGGCACGAGGTGGCCGTCGACGAGCTCGAAACTCTGCGTGATGTCGCGGGCGTAGTAGCGGGAGGTGGCCGAGATGTCGCCCGGCAGAGTGAAGTTCGGCAGTCCGGCGAGGGCGAGGTTCGCGGCGCGGCCCAGGCCCGTCTCGAGCATCCCGCCGCAGAACACCGGAACGGCGTGCGCGGCGCACAGGTCGTGGATGCTGCGCGCGGTGAGGTAGCCGCCGACGCGGGCGGGCTTGATGTTGATGCAGTCGGCCGCGCCGAGGGTGATCGCGGCCGCGGCCTGACCGACCGTCGTCACCGACTCGTCGAGGCACACCGGGGTGGCAAGGTCGGCGGCGAGGCGCGCGTGCGCGAGGAGGTCGTCGGCGGGGAACGGCTGCTCGACCAGCAGCATCCCGTAGTCGTCGAAGGTGAGCAGGTGGGGGATGTCGCTGGTGCGGTACGCCTGGTTCGCGTCGACCTGCAGGGACAACTCGTCGCCGAACGACTCCCGGACCGCCCGCATGGGGTCGACGTCCCAGCCGGGGCGCACCTTGAGCTTGATGCGGCGGTACCCGTCCTCGATGTAGCCGCCCACCCAGTCGAGGAGTTCGTCGATGCCCTCGGGGATGCCCACCGAGACCCCGACGGCGACCTTGTCGCGGTGGCCTCCGAGGTAGGTGGCCATCGACATGTCCGCGGCGCGCAGCTCGTGGTCGAGCACGGCCGTCTCGACGACGGCCTTGGCGAGCGGCAGGCCGGGGACGTCGGCGAATGCAGCCCGCAGGCGCGGCAGCAGCGGCCCGTCACCCGCGGCGAGGTCGCGCGCCATCGGCACGAGGACATGCTCGAGCGTCGCGGCGGTGGTGTCGATGTACTCGGGGTAGTAGGTGGGTTCGGGGTCGGAGCCGCACTCGGCCCAGCCGGTCGCCGCGTCGGTGCTCCACCGCAGCAGCAGGACCCGCTTGTGGGTCTCCGAGCCGCGGGAGGTGCGGAAGGGGCGCACCAGCGGCAATGCGGCGTGGCGCAGTTCGACCTCGATCATCGTGTCTCCATCAAGTAGGCGCCGCCGGCGGTGAAGCCGGTGACGGTGCGGTCGGTGGTGAAGAGGTCGCGGGCGGCCAGGCGCCAGGCGAGGCCGGCGGCGGGGTCGGCGCGGCGCAGGGTCTCGATGTCGGCGGGGGTGCCGACCAGCCACGCCCGATCGGCGGGGCGGAGGTGGGTGCGGGGGTGGCCGCGCTCGTCGGCGTCGAGCACGGTGACGGCGTCGAGCTGCGTGGCGCGTGCGTCGGCGGGGTCGCGAGGGGCGGCCTCGCGCACGTCCAGCCGGACGAGGAACCGGTCGGTGGGGTCGCCCGCGTTGATGCCGTCGGGGATCGGAGGATAGCGCTCGACGTCGAAGCGGACGACGTCGGCGCCGAGCCGGTTGAGGTTGAAGTGGGCGTTGCGTCGCACGAGCGGGTCGTAGGTCCACTCGATGCCCTCGACCCCGCGTTCGGCCGCCCATGCGCGCTGCGCCTTCTTGAGCAGGCCACCGACCCCGCGGCCGTGGTGGCTCTGCACCACACCAGCGATGAGGGAGGCGAGGGTGTCCGAGTGCGGTGCTGCTGCGATGCCGACGGTGACCCCCACGAGGTCCTCGCCGTCGAACGCACCGAGCAGGCACCCGCCCCACGCGCTGATGGAGAGGACGACGTCGCCGGGAATGGGCGAGGCGTCGTAGCTCGTGCCCCAGATCTGGGCCAGCAGCACGGTGGCGGCCTCGGCCTCGTCGGGGCCGGCGAGTTCGCGGACGTGGATGCTCACGCCCCCAGCATGCCGTTCGCGCCGCGCCTGGACCTCTCATCGCCGAAACCGGCGGTTCGAACCGACGGTCTCGACGAAGAACGCGTCCGTTGGTCGAGGAGCGAGCGCAGCGAGAGTCTCGAGACCACTGCCCCCGTCATCGCGCAAGTCTCGATGGTCTCGAGACGTCGCTTCGCTCCTCCTCGACCAACGACAGCGGCACCGTCTCGGCGCTGTCGGGGGTGGCGTTGGGGCTCTCTACAGTGGGCGGGTGACTGAACCGGGGCTCGTGGTCGACGGGATCGACAAGTCGTTCGGAGGCCGGCGCATCCTCGCCGGGGTCTCGATGCGGGCCGCTCCCGGAGAGATCGTCGCCCTCGTCGGACCCAACGGTGTCGGCAAGACGACGCTCCTGCGGATCATCGTCGGCGCCGAAGACGCCGACGCGGGCACGGTGATGCTCGACGGCGTCGCCTACGACGACCGCGACCCGAACGTGCGGCGCCGCGTCGCGACGGTCCTCGATGACATGGCGTGGTTCTCCGAGCTCACCGCGTGGGAGCACCTCGACCTCCTCGCCCGGGCGCACGGCGACGACGAGGACGGCATCGTCGAAGACGCCCTGGAGGCGGTGGGTCTGCTCCACGTCGCCGACCAGATCCCCACGACGTTGAGCTCGGGGCAACGTCGCCGCCTCGGCCTGGCGACCACCCTCGTGCGTCCCTTCGACGTCCTCTTCCTCGACGAGCCCGAGCAGCGCCTCGACGAGGCCGGCCGCGCATGGCTGGCCGAGTACCTCCGCCGTCTCGCCGGTGAGGGGCGCATCGTCGTCATGGCCAGCCACGACCCCGACCTCGTGCAGCGCTGCGGCGGCCGCATCGTCGCCGTCGACACCGAGGACGACGCGTGACCCCGCCACGACCCCAGGGCGAGCTGCCGCCGGAGGAGACACGGGCGTGGGCGCTCGACGCCCTCGACTCCCTGGCGGCAGCGCGGGGGGAACGGCTGCGCGAGCGCGGCGACTCCCGATTCGGCTCCGTGTACATGGTCGTCGTGGCCGTCGTCATGGGCGTCGCCATGGGATCGGCGGTGTTCGGGGAGGCTATCGGCGGGTCGCTCTGCCGGACTGAGGCCTGCCTGCGGGTGACCGACGGCCCCGCGACGGCCTGGCTGGCCTTCGCCGCCGCGGCGGTGACGCTCGGCGGCGTCGGGGTGCTCGCCGCGTTCCTCGGCCCGGTGGGGCTGTCCCCGGCGCGGGCGACGTGGCTCGGGGCGACACCGGCTGATCGCGCCGTTCTCCTGCGCGACCCTCTCGCGGCCGTGGTGCTGTGTGCCGCCGGGGTGGGCCTCGTCGGCGGTATCGGTGCCGCGCTCGCCGCGACTGCCGCGTCGTCCGTACCCACCGCTGTGGGCGGGGCCGTGCTCGGCGCGGCGGCCGGTGCGGGGGCCAGCCTGATCGCTGCGCTCGCTCAACCCTCGCTGGTGGGGGTGCGGCGGCTACGGGTCCTCTCGTGGGGATGCGTCGCCGCCGGTCTCGTGGTCGCCGGTCTTGCCGCCGCGCTGCCCCAGCTGCCCGGGTTGCCTGTCGGGGCGGTCGTGCCCGGGCTCGCCCTCATCGGCGTGGCCGTCGTCGTCGCCGGTCTCGCTGCCCTCGTCCTGCTGCCCCGCGCGCTGCCGCTGTTCACGACGGCGACGTTGCGCCGCTCCGGGGAGGCCTTGGAGGCCACGACGTCGAGCATCCTCATGCTGGACGGCACCGCCGTGACCCAGCTCGGCGAGGCCCGTGCCCGCGCCTCCAGCGGGCGCTACGCCTCCCGCCGACTGCGCGGACGCGGCGAGGCGGCCATCATCGCCGCCGAGGTGCGGCGGCTGCTCCGGGCGCCCCGCATCGCGGTGGCGTCCCTGCTCGCCCTGCCGGTGCCGATCCTCCTCGGCGCCCTCTTCGGGACCGGAGCCGGGCTCATCGGAGCCGCCCTCGTCGCGGTGTTGCTCGCCACCCGTGCCGCCAGCGGGTTGCGTCTGTGGACCCGCTCGTCGGGCCTCGCCCGCTGGTTCCCGCAATCCCCGATCCGCCTGCGGGTCGCCTACGTCGCGGCACCGACCGCGCTCGCGGGCCTCTGGCTCGCTCTCGTCGTGCCCGCCGTCGGGCTCGGGGCCCTGACATGGGGGTCGCTGACGGTCGCCGCCGCCGCGGCAGCACTGCGCAGCGCGGGCGAGAGCCACACGGGCCTCGCCGCCGCCAACACCTCGATGACCCCGATGGGTGCGGTACCCGTCGGGCTCATGGCGGTCCTCGTGCGCGGCCCCGACATCGCCGCGCCCACCGTGGCCCTGCTGCTGTTCGGGCTCGACCTGCCGGCGCTCATCATCGCGATCGTCGTCTTCGGGTGGGCTCTCACCCGCGACTCCACCGACTGACGCCCCCGTGCATCCGCCCGAGCGACACGAATGACGACAGATCACCCCAGTGCCCGAGACCGTCAGGTCGCTGAGCTGCGACGATGGCGAGGCGGCCAGGTCAGGGTGCGCTGATCTGTCGTCATTCGTGTCGTCTGCGCGGGACAGCGCCACCGTGGTCCCGTCGCCGATGCTGCCTCACGTGCCGTCAGAGGCGTTGCGTGGGCGGTCCCCGGCAGGGAGGATCAAGGGGTGCGCATCGAAACGTGGAGAACCCGCCCGATGACCAGGGCACTTGCTGCCGTTGCCCTCGGGGGAGCGCTCGTGCTCGGAGGGCCGCTCGCGTACGCCGACGCACCGCAGAACCTCAGCGACGCCATCACCGACAACTCCGGTGTCCTGTCCGGCACGGGCGCGGCGCGCACGGCCATCAGCGACCTCTCCGCCGAGACGGGCCTCAACCTGCGCGTCGTGTTCGTCGACTCCTTCGACGGGATGAACCGCCAGGACTGGGCCGAACGCACGTTCACCCAGAGCGGATTCGGCGGCCGCGACATCCTCCTGGCCGTCGCCACCCAGGATCGGGTGTACTCCTCGTGGCTCACCGACGGGTCGGGTTTCACTCCCTCGACCTGGGCCGACGTGGAGAGCACCCACATCGAGCCGGCTCTCCGATCGGCCGCGTCCGGTGGTGACTGGGGTCAGGTCATCGTCGACACTGCAGAGGGCATCCAGCAGGCGGCCGGCGGCGGCACGAGTGGCAGCGCCTCGCCCAGCAGCCCCACCGGGGGTCAGAGCGGCGGTGACGCCCTGTTGTGGGTCGTCGGTGGCACGGCCCTGGCGGGCACGTCGGCGTTCATGCTGCTGCGCGGCCGCGACAAGAAGAACGAGCAGGCCGCCGGACGATCCGGTAGTCGCTCGGCCGGAGGCCCGCCCGGCGGCGGCGACCCGCAGGACCGCGTCGACCCCGCCGAGCTGCAGCGTCGCGCCGCGGCGGCCCTGGTGACGCTGGATGATGAGATCCGCTCCTCCGGTGAGGAGTTGGCGTTCGCTGAGGCGCAGTTCGGCACCCAGGCCACCGTGAAGTTCCGGCAGGCGCTCGAACGCGCCAAGCAGGGATCGGTCGAGGCGTTCCGCCTGCAACAGCAGATCGACGACGGCGACATCCCAGAGCAGGATCAGCCGGCGGCGTGGTCGCGCATCATCGCGCTCGCCACCGACGCCGACAAGGTCCTCGAGGAGCACACCGAGGAGTTCACCCGCATGCGGGACCTGCAGTCGCGGGCGCCCAAGGTGCTCTCCGAGCTGGAGCGGCGCACCGGTGAGGTGCAGGCCCGCATCCCCAGCGCCAAGCAGCAGCTCGCGTCGCTGGAGGCGACCTATCCGGCGGCGGCCCTGCGGACCGTCAAGGAGAACGTCGGCCAGGCCAAGCGCCTCGTCGCCTCGGCCTCCGGGCTCATTCAGTCGGGGCGTGAGCACCTGGAGGACGGCGACCGGCCCGCCGCGGTGGTCTCCGCGCGCGGCGCCGAAGACGCGCTCGGCCAGGCGAGTTCACTGCTCGACGCCGTCGACCGCGCCCACGTCGACCTGCCCCAGGCCGCCGAGGAGCTCGACCGGCGCCTCGCCTCCATCAGCTCCGACATCGCCGACGCCGAGCGTCTCGGCGCCGACGACCAGCTCACCCGCGAGGCGCTCGTCGCGGCCCAGGCCGCCATCGCGCGCGGACGCGAGGCCCGCACCGGCGGCGACCCCCTCGGTGCCCTCGCCGACCTCGACTCCGCCGAACACGACCTCGACAGCGCCCTCGAGCGCTACCGCGAGGCCGAGGCCCACGAGCGCAAGCAGCGGGCCAGCGTCGACGAACGTTTCCAGCGGGCCCGCGCCCGCCTGGTGTCGATCGACGACACGATCCGTACCCACCGCGGCGGCGTCGGCCGGGAGGCCCGCACCCGCATCTCCGAGGCGCTGCGGCTGTACGAGCAGGCCCGTGAGGAGTCCCGCACCGACCTCACCTCCGCCCTGTCCACGCTCGCCCGCGCCGAACGGCTCGGCGAAGACGCCCTGCGCATCTACGAGGACGACCAGTCCGGGTGGGGCGGCATGGGTGGCATGGGCGGCGGCATGAGCCGTCATCGCGGTGGCCACCGCGGCGGGGTCGACATCGGCTCGATGATCCTCGGCGGCATCCTCTTCGGCGGGGGTGGCGGAGGCGGCGGCTCGTCCTGGGGTGGCGGTGGCGGTGGCGGCGGCTCCTGGGGC
>JAUNTP010000182.1 GCA_030538585.1 Mobilicoccus sp.
CGATCGCCAGGTCGGTCAACTCGCCGGAGTTCACCGACACCAGCCCCGACCCCGCACTCGCGATCAGCTCACGCGCGGCGTTCAGCTGCACGATGGCTGCCTCACCGGCGGACGCGCCTGGCGGGAGGGTGGGTGCTGCGGTCATGACTTATTTTATCGAACACCCGTATGGGCCGTATCGGAGTGAGCTGCCAAACCTACTGCACACCAACGAGATTCGATGCCACTGTCGACTTGTTTGGAGAGCGTGAATACCCTTGATGTGCAGTGACATTCACATGAGCTGGATCGTGTGATCTGAGTCACTTTCCACCGCCTGGCGCAGAGTGCTTCCCCCCCGCCAGGTGGCTTAGGCTGGCGGGCGTGACCGAGACCGACCCGACGTTCCGTGAAGACCTGATGAACCGGCTGTTCCGCATCCCGACGAGGGTCACGGCGATCGTTCTCGTCGCCGCTATCGGGGTCGGGTTGCTCCTCGGCGGCATCGTCGGCTGGGTGCTACTCGGGTTCGCCGTCCTCGTCCTGGCGGGGATGCTCGCCCTGTTGTGGCCCGACATCCCCAACACCGAGCGGATGCTGCGCCTCGCGGTGCTCCTGCTCGTCGTCGCGCTGGCGGCCATCCGCCTCACCTGACCAGACACGCCGACACCGCCGGTTCGAACCGGCGGTGTCGGCATGTGGTGGGTCAGTCGTTGCCTGCCTCCATGGCGGCCCAGTCGAGGGCGAGCTCTTCGGCGTCGGGCTTGAACGCGGTAGCGATCTCGTGGGCGCCGCCGGGCTCCAACTCGCCGACGAGGTGGGTGCTCGCTCGGCCGATCTGCACGTCCTCGGCGCTGGTGCCGAGCATGCCCATGCCGACGTACTGCTCGAGGCGGCTGCGCGAGTCGGCGATGTCGAGGTTGCGCATGGTCAATTGGCCGATACGGTCCGTCGGACCGAACGCCGAACCCTGGGTGCGTTCCATCGACAGCTTGTCCGGGTGGTAGCTGAAGTTCTCACCCTCCGTGTTGAGGATGGAGTAGTCGTCGCCGCGGCGCAGCCGCAGCGTGACCGTGCCGGTCACGGCCGTACTGATCCAGCGCTGCAGCGACTCCCGCACCATGAGCGCCTGCGGGTCGAGCCAGCGGCCCTCGTACATGAGACGCCCGAGGCGGCGGCCCTCGGTGTGATAGATCGCGAGCGTGTCCTCGTTGTGGATCGCGTTGACGAGCCGTTCGTAGGCGATGAAGAGCAGCATCATGCCCGGCGCCTCGTAGATGCCGCGGCTCTTGGCCTCGATGATGCGGTTCTCGATCTGGTCGGCCATGCCGAGGCCGTGGCGGCCGCCCACGGCGTTGGCGGCGAGGACGAGCTCCACGGGGTCACCGTTGAAGCGGTCACCGTTGATGGCCACGGGCCGACCCTGCTCGAACGTCACACTGACGTCCTCGGTCTCGATCTCCACCTCGGGGTCCCAGAACCGGACACCCATGATGGGGTCGACGAGTTCGACACCGGCATCGAGGTACTCGAGCTTCTTGGCCTCGTGGGTGGCGCCCCAGATGTTGGCGTCGGTCGAGTACGCCTTCTCCTCGCTGTCGCGGTAGGGCAGGTCCCGCTCCGACAGCCATTGACTCATCTCGGTGCGCCCGCCGAGCTGGGCGACGAACTCCTCGTCCAGCCACGGCTTGTAGATGCGCAGGCGGGGGTTGGTGAGCAGGCCGTAGCGGTAGAACCGCTCGATGTCGTTGCCCTTGAAGGTCGAGCCGTCACCCCAGATGTCGACGCCGTCCTCCATCATCGCGCGAATGAGGAGGGTACCCGTCACGGCGCGGCCGAGCGGGGTGGTGTTGAAGTACGTCTTGCCGCCCGAGCGCAGGTGGAACGCTCCGCAGGCGAGGGCGACGAACCCCTCCTCGACGAGCGCGCGCCTGCAGTCGACCATGCGCGCGATCTCCGCACCGTACTGGATGGCGCGGGAGGGGACGGTGTCGATCTCGGGCTCGTCGTACTGGCCGAGATCGGCGGTGTAGGTGCAGGGGATGGCACCGTTCTCTCGCATCCACGCGACGGCCACGGAGGTATCGAGGCCGCCGGAGAACGCGATGCCGACTTTGTCGCCTGAGGGGAGGCTGGTGAGGACCTTGGACATGACAGACACTTTATGCATTCGACTGCATGATCATGCACGCTGTCTCGCGTGGTGGACAGCCGCAGCTCAGGCCTGGGGGGTGTCCACCGCGCCGCCGTACCGGCGGTCTCGTCGGGCGTAGAGCTCGACGGCTTCCCACAGGTGGCGGCGGTCGAAGTCCGGCCACAGGGTGTCGAGGAACACCATCTCGGCGTACGCCGACTGCCACAGCAGGAAGTTGCTCGTGCGCTGCTCCCCCGAGCTGCGCACGAACAGGTCGACGTCGGGCATGTCGGGCTCTGGCAGGTAGCGCGCGACGGTCTTCTCATCCACCGAACCAGGCTTGAGGCGCCCCTCGGCGACGGCGAGAGCGATGGCTTTCGCGGCGTCGCCGATCTCGGCGCGGCCGCCGTAGTTGACGCAGAAGTACAGCGTGAGCTTGTCGTTGTGCCGGGTCATCTCTTGCGCGACCTCGAGCTCGTCGATGACCGACTTCCAGAGCCGGGGACGCCGTCCCACCCAGCGCATCCGTACCCCCCAGGCGTTGAGCTGGTCGCGTCGGCGCCGAATGACGTCGCGGTTGAAGCCCATGAGGAACCGCACTTCGGCTGGTGAACGCTTCCAGTTCTCCGTGGAGAAGGCGTAGGCCGACAGGGCGGGGATGCCGGCCTCGATGGCGCCGGCGACGACGTCGAGCAGGGCCGCCTCCCCTGCCTCGTGCCCCTGAGTGCGCGGGAGGCCGCGTTGATTGGCCCAGCGCCCGTTGCCGTCCATGACGATGGCGACGTGCTGCGGGCGCACGGCCGCGGGGATCGCGGGCGGCGTCGCGCCGCTGGGGTGCGGGAACGGGGGCTCGTAGGTCGACACGATCGTCAGCGTAGTCGCGCGGCGGGAAGGGCCACCGGCTCCCCGCGCTCGACGTGGCGCAGGGACCGGACCCCGCGCTCCAGGTGCCACTGCAGGTAGGCGGCCACCAGACCGCTGCCCTCTCGGCGGTTCTGGTCCTCGCTGCGGTCGGCGAGCTCCCAGTCGCCCTCGAGCAGGGCGCCGAGCAACGCGAACGTGGCGGGGGCGGGCGCGGTCGATCCGGGCGTGCGGCACGCCGAACACACGCACCCCCCGGAGGCGAGGTTGAAGGCCCGGTGCGGACCGGGCTCGCCGCACCGGGCGCAGTCGTGGAAGCTCGGCGCCCACCCCGCGGTGGCGAGCGCCCGCAGGAGGTAGGCGTCGAGCACCAAGGACGAGTCGTGCTCCCGGGCAGCGAGACTCGCGAGCCCACCGGCCAGCAGGGTGAAGTGGGCGGTCCCGGCGTCGGCGCCCTCGGCGAGCCGCTCCGCGGTCTCCAGCATCGCCGTCATCGCGGTCCAGGCGCCGTAGTCGCGGGCGATCTGGTCGCCGTAGGGCGCCAGGACCTCCACCTGCGTGACGGTGTCGAGGTTGCGGCCCTCGTACAGCTGGGCGTCGATGACCATGCCCGGCTCGAGACGCGCCCCGAACTTGCTGCGTGTCCGGCGCACGCCTTTGCCGACGCCGCGCACGATGCCGCGGCGCCGGGTGAGGAAGGTGATGATGCGGTCGGCCTCCCCCAGCTTGTGGGTGCGCAGCACGATGGCGGCGTCGCGATACAGGGGCACCGGTTCATTGTGCCCCCTGGGCCGCGCGGACCGCGCACCTCAGGCGAGCAACGCCGTGACGTCTTCGGCGCACCCCCACGACAACGTCATCCCGGCGCCGCCGTGGCCGTAACAGTGGATGACCCGCGTCGAGCCCTGGACCTCCTCCTCCAGGCGCACGGTGGGTCGCACCGGTCGCAGGCCCACGCGGTGGGCGAGGACGTCGGCGCGTCGCAGCCGGTCAGCGAGCGCGGGGTCGCCGGTATGGAGCAGCAGGTCGTGCGCCCGCGCGAGGAAACCCGGCGCGAGGGCGGGGTCGGGTTGGACGTTCCATTCGTCGTCGAGTGCCGTTCCGCCGACGATGACGGTCTCCTCCCGGGGCACGAGGTAGGTGGGGCCGGCGTCGTCCAGCGACCACTCGGTGAGGCCGAACTGGGCGACGACGACCACCTGACCACGGTTGGGGGTGATGGTGCTGTCGTGGGCGAGCCCGCGCGCGCCCAGCCCTGCCGTGTTGACGACGACGCCGTGCTCGGGCCGCGGCAGGTCGGCCAGGGGCAGTCGCGTCACCGTGCCGCCGAGTTCGGCGACGCGGGTGCGCAGCCACGGCAGGTAGATCGACATGTCCGCCACCGGTGAGACGAAGCTGCGCGAGGCCACGTACGGCTCCGAGGCGTCGTCGGTGCGGGCGTAGTCGCGCAGGCCGTGGACCCACGTCGGGTCCGGCGCCGCGGAGCGCAGCATCTCGGTGCCGCGACGCAGGCGCACCCCGGTGCCCTCGATATCGGCCAGCTCGGTGAACACCTCGTAGGCGCGAGCGCCCCACTCCTGGACCCGCGGTTGCAGCGTCGCCTTGTAGGGGTACCAGAGGGCCGCCGACACCGCCGAGGTCGTCTCCGGGGGCAGGTCGCGGGCGAGGACGTGCACCTCGTGTCCGGCCTCCAACAGCCTGACCGCGCACGACAGCCCCGTGACCCCTGCTCCGACGACGATGACGCGTTCCATGCCGACAGTCTGGCCGCTCGACCAGCGCGCGACCAGCGAACTGCTCCAGATTCCCCTCGATCGGTCGGCAGCCTCTTGCCCGGTCCTACGGTTTCAGGGAGACGTCCTGGCCGCTGGCCCGCACCCGGAAGCCCTCGTCGAGCACCTCGACATGGTCGACCGACGCGCCGTCGGGCAGGTCGGGCACCTCCTGCCGAATGGCGCCGACGCGGTCGAACACCCCGCCGAGGGCACCGCCGTCGGTGGGGGCGCCGGGGGTGCGCACCGGCCGGAACGCGATCCGGTCCCCCTCAGCCTGCACCTCGGCGTCGACCCCGAGGTCGAGGGTGCGCCCGAACACGGTGAGCGGCAAGGTCGCCCGCACGAGGCCGTCCTCGGTAGGCCCCAGCCGTATCCCGCCCCCCACCTGGGCCTCCACCGTCGCGAACGGAACCGTGGCCTCCATCTCGAACTCCTGCGCGCGGATGGTGCCGTCGGAGCCCAGTCGTGCGCCTCGGGCGACGAGGTGCACGTCCCGGAGGTCCACCCCGTCGCGACGCAGGGCGGCGGTGCGGACGTCGATATCGGGCAGCCACGTCTCCCCACCGGTGAGGTCAGGTGGGGTCGTCGGCAGGTCCGTCGGCGAGGGGTCAGGCACTCCGGGCGTCGTCGGGTCGCCGCCGGGAGTGGCATCGGGTTCGTCGGTCGGAGTGAGCAGGCTCGGGGAGGGAGCGGGATCGGCGAGGTCGCTCCGCTCGCCCGGGCGCGAGGTGACGAGGAACGCGATCGTCCCCGCGATGAGGGCGACGACGGTGAGGATCCCCACGACGGCGAGGACCAGCACCCCGGGCCACACGCCGGGTCGATCACGCCAGGGCGTCGGCGCGTGCTCGGCGGAGGCGTCGGCCTCCTCGGGGGCCGCGCCGGGAGTCTGCTCGTCCGGCTCCTGCACCGTCTCAGTGTCCCATCCGGGACCGCAGACGCCGCGCCCGGAACCGACCGTGAGGGTCGATCCCAGGCGCGTCGTCGGCGCGAACGGCTGCGCTCAGGGGCCGCCACCGGGGCGGCTGATCGTCTTCTCCTGCTCGGCGGGGGCGTCACGCTCGGCGCGGTTGACGGCCGACAGGATCGCCGAGATGGACGCGCGGACGATGCTGTTGTGCAGGCCGACACCCCACAGCACCCGCGCGCCGATGGCGCACTCCACATAGGCGGCCGCCTGCGCGTCGCCGCCGGCGCTCATGGCGTGCTCGGCGTAGTCGAGCACCCGCACGTCGACCCCGTACGTGGCGAGGGCGTCGATGAATGCCGCGATGGGACCGTTGCCGGTGCCCTCGATCTCGACCTCCCGGCCCCGATCGGTCATGGTCACGAGGACGTGGTCGTTGCCGTCGGCCTCGCTCACGCTGCGCGCGCTGAGCGGCACGAAGCGGCCCCAGGCGCCATCGCCCTCCCCGGTGCCGGGCAGGTACTCGTCGGCGAACACCTCCCACAAGGCGGAGGCGCTCATCTCGCCGCCTTCGCTGTCGGTGCGCTGCTGGACCACGCCCGACAGCTCGATCTGCAGGCGGCGCGGGAGGTCGAGCTGGTGCTCGCTGCGCATGAGGTAGGCGACCCCGCCTTTGCCGGACTGGCTGTTGACGCGGACGACGGCCTCGTAGGACCGGCCCAGGTCGTGCGGGTCGACCGGCAGGTACGGCACCCCCCAGACGAGCTCGTTGATCGACTTGCCGGTCTCGCTGCTCTGCCGCTCCATGTCGTCGAAGCCCTTCTTGATGGCGTCCTGATGGGAGCCGGAGAAGGCCGTGAAGACGAGGTCGCCGCCGTAGGGGTGACGTTCGTGCACCGGCAACTGGTTGCAGTGCTCGACCGTGCGGCGCACGTGATCGATGTCGGAGAAGTCGATCATCGGGTCGACGCCCTGGCTGAACAGGTTGAGGC
>JAUNTP010000183.1 GCA_030538585.1 Mobilicoccus sp.
GTCGTCGGCCGTCTCGTCGGAGGGAATGAGCGCCTCGGGGATCGCGGTCGGTTTGAACGCGGCGTCGACGGCGTCCTGGTCGATGACGAGGGTGCGGTCGACGGCGCGCAGCAGGTGCTTGGACACCGCGAGCGGATTCTCGTCGTGCCGCGGCACGGCGAGGAGCACCACTTGCACACCTTGGCTCTGCGCCTCTTCGACGGCCTCGGTGAGGTCGTCGTCGCCGGAGACGAGGTACACGACGTCGGCAACCCGGTGCTGGGCCTGGATGGCGAGGTCGAGACCGATCCGGACGTCGACCCCCTTCTGCTCGCCGGAGTAGGAGAGGCGCCCGAGGCGCAGCTTCACGCCGGGAAGTTGACCGATCTCATCCTGGGAGGGGTCGGGCATACCGCCGGGGCGACCACCCGCGTCATACCAGTTGATACGAAGCAACGGCAGGCCGCTGTCCTCTTGTGCGTGACCGCCGAGCCAGGCGATGAGCGAGGCGTAATCGGTCTGGACGCCACGCCGTAGTGAGCTGCCGGTGACCCTCGTGGCGGCCGCCGCGAGGAGGTAACCGACGTCGACGTAGACCGCGCAGCAGGACCTCATGGGCCCACTCTGTCAAAGACGCGGCGAGCCGGTGAGCCCGCCCCGCACGGTCCGTACGCTGGGTGGATGGACGATCCCGCAGCGCTGTTGGCCGACCTGCGCCGTCACCGCGCCGCGGTGGCCGAGCGCGTCCAGGAGTTCGAGCTCCTCGCCCGCGGACTCGCCGAGGCGCGCAGCGACGCGGACACCGACGACGAGCACGACCCGGAGGGATCCACGGTGTCGTGGGACCGGGCGGTCACCGCCGCGACCGCGCAGGGTGCCCGCGAGCATCTCGCCCAGATCGACGCGGCCATCGCCCGGGTCGAGTCCGGGTGGGACGGGTCGTGTGCGGGGTGTGGGGAGCAGATCCCGGCCGAGCGGCTCACCGTGCGTCCGCACACCGACTGCTGCGTCTCATGCGCCGACCTCAGAACATGACCTCGCGGCGGATCGGTTCGGTGGCGGCGATCAGACGTCCCCGCCGGTAGTTGCCGACGACGACGGCGTTCCAGTTGAGGGCCTCCCGCCACGTGGGCGCGTCGAGGACGACGAAGTTGGCTGGGCGGCCCTCGACGAGCCCGTAGGTCTCACCGAGATTCAGGGTGCGGGCGGCGTTGGTCGTGACGAAGGCGTGGGAATCCTCGATCTGCTCCGAGCCCAGCATCTGCGTGACGTAGAGCCCGGTGAAGACGACGTCGCGCAGGTTGCCGGTGCCGAGCGGATTCCAGGGGTCGCAGATGTCGTCCTGCCCGAAACTCACATTGAGGCCCGCCTCGGTGAGTTCCTTGACGCGCGTGACGCCGCGGCGCTTGGGGTAGGTGTCGACGCGCCCCTGCAGGTGGGTGTTGACGACGGGGTTGGAGACGAAGTTGATGCCCGACAGGGCGAGAAGCCGCAGCAGCCGCACGAAGTAGGCGTTGTTGTAGCTGTGCATCGCGGTCGTGTGCGAGGCCGTCACCCGGGAGCCGAGACCGAGTTCGTAGGCCCGGGTGGCGAGCGTTTCCAGGCCGCGGGAGGCTTCGTCGTCGATCTCGTCGCAGTGCACGTCGACGAGCAGCCCGCGCTCGGCGGCGAGCTCGGTGACGAAGTTCAGCGACTCGACGGCGTATTCGCGGGTGAACTCGAAGTGGGGGATCGCGCCGAGCACGTCGACGCCCATGTCGGCGGCCTCGCGCATGAGGTCCTTGCCGTGGGGAAATGAGCAGATGCCCTCCTGGGGGAACGCGACGATCTGGATCGTCATGTGCTCGGCGAGCTCCTCGCGTAGCTCGAGCAGCGCCCGCAGGGCCGTGAGGGAGGGGTCGGTGACGTCGACGTGGGTGCGCACGACCTGAACCCCGAACGACGCCTGTTGACGCACGACGGTGTTGACGCGCTCCTTGACGTCCTCGACGGTGAGCTTGCTCTTGCGCTGCGCCCATCGTTCTATGCCCTCGAAGAGGGTGCCGGAGCGGTTGGGTTCGGGGTCGCCCGCGGTGAGCACGGAGTCGAGGTGGATGTGCGACTCGACGAACGGCGGCAGGACGAGTCGGCCGTGCCCGTCGATCACCTCCTCGCCGTCCTGAGCGACGAGGCTGGGTTCGATGGCGGCGAAGACCCCGTCGGTGACGCGCAGGTCGGTGGCGGTGCCGTCGGGGAGGCGGAGGTCGGTGACGAGCATCAGGGCTCCTCTCGAGTCGGCGATCAGGGGGTGTCGGTGACCTTGTCGTTGGCGTGGGGGCGGGGGAGGAGGGCCTCACCGGTGAAGTAGCACGCCAGGGCGATGACCATGGCGACAACGGAGCCGACGCCGACCGGCAGGAACGCGCCGACAAGGCCGCCAGCGACGACGCCTACGACACCGCCGAGGCGCACGCCACGGGATGGGGTCGTCAGGTAGGCGCGGCGGTGGCGCAGATAGTCCGCGATGATGACGGCCCCGACCGGCGGCAGCGCGGCCGAGAGGAAGCTCAACCAGCCGACGAAGTTGTCGTACAGCCAGATCGAGGCGAGGGTACCGAACACGCCCGCGACGAGCACGAGGGGGCGGCGCGGAGCCTTGGTGATGTTCGAGAAGCCCAGGCCCGAGGAGTAGAGCGCGTTGTTGTTCGTCGTCCAGATGTTCGCGCCGAGCACGAGGATCGCGGGGATCGCGAGGCCCTGGGCGATCATCACGTAGAAGATGTCGTCACGGCCGGTGAACGCCCCGCCGACCGCTCCGAAGCTGAACATGAGCGTGTTGCCGAGGAAGAACGCGATGACGGTGGTGAGCACCGCGCTCGTCGGGGTCGAGGCGAACCGGGTGAAGTTCGGGGTTGCCGTCCCACCCGAGACGAACGAGCCGATGACGAGACCGATCCCGGTGAGCAGTGGCATCCCGGTCGAGGCACCGAACACCTCGGCAAGGCCCCCGCCGTCACGGGTGGCCGCCACCATCGAGTACGTGCCCAGCGCCGCGATGAGGGGGACAGAGACGAAGCTGACGATCTCGATCGCCTTGATGCCGTAGTACGCCGAGGCGGTCATGAGAGCGCCCGCGACGATGATGATGATCCACGGTGAGATGCCGAGCAACTCCGAGGTGGGGATCGCGAACATCGCGACGCCGACACCGAACCAGCCCATCTGCGTGATCGAGATGAGCGCCGAGGGCAGGTAGCTGCCGGTCGTGCCGAAGGCGCGCTGTGCGATGAGGTCCATGCCGAGTCCGGTCTTCGCGCCGATGTAGCCGAGGAAGCCCGTGTAGATCCCGAGGAACAGGCCGCCGAGCAGGGTCGCGAGTACGAAACCGGTGAAGTCGAGGCCGTTGCCGAGCCCAGCGCCGACGCTCATGCTCGCAGAGAAGAAGGTGAACCCGAGCATGACGAAGCCGACAGACCAGAAACCGCGCCGCCCGGAGGCGGGGACGGGGTCGAAAGCGTAGTCCTCGTCGGTGGTCGAGGCCGAGTCTGTCGCCGATGCCATGGGTGTCCTCTCCGTCGCCGAATGCGTCGCCATCCTGCCCCAGCCGATCACCGCCGCCGAAACCGTGTGTGTCGTACACGGTTTGAGCGCACCTTGCACGACCCGCAGGATGGGGGGATGAGCCCGTCACGCCAGGTCGCGATGCGCCGCGGGGTCGTGGTGGTCGCCCTGATCGTCCTCGTCGTGGGAGCCGTGGTCGCCATGAGTCGCTTCACCGGGTGGCAGCGTGCCCTCGTCTACTTTCCCGATACCTCCACGCCCGTGTCGGCGGCGCAGGTGGTGCCGGGTGGGCGCGACGTCACGCTCCACACCGATGACGGGCTCGAGCTGGGCGCCTGGCTCCTACCTCCCCAGGGGGCGGACCGGGGCGAGGCCGTGCTCTACGCCCCGGGCAACGGCGCCCACCGTGGGGCGCGCACGACCCTTCACCGTGACCTCACCGAGCGCGGGTTCACGGTGCTCGCCCTCGACTACCGCGGCTACGGCGGCAACCCCGGGACCCCGTCCGAGGACGGGCTCGCCGCCGACGCCCGCGCCGCCCTCGCCCTCTTGCGCGCAGAGGGGTTCGACGCCGCGCACACGATCTACCTGGGGGAGTCCCTCGGCACCGGCGTCGTCACGCGCCTCGCGACCACCGACCCGCCCGCCGCGATGGTGCTGCGCTCCCCGTTCACCTCCCTCGCCGACGTCGGGGCGCGGCACTACCCGTTCCTGCCCGTGCGGACCCTGCTCGTGCACCGCTACGAGACTCACGAGCGCATCGCCGGGGTCGAGGTGCCGGTGACGGTCGTGCGGGGTGAGGCCGACTCCGTCGTCCCGAGCGAGCTGTCGGCGCAGGTCGCCGCCGCCGCACCGCACCTGGTCGAGGAGATCGTCCTGCCCGGCGTCGACCACAACGACCCGGTCATGTTCGGGCCCCTCGTCGCCGACGCCGTGGTCGACGCCGCCGAGGCGGCCCGCGAGCAGGGCAGCACCGAAGGCTGACGAATCGGCGAGCGAAACGGCGTCCGTTAGCCTGGGGGGCGTGTTCAACAACCTGTCCGACCGCCTCACGCTGACCTTCAAGCACCTCCGGAGCAAGGGCCGCGTCACCGAGAAGGACGTCAACCAGACGATCCGCGACATCCGTGTCGCCCTTCTCGACGCCGACGTCGCGCTGCCGGTGGTGCGTGCCTTCACCTCCAGCGTGCGCGAGCGGGCGCTCGGCAGCGAGGTGCACGAGGCGCTCAACCCGGGCCAACAGGTCGTCAAGATCGTCAACGACGAACTCGTCGGCATCCTGGGCGGGCAAACGCGTGACCTGCGGTTCGCGAAGAACCCGCCGACGGTCATCATGCTCGCCGGTCTGCAGGGCTCGGGTAAGACAACGCTCGCGGGCAAGCTCGGGTACTGGCTCAAGCAGCAGGGGCACACGCCGCTGCTCGTGGCCGCCGACCTCCAGCGCCCGAACGCCGTCACCCAGCTCGAGATCACCGGTGAGCGGGCCGGGGTGCCGGTGTTCGCCCCCGAGCGGGGCAACGTCGCCGGGTACGACGCCGCGGTCGAGTACGGGTCGGGCACGCGCGGCTACGGCGACCCGATCGCCGTGGCGCGGGCCGGTGTCGAGCAGGCCACGCGCGAGCAGCGCGACGTCGTCATCATCGACACCGCCGGCCGCCTCGCCATCGACGCCGAACTCATGGCGCAGGCCCGCGACATCCGCGATGCCGTGCAGCCCGACGAGGTCCTGTTCGTCATCGACGCGATGATCGGTCAGGTCGCCGTCGAGACCGCGCAGGCGTTCGCCGACGGCGTCGACTTCACCGGTGTCGTGCTCTCCAAGCTCGACGGTGACGCCCGCGGTGGTGCGGCCCTGTCGGTCGCGCACGTGACGGGCAAGCCGATCATGTTCGCCTCGACCGGTGAGAACACCAAGGACTTCGAGGTCTTCCACCCCGACCGGATGGCCTCGCGCATCCTCGACATGGGTGACGTGCTCTCCCTCATCGAGCAGGCGCAGCGGGCGTTCGACCGTGACGAGCAGGACGCGCTCACGCGCAAGCTCATGGCGGACGAGGACTTCACGTTCGACGACTTCCTCACCCAGCTCACCGCGGTCCGCAAGATGGGCAACCTCAAGCAGCTGCTCGGCATGATGCCCGGGATGAACCAGATGCGTGACCAGCTCAACGCTCTGGACGACAAGGAGTTCGACCGCGTCGAGGCGATGGTGCGTTCGATGACGCCGTTCGAGCGGACCCACCCCAAGCAGATCAACGGGTCGCGCCGCGCCCGTATCGCCAGGGGGTCGGGCGTGCACGTGAGCGAGGTCAACGGCCTGCTGCAGCGCTTCGGCGACGCGCAGAAGATGATGCGTCAGCTCAAGAAGGGCGGCGGCATGCCCGGGATGCCGGGGATGCCCGGCATGGGGGGCGGGGGCAAGAAGAAGGCGCCGCCGAAGAAGAAGGGCAAGAGCGGCAACCCCGCCAAGCGCGCCCAGCAGGAGAAGGAGCTGGAGACCAAGGCCGCGCAGGCCCGCGAGAAGGCTCTCGACAGCGCGTTCGGCGGCGAGGCCGGCACCGGAGACCAGGCGGGTGCCGGGTTCGGTGGTTTCGGCGGCGCCAAGGGCGCCCAGCCGAGCCAGGCCGACATCGCCAAGGCGATGGCCCAGTTCGACCCCAAGAAAATGCCCAAGGGCTTCGGAGGCTTCGGCTCCTGACCGACCCGCCGACACCGTCGGTTCAAACCGACGGTTTCGGCGGTGGTGCGTGATCTCGGCGCGCTCAGGGCGTCACGCGCGCGGCGTCACCGTGAGGGTGGGGCTCGTCGCCGAGGCCTTGCCGCTCGTGGCGATGACGCGGACGTTCGTGCGCCCGGTCTTGGTGAACGTGACGTGCGCGGTGTAGCGGCCGCTGGCGCGCACGGTCGCGGTCGCGGCCGTGCTCCAGGTGCGGCCCTGGGTGGTCTGCACCTCGATCACCGTGCCGGCGGGCAGGCCCTTCACGACACCCTCGACGGCCACCTTCGTCCCCACCCGGGGCGTGAGGCTCGCGGTCGTGAGGCTCACCGACGTCGTCGACCG
>JAUNTP010000184.1 GCA_030538585.1 Mobilicoccus sp.
CATCCCGGGTGGTGCGGAACTGGGTGAAGCCGCGCCGGTAGTACTTCTCGACGTGCTCCTTCTCCAGCGGCTCGGGGCCGGTGCCGTATTGGCCGATGATCCGCTCCTCGAAGGTGACGAGGTCCTTCTTCGAGGGGCCGAGCCCGATCCAGGTGATGAGGTCGCGAGCGAAGGCGTCCCAGTTCTCGCAGTGCACCTGGTTCTTGAGCCGGCGGAAGATCCCCGCGGCGGTCGCTGCGGCTTCGACACTCAGCTCACCCGTGGTGACGGCGTCGCGCAACGGGGTGACGTCGAACCCGACGCAGACGGTGGTGACGTCCTGCAAGTCTTTGGCGGCACCGCTGGTCACCGGGACATCTGCCTCCCGGCAGGTCTCCTCCACCCAAGCACGAGTGCGCGGGTAATCCGAGGAGGCCATCACCCCACGAGTCGAGGCCTCCAACACGACCCCAGCCCGCGCAGCTTCCGCCGCAGCCACCACCCCAGCGGCCGCGATCGCCAGATCGGTCAACTCGTTCGAGGTCACCGACACCAACCCTGACCCCGCGGCCGCGATCAGCTCACGCGCGGCATGGAGCTGCGCGATGGCTGTCTCCCCGGCAGATGCGCCGGTGGGGAGAGTGGGTGCTGAGGTCATGTCTCATTCTATCGAACACGTGTTTGTTTGCCAGATATTTGAGCTGCGAGGTCCCCTGTGCAGCAACGACATTCGAGGGGCTCCACGGCAAGTTTGGTGGGCTCGAAAAGCGTTGGTGTGCAAGTGAATCCGGCCTGCGCCTGGACTGTGATGTGTATCACAGCTGCGACCTCCAGCCTGCTTCCGGCACGACAGTCTCCGACCTCGTCACGGGTGCCGGACTCGCTGCGTCCGGTGTTGTCGGAGGCGTGGCCTAGGCTCACTGACGTGTTCATCGCGTTCGAGGGTGGCGACGGGGCCGGCAAGTCCACGCAGGTGGCGGCGCTCGCCGAGCATCTGCGCGCCGGCGGGTTCGAGGTGGTGACCACCCGCGAGCCCGGCGGCACCCCGCTCGGGGCTCGCATCCGCGAGATGCTGCTGCACGCCGATGAGGTGTCACCGCGCGCCGAAGCGCTGCTCTTCGCCGCCGACCGCGCGCACCATGTCGACACGCTCATCCGCCCCGCGTTGGCCCGCGGCGCGATCGTTCTCACCGACCGATACGTCGACTCCTCACTCGCCTACCAAGGCGCAGGGAGAGCGCTCGCCGTCGACGACGTCGCGCACCTGTCCACCTGGGCCACCAGTGGTCTCGTGCCTGACCTCACCGTGCTGCTCGACATCGACTCCACCGAAGGCCGCACACGCCGCTCGGGCCGCACTGAAGACCGCATGGAGACCGAAGCCGCCGCGTTCCACGATCGCGTCCGCGCACACTTTCGGGCCCTCGCCGCCGCCGAGCCCGACCGCTACCTCGTCCTCGACGCGACCTTGCCCGTCGAGGAGCTCAGCGAGCAGATCCGCGCCCGCGTCTCCGCACTTCTGCCGGCGTCCCAAGGTGGGAGAAGCGCATGAGCGTCTGGGGTGATCTCGTCGGGCAGCGCGACACCATCGCGACCCTCGACCGCGCCGCCCGCGACCCGCGGGCCATGACCCATGCCTGGCTGCTCACCGGACCGCCCGGCTCCGGACGCTCGACGGCCGCGCGGGCCTTCGCCGCCGCGCTCAACTGTCCCGAGCACGGCTGCGGCACCTGCCGCGAATGCCTCACCAGCCTCGACGGCACCCACGCCGACGTCACCGTCGTCGCCACCGAGGGCCTCTCCATCCGCGTCGAGGATGCGCGCGACCTCGTCGTCGAAGCCGCGCATCGCCCCTCGGTGGGCCGGTATCGGGTCGTCATCGTCGAGGACGCCGACCGGCTCACCGAGCGCGCCGCCGACGCCCTCCTCAAAGCGCTCGAAGAACCCTCCGAGCGGACCGTCTGGCTGTTGTGCGCGCCCTCCCACGAAGACGTCATCGTCACGATCCGCAGTCGCAGCCGGCACGTGCGCCTGCGCACGCCGCCCGCGAAAGACGTCGCCGACCTGCTCGTGCGCCGAGACGGTGTCGACCCGGCGATGGCCATGTACGCCGCCCGAGCGGCACAAAGTCACGTCGGCCTCGCCCGACGACTCGCCCGCGACGACGGTGCGCGCCGCCGCCGGCGGGAGATCGTTCAGATGGCGGGCCGGATTCGCAGCGTTCCTGACGCCGTCGGTGCCGCCGCTGACCTCGCCGCCATCGCCACCGAGGAATCCGGTGACGTGAGCGGTGCACGCGACGCCGCCGAGAAGGCCCGCCTGCTCGAGACCCTCGGCGCGGACACCACCGCTCGCACACAGCCGCCGCACGTCAGGGCGCAGGTCGCCGCATTGGAGAAGGAGCAGAAGACCCGCGCGACGCGGTTTGCCCGCGACATCGTCGACCGTTCCCTCATCGACCTGCTGTCGGTGTACCGCGACGCCCTGGTCGTGCGTCTCGCCGCCGACGTCGACCTCGTCAACGACGACGCCCGCGCCGAGGTCGACGCCCTGGCACGTGCGATGTCCGCGGATGAACTCCTCGCAGCGATGACGGCCGTCGGCACGGCACGAACGCGCATCGAAGCCAACGTGCCCCTGCTGCTCGCCCTCGAAGCGATGACGATCTCGGTGCAACTGCCGCGACGCTGATGCGTGGGTGCCGTGCCCCCGGCCCCGTTGGTCGAGGAGGAGCGGGGGCGACGTCTCGACCATCGCGACTTTGTCGACTGACCTCACCATGGTCTCGAGACGCTTCGCTCCTCGACCAACGGGGGTGGGGCTTCGTGCTTTGACCTTGACGGTGGTCTCGAGACGCTTCGCTCCTCGACCAACGGGGATGGGGCGCGCTTTGACCTCGACGGTGGTCTCGAGCGGCTTCGCTCCTCGACCAACCCGGGGGGTGTGGGAGCGTGAGGCATGGGTCGACCTTGGGTGGGCATGGCGCCAGCGACCGTGGCGGTGCGCCGGCAGGTACCGTGAGCACGCGAGCCGGTGGGCGGCGTCGCGCCGGGCAACAGGGAGGTTCTCGTGGGTCGAGTCGGGTCGCGGCTGGTGGTCACGGTGGCGCTAGGGGCGCTGATGGTGGCCGGATGCAGCGTCGACGGGCCCGAGCAGCCTGCCCCGGTGAGCACACCCACCGAGGCCACGGCTCCGCCGGAAGGTCAGGAAGGCCTGGCCCGGTTCTACGAGCAGTCCCTCACGTGGGAGGACTGCGGCACCACTGCTGACGGCGACGGCCGCGCCGAATGCGCCTCCCTGGAGGTGCCCATCGACTACGACAACCCCGACGGCGAAACCATCGAGTTGCGTGCCCTCAAGGTGGCGGCGACCGGGTCTGCGAGCGGTGCGCTGCTCGTCAACCCCGGCGGCCCGGGCGGGTCGGCGGTGGAGTACGCGCGGGCAGCGAGCTACGTCGTCTCTCCGCAGGTGCGCCGCACCTACGACGTGGTGGGTCTGGACCCGCGAGGTGTGGGGGAATCGGTCCCGATCGACTGCGTCGATGCCGAGCAGGTCGACGAGATGATGGGGCTCGACCCCACGCCCGACGATGAGCAGGAGTTGGAGCGGTCCCGCGAGGTGGCGGAGGCGTTCGGTCGGGCCTGCGAGGAGAAGTACCCCGAGTTGCTGCCGCACGTGTCGACCATCGACGCGGCCAAGGACATGGACGTGTTGCGGGCGGCGCTGGGCCAGCCGCAGCTCACCTACCTCGGCAAGTCGTACGGCACGTTCCTCGGGGCAACCTACGCCGGGCTGTTCCCGGAGCGGGCCGGGCGTCTGGTCCTCGACGGCGCTATCGACCCGGGGCTGTCGAACGAGGACCTCAACCTGGGCCAGGCCATCGGTTTCGAGACCGCGACCCGCGCGTACGTGACGCACTGTGTCGAGCAGAGCGATTGCCCGCTCGGTTCGGACATCGATCAGGGCATGCAGTCGTTGCGCGATCTGCTGGCCGACATCGACCGCAACCCGCTGCCGGTGACCGACGACGCGCGGGTGACGGAGCTGACCGAGGGCTGGGCGAGCACCGGCCTCGCCCGGGCGCTGTACGACCAGGGCTCGTGGGAGATCCTCACCGACGCGATCCGCGCGGCCCGGGACAGCGACGGTGACCAGCTCATGCAGCTCGCGCGCGAGTACGCCGATCGGGACGCCGAGGGCGTCTACTACAGCAACATCATGCAGGTCATCTCTGCGGTCAACTGCCTGGACCGGCCGGCGGAGCGTCCGAGCGACGCCGAGTTGGAGGCGCGGATCGAGAGGTTCAGCGCTGAGGCGCCGACGTGGGGTGCGTCGATGGCGCTGGCGACGATGACGTGCGAGACGTGGCCGGTCAAGCCCGAGCAGGGTCCGGCGCGCATCTCGGCGGCGGGCGCGGGCCCGATCGTCGTCATCGGCACGACGCGCGACCCGGCGACCCCGTACGAGTGGGCCCAAGCGCTGGCGGGCCAGTTGGAGGACGGGCGCCTCGTCACGTTCGACGGCGACGGCCACACCGCGTACATGCGCAGCAACTCGTGCGTCGATAGTGCCGTCGACCGCTTCCTGCTCCAGGGTGAGGCCCCCAAGGATGGGCTCACCTGCTGAGTCCGAGCCCTGCGTCAACGCGCCCGTTTGGGCGCGGGCCAGCGCTTTTGCTATCCTCGACCGAGCGCCTGCCGCGGTGGGCGCACGCCGCTTTAGCTCAGTCGGCCAGAGCGATTCACTCGTAATGAATAGGTCGTCGGTTCGATTCCGACAAGCGGCTCGGACAAGGCCCTTCCCACACGGGGAGGGCCTTTCTCGTCCAGCGGTGCGCCGGGGGTCTCGACCCGGGGTGTGGCGATCTGTCAGGCTGGCCTCGCCTGCGCCCCCACCCCTCTCAGGAGCCCCCGTGGCCGATTGTGTCGAAGTCGTCATCACCGGACCGGACGCCGACTGGGCGGCCGACCTCGCCCGCGTCCTGGTCGAAGAACGCTGGGCCGCCTGCGTGCACATCACCGAGATCCGGTCGGTCTACCGCTGGGAAGAGCGCATCGAGGACGCGCCCGAGGCGCGTCTGGCGGTCCACACCCGCGCCGACCTCGTCGAGCAGCTGAGCGAGCGCGTCACCGAGCTCCACGAGTACGACGTGCCGTGCGTCATGGCCACACCGCTCGTGGGCGGACACCCCGACTATCTCGCCTGGATCGCCGCCGAAACGCGCTGAGACCGTGTGAGAAACACACGGTCTCAGCGGGAGGGGCGCCCCGTCAGTGGGCGTGCGGGGAGGGCCAGCGGCTCGTCGTCACGTTGTTCTCGGTCGCACGGTCGATGGCCTCACGGATGACCCGCTCCGCGGTCTCCTTACCGGCCCAGTGGGCGCCGACGACCGACTTGCCCGGCTCGAGGTCCTTGTACGTCTCGAAGAAGTGCTGGATCTCCAGGCGGTCGAACTCGCTCACGTCGTCGAGGGCCTGGATGTGCAGGGCGCGCGGGTCCTTGGCCGGCACACACAGGATCTTGTCGTCGCCGCCCGCCTCGTCACGCATGTGGAACATGCCGATCGCGCGGCACTCGATGAGGACACCCGGGAACGTGGGGGAGTCGAGCAACACGAGCGCGTCGAGAGGGTCGCCGTCCTCGCCGAGGGTGTCCTCGATGTAGCCGTAGTCGCTCGGGTACTGCGTCGAGGTGAAGAGCATGCGGTCCAGCCGGATGCGGCCCGTCTCGTGGTCGACCTCGTACTTGTTGCGCTGACCCTTGGGGATCTCCACGGTCACGTCGAAGAACATGGGCGTGGCAGCCTCGTTGCTGGTCATGCGGAAAGCCTCCTGGGTGGGCGACGATGGGCGACGTATCCTCAGCGGACAGCATGGCACGTGTGACGCGCCCAGGGTGCCGGGGCGGGAAAGCGGAATCATGAGAAGGCTCACGCCGGCAACGGGGTTGCTCGCCGTCGTCGTGGTCTCCGCCGCGGGGTATCTCGCCCTCGACATCGCCGACGTCGTGCCCGGCCCCCTCACCGCCGCCCCACCGCCCGCCGCGCCGGTCGTGCCCACCCCCGTCGAGACCGCGCCCGCCCTCGTCGAGGTCGAGCCACCCCTCGTGCCGCTCGCCACCGGGGCAGCACTCCCCAGCGCCACCGGCATCGAGGCTCAGATCGCGCCGATCCTCGCCGACCCCGCCCTCGGCGGCTCGGTCGGAGTCGACATCCGCGACGGCCTCACCGGCCACGTGATCTACACCCTCGACGCGGACACCCCCCGTACCCCGGCGTCGGCGACCAAGCTCCTCACGGCCGCCGCCGTGGCGTCCAGCAGCGATCTGCTCGCCCCGTTCACGACCTCGACGCGACGCGGCGTCGAGCCCGACCACGTCGTCCTCGTCGCCGGCGGCGACACTCTGCTCTCACCGGGCGCGGGCGACCCCGAGGCGGTCGCCGGACGCGCCGGGCTCGCCGACCTCGCCGCCCTCACCGCCGCGTCGCTGCGCGAGACCGGGACGAGCAGCGTGCGCGTCTACCTCGACGACACCTACGCCCCAGGGCCACCGTTCGCCCCCGGCTGGGCCGAGGGCGACATC
>JAUNTP010000185.1 GCA_030538585.1 Mobilicoccus sp.
CACCGGCGACGATCGCCGCGACGCTCGACCCCCGCGACAACGGCCTCAACCTGCTGCGCCTCATCATGGCGTCCGGGGTGATCGTCTATCACTCCTTCCGTCTGGCCGGAGTCCCCATTCCCGGCGCCCCCCTCGAACAGGGCCTCGTGAACATCTGGGTGGACGGGTTCTTCGTGCTCTCCGGCTTCCTCATCGCAGCGAGCTGGATCCGTCGACCCCACGTCGGGGTCTACCTGCGCAATCGGCTCCTGCGGATCTATCCCGGTTTCGTGGTGTGCCTCATCGTCACCGCCTTCGTCCTCGCGCCCATCGGCACCCTGTTCAGCGGCGAACACCTCGCTGTGACAGACCAGGCACGCTACGTCCTCGTCAACCTCGGCCTCCTCATCAGGGAATACAACATCGGTGACACCCCTGCGACGGTGCCGTGGCCGGGCGCCTGGAACGGGTCGCTGTGGACCTTGTTCTGGGAGTTCCTCTGCTACCTCGGCGTGCTCGTCGTCGGGCTCATGGGCATCCTCCGTACGCGATGGGGCACGCCACTGTTGTTCGTCGCAGCCTGGGCGCTGCAACTGGCCGCGACCTACACCCCCCTCGGCGACGCACGCATCCCCGTCTTCATGTACCGCTTCGGCTCCCTGGGCGTCGATGACGCGGCTCGATTCGCGATCACCTTCACCGCCGGCATGCTCATCTATCACTGGCGAGCCCGGCTGGTGTGCTCCTGGACGTGGGTCGCGTGCGCCCTTGCCGGGGTCATCGCCTCCATGTGGCTGCCCGAGTACCGTCTCGTCGGAGCCTTGCTCCTCGCCTACGCGCTCATCGCGGCGGGCGCCCTCATGCGGCGCCGATGGATGATCCTGCGCACCGACATCTCCTACGGCGTGTACGTGTACGCCTTCCCCGTCCAGCAGATCCTGGCCGCCGCCGGACTGCATCACCTCGGCCTGCCCCTGTATGCGGTCACGGCGTTCGCCATCACCTGCGTGCTCGCGTGGCTGAGCTGGACCCTCATCGAGAGCCCGGCACTGAAGCTCAAGGCTCGCTGAGTCTGCACGGCCCGCAGCGACCGGTCCATGCGTCCCTGACCGTCACTCCGGGTGGCACCTCCCGGCCGCGCCCTTAGACCTGTGCGCTATCGTCCCATTCCGCGGCGAAGACGTCCGGCCGGCAGGAGGCGCACTATGCAGCTCTCGACGTGGATCCGCGCGGTGGACGGCGTCATCCTCGGCGGTCTCGAGAACGACGGCGACGGCCCCGATGTCCTCCTCGTGCACACCGCCGGGCTCAGCGCGATGACGTGGGCCCCCGTCATGGAACACCTGCCCCACCTGCACTGCGTCGCGCTCGACCTCCGCGGCCACTCCTTGAGCGTCGACGCCCCCGTCGAGGACGCCGACGTCAACTGGCGCGACCTCATCCGCCTCACCGAAGCGCACGACCTGGTCCGCCCCCTCCTCGTCGGCGTCAACTCCGGGGCGTTCATGGCGCTCGCGGCCGCCGCCGAACGCCCCGACCTGTTCCGCGCCGTCGTCGGCCTCGAAGCGGGCCTGCCGCACGCGCCCCGCCACGTCGTCCACGACGACCTGTCCCTCATCTACTCCGACGACTTCATGGACGACCTCTGCGAACGGTTCGGGTTCGGCGAGGTCGTCGACAACGAAGCCGAGATCGAACTCGCCGCCGCCGCCACCGCAGCCGGGGCCGGGATCGACTGGATGCTCGAGGAAGTCGACGAGACGATCGCCGAAGAGACCCGGTACTCCTTCGTCCGACGCGGCGACGCGTTCCTCCACACCCCCGACCGCGCCACGCTGCGCACCCTCTACACGATCTCCCTCGACGCCCCCTACTTTCCCAGCGCCGAGATGTACGACGCCGTCGACGTACCCCTGCACCTCATCCAGGCTCGTGACGGACTCAACACGCTCACCGACGCCCAGATCGCCGTGCTCACCGCCCGCCGCGACGTCACCGTCCACCGAATCGAGGGCGGCCCGCTCGCGCACCGCTCGCACCCCGTCGAGGTGGCCGACATCATCTGCGACGTCGTCGGCGCACCGCGCCCACCGTCAGGCTCCGGCGGTGACGTCGAGCAGGGCGAGTGACGACGCGAACACGATGATCTGGGACTCCGCCTCGCTGCACGTCCCTGCCCCGGCGATCTGACCCATCCGGGCGACGAGGGCGTCGACGTCGATGCGGTCGCGCGGGGCGCGCGCCACCAGGGCCTGGAGGCGGTCGAACTGGTCGGGGTCGGTGAGGACGAACGACACGTCCACCCGAAAGGCGGCCTTGGCGAACCCGAGCCCGGCGAGCTCCGGTCGACGCTGGGCCAGACGCGGCAGCAGGGCCCGCACCGGCCTCTTGCCCTCACCGATGGACACGAACTCCGCCGGCGGGCGCGACAGAGCCCAGTCGGCGACGGGCGAGGCGAGGAACGGGGGTCGCAGCTCGACGCCCTCCTCCATCCAGGCATGGTCGCCCTGCACGGTGAGCAGGTAGGAGCCCAACAAGCGCTCCAGGTCGACCTGCCGGCGGGCCGCGAGGGGGTCGCTCGCCCGGGCCACGGCGGGGTCGGCGGTGTCCGGCATCGGGCGCTCATCAGTGACGACCTCACGCAGCGGAGCCCGCAACAGGTCCGCGACCGGGCGAAGGATGTCGACCCGTCGCGCACCGGCCTCGCTCGAGAAGGCGACGAGACCCCGCCAATACGAGCGCGCCCACCGCGCGCCACGCTCGGCCCCGAACTCGGGGTCGCCGAACTCCGCCCACGGCAACGACGCGGGCGGACCGAACGCCCCAGCTCGCGCCGCGAGGATGCGGGAGGAGTCGTACCCGGCGAACAGCTCGTCGGCACCCTCCCCGGAGAGCACTCCGCGCACCCCCTCCGCGGCCGCGCGACGGGCCAGCGCCGTCATCCCCACCGGCCCGAGCCGCACCAGCGGCACCCGTCGGGTGCGGACGTAGTGCTCGAAGCAGTCCATCGTCTCGGCGGGGGTGAGCACATGCTGCACGAGCGGCAGGTCCAGAGCCCGCGCCACCTGGTGCTGCCGCTCCCCGACCACGTCGTCGCCCTGGAGGCACAGCGACAACGCGAGATCGGCGCCCTCCTCCCGGGCCAGGGCGCCGATGACCGTGCTGTCGATCCCGCCCGACACGAGGCACGCCACCGTCCCGGTGGATCGCAACCGTACCCGCACCGCCTCGCGCAGCGCCGTCTCCAACGCGTCGAGACCGTCATCCTGGACGGCGCTGGGGTGGTCGGCGACCCAGCGATCGTCCGCGACGACCCGCCCGTCGGTGACGGTGAGGACGTGACCCGGGCGCACCTGCTGCACCCCCGCCCACGGTGACCGGTCACCGGCGGGGGCCCAGTCGGCGAGGATCGTCGCGAGCCCCTCGTCGTCGAACGCCGCGGGTTCACCCCGCAACGCGAGCACGGCGCGCAGCGTGGAGGCGGCGACGACCGCCCCACAGGTCGCCGACCAATAGAGCGGCGCGATGCCGAACCTGTCCCGGGCCAGGTACACCGGACCGTCGGCGCTCGGGCGGGCGATGAGGGCGAACTGGCCGTCGACGTGCCGCAAGAAGGCCGGTCCGTGCGCCCGTAGGCCGGCCAGCAGCACCTCGACCTCCGAGAGGCCAGGCCGTCGCAGCAGGGCCTGCAGCTCGGTGAGGTTGAACAGCTCACCGTTGAACACCGCCACCGAGCCGTCGGGCTCGGCGAACGGCTGCCACGGCGAGCCCTCCTCCCAGTGCGCCAAGCGCGAGGCGAGCATGAGCAGCCCGTCGCAGGCGAGACGCGAGCCCCCATCAGGGCCCCGCGTCGCGATGGCGTCGGCGGCCGCGTCGAGGTCCGCACCTGCAGGCAGCGACCCCACGACGGCCGCGACGCCGCACACGTCAGACCCGCTCGTACAGCGATCGGACCGCGGCGAGGTTACGGAAGTCCTCGGCCTGCGCCGCGTCGAACGCCTCCTCCTCACCGGAGGACTCGATGAGCGTCTCGAGGATCGCGACCACCGACAGCGAGTCGAGCAGGCCCGCGGCGGCCAAGTCATCGGCGGCGCGCACCTGCGCGGCGTCGTGCGCGTAGAACACGCTCTCGAGGAGCTCGGCCTCGACAGTGTCCCAGGGCTGCTTGGTCATGGAGGTCTCCTTCGTCGTGGGATCTCAGGGGCGCAGGCTGCGCGTGCGCTGCAGCCGCAGGGTCGCGAGCAGGCCGGTCGCCGCTTGACGCAGCGCCGTCTCGTTCCAGCCGGGCGCGTCGCCCAGGTGGGCGGCGATGTCGACGCCCTCGATGCCGTCCCGCTCGATGTCGCGCACGAGCGCTCGCAACGTGGCCGCGGGGAGGGCGTAGTAGTAGTCCTCCTGCGTCTGCTTGAGCGCGTAGGTGTCGGTCGTGGGAGCGCGGTCGATGATCGCCTGCGGCACCCCCAGTTCACGGGCGAACGCGTACACCTCGGCCTTGCTCAGGTCGCCGATGGCGCAGATGTCGGCCGCGTCGTCGCCGTACTTGACGACGAATCCGGTGCCGAGCTCGTCGCCGTTGCTCGCGCCGACGACGACGTGGTTGCCCGCCTCGGCCTCGGCGTACGCGAACACCATGCGGGTGCGCTGCTTACGGTTCTGGTAGGCGATGATCGCCCGCAGATCCTCGACCGAGATCGACAGCGTGCGCGTCGGTTCCCCATGGCGCGGGCCGATCGAGAGCCGGTAGACCAGGGTGCCGAGCCGCTTGGCCAGCGACGGCACCGCGTTGACGGCGTAGGCGTCGCTGGCTGGGTCGAACTCGGGGGCGTAGCGGCGGATGATGTCGTGGATCTGCGCGATCGGCTGCATCGCCTCGATCGAGGCGCCGATCTCGCGTTCGAGCAGGGCCACGCCGGCGTTGGCGACGGCCTCGTCGACGAAGGACTTGGTGTCGAGGCCGGTGCTCGCGGTGTCAGGCAGGTAGAGGGCCGTGACGTTCTCGGGGCCGAGAGCCTTGGCGCACAGGTGCACGACGACGGTGGAGTCGATGCCCCCGGAGAGCTGCACGAGGGCAGTGCGCTTGCCGAGGCGCTGCACCTGCTCACGGATCCACGCGCAACGCTCCTCGACCGCTGCAGGGACGTCGGTGCCGATGGTGACTGTCATTCACTTCCCGCTCTCTGTGAGATGCAATTCCTCGACGATGCGGACGTCGCACAGCCCCGCCAGGGCGCCGATCTCCGCGGCCAGGACGCGCTTGACGGCGCCCTTGCTGACTGGGTGAGCGCTCGGGACGACGTCGACGACCGGCACGTCGTCGCCACCGGCGCGAGCCGCACGCGCGCTCACCCGCACGACGAGGGGACGGAACGCGTCCTCGACGGCGGCGCGCAGGCACTGGGCGTCGACCTTGGTGCCGGCGACGTTGATGACGTGATCGGCGCGTCCGAGGTGGACGAGGTCGCCGCCGGGCGAGGACATCGCTGCGTCCCCGGTGTCGACCGGCGTCTGCGGCGGCGGGCCGGGCAGCACCTGCGTATACGGAGGCGGGATGACCCACGACATGGCGTACGGGGTGGCGGCGTACAACCGACCACGGCCGGTGGTGGGCCGGCCGGTCTCGTCCCGTAGGTCGAGGGTGACCTGCGGCAACGGGTGCCCGATCGTGCCCTCGGTGAACTCCGAGAGGGGGCCCCGCCAGAGGGACAGACGCGGTCCGAGCTCGGCCTGGCCGTACATGTTGACGAGCTCCGCGCGCGGGAACCGGGCCGCGAGCGCACGGGCCGCGGCCGCCGACAAGCGCCCACCGGCGACGATGATGCGGCGCAGCCGGTCAGCGGGCAGGGCGGACTGCAGGAGCAGCGGTGTGTGCTGCGGTAGCAGGTACAGGGCGAGTGGATCGTCGCCGTGCGTGACCTCCGGCAGACCCCACGTGGCCGGTGCGAACTCGACGGGCACGCCGGCCTCGTGGTGACTGTGGACGATGCTCAGCCCGTAGGCGAAGTTGGGTGGCGGCAGGGCCACGTGACGCAGGTCGTCTGCGCCGAGGTGCAGCGCGTCGGCGATGGCGCGGGCGTGCCGCGTCACCGTCGTGCGCCGGTAGACCACGCACTTGGGACTCCCGGTGGAACCGGAGGTGTGGAAGGCCAGCACCGGCTCGGGGGCGGCAGAGGCATCGTGCGGCGGAAGGACGTCGACGTGATCGCCGAGGTCGGTGACGGTGAGCGGCCGGTTCGACAACGCGCTGACGAGACCGACGGTGGCGTTCAGGCCGTCGTACGCGGTGGTCGGGCGGATGAGAGCCGACCCGCCTTGCGCGATGAGCCGTCGATAAGCGACAAGTCCGACATGTGTGCCCATGAAGCGTCGCCCCCCTCCGGCGATGACGGCCGCCCCAGCGTGCTGTGAAACGCCGGGCGGCCGAACAGCTCGTGCGGTCCGGCGTTCATCCCCCTGATGGCCGATCCCGCCGCCGAGCTCCTCCGATCAGGCTAGACAACCGTCCAACATGCCGCCCCCGTCGTTGCGTACAACCCCCGCGCCCC
>JAUNTP010000186.1 GCA_030538585.1 Mobilicoccus sp.
GGTGGGGAGGGTGGGTGCTGAGGTCATGACTTATTCTATCGAACATGCGTTTTAGTCAGCACAGAGGGAGCTGCGAATACTGTTGCTGCAGAACGGATTCGGGCGTGCCGAATGCGGGCCTTGGAGGCTCCGAAATGCGTTGTGGCCCAGCGCCTTTCGCGACTGGCGCATGATGTGATGTGGGTCACATCTGCCTTCAGGTCTGGTGTGGGGCCGCGGCCGCGAGCCAGCAGGGCGCGCGTCAGGGGTCGTCGCCCCCTCTACTGCCCGCTGTCCACACCCTCCCGCTCACGCTCCGCTGCCTGACGGCGCTGGCGGCGCATCTCGTACCACGCGAGGGCCAGGCCGATGAGCAGCGGCTTGATGATCCAGGCGTAGGGCTCGAGGGGGTTGAGGAACTCCAGCGCCCACGTCGGCAGGGTGAGGTCGGGCCAGGGGATCTGCGGCAGGTTCACGTCCGGCAGCGGGACGGTGGGCAGCTCCGGCAGGGTGACGTCCGGCAGCAGTGACATCAGCCAGTCGATGATGGGGGCGAGCAGCCTGCTCACGATGACACCCAGCCCCAGCATGACGATGACGATGCCGCCACCCTTGACCGCCACGTGCCGCAGCGCGTACGTGCGCGGGTGGGTCCGCTGCCACGCCTGCCGCTGCGCCGCACGCGAGCCGGCGGGGGCGTCGAAGTCCAACTGTCGTGACCCGTCGTACGCCGTGGCCCGCTTGAGCTGCCCGCGCATCGACAACCACACCCGCACCCGCCGCCCGTGCGTCACCTGGATGGTGCGCTCGGATTCCCACTCCGTCTTGTCCGAGACGACCTCGCCGTCCATCGTCAGCACCACCCGCGCCTTCTGCCCGGGCGTCACCGACAGTTCGTACTCGCGCCCCGCCAGGTGGCACGTCCAGTCCGCCACCGTCGCGTCCTTCGAGATCGTCTGCGTCATGACACCAGTAGAGGCGCCGGCCACCCCTGCGCACATCCGCCGTTCGGCCACACCTGTACGACCAAGGTCGATGGCGTCGCGGGGAGGTCCGGCGGCCCGGAAGTGACAGAGGCGCGCGTCGCTCTGCAAGAGTGGCGGAAACCTGCAATGCGGCAGGGGAACCCGCCCCTGGCGTTCCGGCACCGGAGGTCAGTTCATGTTCACTCCGCAGGAACAGTCCACGCTCGCGGTCATCACGATCGGCTACTTCCTTGTCCTCATCGGAGTCTCGGTGTGGATCGGGATCAAACAGATCCGCACCTACGACGACTACAACGTGGCCTCCCGCAACGTGGGCCTGTTCCCGCTGATCCTCACCTACGTCGGCACGGCCATCGGCGGCTCGCTGCTGCTCGGCATCATGACCAACGGCTACGTCAACGGCATGGGTGAGCAGTGGTTCAACATCGCGATCTTCGTGGCCAGCGTGGTCATGGCGGTGTTCATGATCAAACGCATCCGCCAGCTCGGCGACCGCCACAACTACGTCACCATCGGCGACTTCGCCGCGCACCGCTTCGGTGGCGGCGCCCGCATCCCGACGACCCTGTCGGTGCTCACCGCCTACTGCGCGATCACCGGCATGCAGTTCGTGTCGATCGCCCTCGTCCTCGACGTCATCGCCAACGTCGACCTCGTTCCCGCCATGCTCATCAGTTGGGCGATGCTCACCTTGAAAACCGTGTTCGGCGGGCTCAAGGCCGTCGTGTGGCAGGACGCTGTCCACGGCACCCTCCAGACCGTCGCCGTCTTCGGTCTGTTCGTTCTCGTCCTGTGGCTGGTCGGCGACTTCTCGCAGGTCACCGCGAACGCGCGGGCGGCCGGCGAGGCCGACATGGTGAGCCTCTTCGGCATCGACCCCGGCGCCGTCGCCGTCTACGCGCTCACCGTCGGCGCCTACCAACTCGTCCGCCAGGACCTCTGGCAGCGCGCCTGGGCAGGTCGCGACCTCAAGACCGTCACGACCGGCTACTGGATCTCCATCGTCCTCATGACCGTCACCATCGTCATGGTCGTGTGGATCGGCGTGTGGGCCCGCTTCGGCCTGGGCATTGAGTCGGAGGACCCCGCCCTCATCTACTACGAGGTGCTCGTCGAGCTGCTGCCGTTCGAACTCGTCGTGCTCCTCATCGTGGCCCTGCTCGCGACGATCATCTCCTGCGCCGACTCGTTCTTCATGTGCGGTGCGTCCTCCATCGTCAACGACGTCATCAAGCCGCGACTCGCCCCGGACACCTCCCAGCGGGCCCTCCTGTGGTGGAGCCGTGGCGCCGTCGTCATCACCTCCGTGATCGCCCTGGCCCTCGCGTTCGCCGTGCCGCGCCTGGTCGAACTGTGGGTCGCCGGCACTGCGATGCTCGTCTCCGGGCTGCTGTTCCCGGCGCTCATGGCGCTGTACCTGCGGCGCGTCTCCGGGCGGGCGGCCATCGCGGCGATGTGGGTCGGCCTCGTCGTCTCCGTGGGGTGGACCGTCATCGGCGGCGAGAACATGACCGGCATCCACCCGGTGTTCCTCGGCTTCCCCCTCTCGATCGTCACCTACGTCGCGCTCCACGCCCTCGACGCGAAGGCGGGCCGACTCGAGGAGTTCGCCGGTGAACCCCCCATCGACCCGGCCGACGACCCCCTCGTCCAGGAGGGCGACGTCGAGGCCGGAACCCGATGACGGGCGCGGCCCAGCTGCTGCGACAGGCCCGCCCGCTGCAGGGCGATCACCTGGGCGACCCGGTCGACCTGCTCGTCGTCCACGGGCGCATCGCCGCCGTACTGCCGGTGGGCACGCGGCCCGACATCGGCGAGGTCGAGGTCACCGACCTCGGCGGGCGCTACGTCCTGCCCGGGTTCATCGAGAGCCACGGCCACCCCTCCCGCTACGCCGAGTCCTTCGTCGACCTCGACCTCCGCGCGAGCACGGCGCCGTCCATCGCCAACATCACCGCCGCCGTGGCCGATCGCGCCCGGGAGACGCCGAAGGGCGGCTGGGTACGAGGCTCGGCCTGGGAGGAGAGCCGGCTCACCGACGGCCGCATGCCGACCCGCGACGACCTCGACGAGGTGGCCCCCGACGTGCCCGTCGCGTTGACCCGCACGTGCTGCCACATGCTGCTCGCCAACTCCGCCGCGCTCGCGACCGCCGGCATCGACGAGTCGACCCCCGACCCCCAGGGCGGGCACATCGTCCGGGACGGCGCCGGACGACCGACGGGTCTACTGCAGGAGAAAGCCATGGACCTGCTGCAGGTCCCGCCGCCGCAGGAGGAGGACTGGCGGTCGGCTTTCGTGCAGGCCCAACGCCACTTCGCAGCCTGGGGCGTCACGACGGTTCACGACATGTCGGCCGGCCCCGACCAACTGCGCCGTTACGCGCGCCTGGCCCGCGACGGCGACCTGACCCTGCGGCTGCGCCCGTGGTTGTGGGCGGTCACCCAGATGGGCATGCCCGGCATGCTGGACGAGGCGCTCGCCGCGGGCCTGACGACCGGCCTCGGCGGCGACGACGTGGCCATTCAGGGCATCAAGTTCGTCCTCGACGGCGCCGGTAGTGGCCGCACGGCTGCCCTGTCGTGCCCCTATCACGACACCGACGGCACCGGGATCCTCTACCTCGACGACGACCACCTCACCGAGATGCTCGGCCGCGCCCTCGACGGCGGGTTCCGGCTCGCGATCCACGCCATCGGAGACGCCGCCATCGATCAAGCCATCCGGTCGCTGCGGGCAACTTGCCGCGACGAGCTGATCCGCGGGAGCCGCAGCCGCATCGAGCACGCCACGTACCCGACGCCCGACCACCTCGACGCGATGGTCGAGTACGGACTCGTCGCGGCCTCGTCGGTCGCGTTCCTCCACGAACTCGGCGACAGTTACCTCGCCGCGTTCGGGCCGGAGCGCATCGCGCAGATCTTCCCGCACCGTACGTTCATCGACCGGGGCATCGTCGCGCCCGGCAACTCCGACGTGCCGGTCACCACGGGCAACCCGTGGCTGGGCATCAGCGCGGCCGTCAACCGGACGACCTCGCGCGGCACCGTGCTCGACACCGAGCAGAACATCACTCTCGCCGAGGCGCTGCGCGCCTGGACCCGCGACGCCGCCTACGCCTCCTTCGAGGAGGACAGGCTCGGGCTCATCGCTTCCGGCGCCCACGCCGACCTGGCGGTCTACGAGACCGACCCGTTCACCGTCGAGCACGGCGCGCTCACCGAGCTCGCCCCGGTCGCGACCTACCACGCGGGTCGCCTGGTCCACGGCGGGGTGACCTGAGCGCCCGCGCCGATCGGCCGCCCGCGCTCTAACCTGGAGAGGTGCCCCTGACTCTCCAGCGCGTCGCCGCTCGCCTCGAAGCGCTCCCGCGGCGGGCCCAGAACCGCCTCGGCCGCGCGCTGCGCGATCGCGTCGCCGGCGAGGATGCCCCCGTCGCCGCCAAACGCATCTGGCAGACGCGCGGACCCCGCTGGTTCACCGAAGACGACCCCTTCTGGATCGTCAACCAGGACGCGGCGATGTTCCCCGGCGGCATCGCCTCCCTGCTGTTGCAGTCGCTGCACCCGCAAGCGATGGCAGGCGTCGCCGGCCACTCCGGGTACAAGGGCGACCCGTGGGGCCGGTTGCAGCGCACGAGCCATTACCTCGCGACCGTCGCGTTCGGCACGATCGAGCACGCGGAGGAGGCGATCGCGCACGTGCGTGCGATCCACGAGCGGGTGCGCGGCAAGGATCACCGCGGCCGTCCCTACCGTGCCAGCGACCCCCACCTCCTGCGCTGGGTGCACGTCGCCGAGACGTGGTGCTTCCTCACCGCCCACCAGGCCTACTCCGACCGACGGCTGACACCGGCGCAGGCCGACCACTTCGTCGACCAGGCGCGCACGAGTGCCGAACTCCTCGGCGCCACCGACCTGCCGCGCACCGTCGCCGAGCTCGACGCGTGCCTGGAGCGCTACCGGCCCGAACTGGAGGCCTCCCCAGCAGCGAAGGAGGCCGCGGCGTTCCTCCTGCGCGAACCGCCGCTGCCGCTGGCCGCCAAACCCGGCTACGCGCTGCTGGCTGCCGGTGGGGTGACGCTGCTACCGCCGTGGGCGCGGGACGAACTCGGCCTGGTCCTGCCCCGGCCCGCCGCACCGATCGGACGCGTCGCCGGCAAGGTCGGGGTCGCGGCCGTGCGGTGGGGCATGGCCGGCCTCGACGACGACGAACGCCTGCGTCACCCACCCCCGGACGAGCGCGGGTGAACACCCCGCCCACCGGGTAGGGGACACCCCATGACGACCCTTCCGGCCGACCTCGTCGACGGCCTCGACATCCGCGACATCCGGCGCATCGGCGGCGGCGACATCGCCCAGGCCTACCGCCTCGACACCGCCGACGGGCCTGTGTTCTGCAAGACCCTCGCCAGACCCACCCCCGACCTGTTCGAGCGGGAGGCCGCCGGTCTGCGCGCCCTGCGCGCCCACGCCCCCGAGGACCTCGGCGTGCCCGAGGTCCTCCGCGAGAGCCCCCACGGCCTCGTCCTCGCGTGGATCGACGAGGGCCGCCGCCGCGACCACGCGACCGAGGAGGCGTTCGGGCGCGGCCTCGCAGGCCTCCACCGTCAGCCCATGCCTGCCTTCGGCGGCATCAGCGAGGAGGTCACCGGCTACCTCGGGTCGGTCGCCGTCGACCTCACCCCCACTGACGACTGGCCCGAGTTCTACCTCACCCGCCGCCTGCAGCCCCTCGTGCGCCGCGCCGTCGACGAGGGCGCCCTCGACCCCCGCGCTCACGACCTCCTCGACGAGCTCGCGTCCCGCGTCGAGGAGCTGTGCGGCCCGAGCGAGCCGCCCGCCCTCGTCCACGGCGACTTGTGGGCCGGCAACCGGATGATCGACGCCGACGGCCGCTCCTGGCTCATCGACCCCGCCGCCCACCACGCCCACCGCGAGATCGACCTCGCGATGATGCAGCTCTTCGGCGGGTTCGGCGGCCGGGCCTTCGACGCCTACGACGAGACCTACCCCCTCGCCGACGGGTGGCGCGACCGCGTCGACTGGTACCAGCTCCCACCCCTGCTCGTGCACGCCATCCTCTTCGGCGGCTCCTACGGGTCCGCCGCCCTCGCGGCCCTGAAGTCCTACGCGTGAATGAGAGGTCTCTCATCCTGGCCTTAGACACACCGAAGCCGCCTGGGTGAGGATCGTGTCGTGAACCGCCGCACCGTCCTCGTCCTCACCGTCGTCATCGCCGCCGTGGCCGTCGCGCTCACCGCGTCGATCACGACGGTGCTGCGCTCGTGGGAAGAACCCCAGCCCATGGGCGGCCCCGTCGTCGTCGACGGGGGCCGCGGTGCCTCACCGTCGTCGACGCCCACTGAGACGCCGAGCCCCACGGACACCGCCACGGCCGACCCGACGGCCGATCCCACGGCGGCGACTCCACCGGCGGCGCCGTCGCCCGCGCGCCCCTCGGCGCCCGTACGCTCGTCGCAACAGCCCGCACCCCGGCGGGTCTCACCTCCCGAGCCGCGCCGGGTGGCACCCCCGGCCTCCGTGGACGACGAC
>JAUNTP010000187.1 GCA_030538585.1 Mobilicoccus sp.
CGAACCCGCTGATGAGCGCCTGCACCTCGAGGTTGGCGAGCACCTTGTCGATGCGCGCCTTCTCGACGTTGAGGATCTTGCCGCGGATCGGCAGGATCGCCTGATTGAACGGGTTACGCCCATCCTTGGCCGAACCACCCGCCGAGTCACCCTCGACGATGTAGATCTCGCTGACCGAGGGGTCCTTGGACTGACAGTCGCGCAGCTTGCCCGGCAGACCGCCGGACTCCATGAGGCCCTTGCGCCGCGTCGCCTCCCGCGCCTTGCGCGCCGCCAACCGCGCCGCGGCCGCGTTGATGGCCTTGCGGATGATCTCCTTGCCCTCGTTCGGGTGGCGCTCCAACCAGTCACCGAGCTGATCGGTGACCGCGCCCTGCACGAACCCCTTGACCTCGGAGTTGCCGAGCTTGGTCTTGGTCTGCCCCTCGAACTGCGGCTCGCCCAACTTGACCGAGATGACCGCCGTCAGACCTTCACGGACGTCGTCACCGGTGAGGTTGTCGTCCTTCTCCTTGAGGAGGTTGTTCGCCCGGGCGAACCGGTTGAGCAGCGCCGTGAGCGCCGCGCGGAAGCCCTCCTCGTGCGTGCCACCCTCGTGCGTGTTGATCGTGTTGGCGTACGTGTGCACCGATTCGGAGAACGCCGTCGTCCACTGCATCGCGATCTCGAGGGACAGCGACCGCTCCTCGTCCTCGAGCTCGAAATCGATGACCTGCTCGTGCACCTTCTCGCTACGCTTGCTCGCCGTGAGGTGCGTGACGTAGTCGACCAGACCACCGTCATAGCGGTACACGACCCGACGCCCGGTGGCCCGGCCCGCCTCGTCGGTGGCGACCTCACCCGAACGCGCCTCGTCGGCAGCCGCGGCCTCCTCACTCTGCGACGAGGACGACACGACCTCCTCACCGGAGACCGCGAGCGCAGCGTCGGCGTCCTCGACCTCTTCGAGCTCGTCCTCGGCGTGCGCGACCGCGGGCTCCCGCTCGTCGGTGAGGCTGATCGTCAGCCCCTTGTTGAGGAACGCCATCTGCTGGAAGCGGGCGCGCAGGGTGTCGAAGTCGAAGTCGAGGGTGTCGAAGATCTCCGCGCTCGGCCAGAAGGTGATCGTCGTCCCCGTCTCGTCCTCGGGGCCCATCTCCTCCATCTTCGCCAGCGGCGCGTCGGGCACGCCGCGCGTGAACGACATGCGAAAGACGTGGCCCTTCTGACGCACCTCGGCGGTCAACCGGGTGGAGAGGGCGTTGACGACAGAGGACCCGACGCCGTGCAACCCGCCGGAGACCTTGTACCCGCCGCCGCCGAACTTGCCGCCGGCGTGCAACTGCGTGAGCACCAACTCGACCGCCGACACACCCTCGGTGGCGTGGATGTCGGTGGGGATACCGCGCCCGTTGTCGCTCACCCGCACACCGCCATCGGCCTGAAGGACGACGTCGACACGGTCGGCGTGCCCGGCGAGGGCCTCGTCGACCGAGTTGTCGACGATCTCCCACACGAGGTGGTGCAGACCCCGCTCACCGGTCGACCCGATGTACATGCCCGGCCGCTTACGGACCGCCTCCAGCCCCTCCAGGACCGTGATGGCATCGGCGTCGTAGGCGGGCGTGGCCGGGGCCTGGTCAGCTGCGGGGACCGACGGCTCGGCCGAATCAGGATGGCCGCTCGATGACGGTGTCGACACGCTGCTCCTCATCGCCGGGGGGTGTCCGGCCGCTCGCCCCCGACGATCCCGGCGTAGGACATGGTTCTCGGGAGGGGTGATCAGCGGCTCGGGAGAGTGGGTATGACGGTTCAGTCTACCGTCCGCGTGAAAGCCCCCTCGTCAGCACGGGCCCGAATCGCCGATGTGAGCGCACGAACCCCTTCTCCGGTGACGGGGTACGTGACCACCCCTTCACGGGCGCAGAAGCTCCCGAGGAGACCGGCGACCGATCTGCGTCATCCGTACGTGTCGCGCGGACCCGGGCCGCGTGAACGCCGCGGGCCCCGCGACCACGACGGCGCGGACGGGCCCGTGATCCGCAACTCGGCCACGACCCCGGGCCCCGCCTCGGCGGCGAGCCGCTCGAGGATCGCCGGGATCATGAGCCGCAACTGCGTCGCCCACGCCGTCGAGTCGGCCCGCACCGTGAGGACGCCGTCCTCGAACGTCACCGGCACGCAGTGCCGGGCCACGTCCGGGCCGACGATGACCGCCCACCTGCCCATCACCGAACCGGCGGCGACGTCAACCTTCCACCCCCGGTCCACGAGCAACCGGTCCATCTGGTCACCGAGGGCCATCGGATCACGGGCGTCGTCCCCGCTGCCGCTGAACACGGCATCGGACCGCCGTCGACGCCGCGGGGCCGGTCGCGATCCCGGGCGCAACCCTTTCGCTCGCGCCGCCTCTCGGGCACGGGCCAGAGCGCTCGCCGCCGCGCGCGCCAAGGCGTCCTCGTCCGGCCCGCTGCGGTCCTCCTCGGGCACTTGCGGGTCGACCTCGCCGCTCACGGCTCCTCCGTCCCCGCCACCGGAGCGGCCTCGGCCTCGGCCTCGGTGACGCTGACTTCGCCCGGACGCACCCCGAAGCGGGCCCCCCGCAGCCCGTCCGGGACGTCGTCGCCGACCGCGGCGGTGATGAGGACCTGCTCACCGTCGGCGACCAGGGCGGCGAGACGCTCACGGCGTCCTGCGTCCAGCTCGGCGAAGACGTCGTCGAGGACGAGCACCGGGTCCTCACCGAGGTCGCGGCGCAGCAGGTGATAGGCGCCCAGTTTGAGGGCGAGCGCGAACGACCACGACTCCCCGTGCGAGGCGTACCCCTTGGCCGGCAGGTCACCGAGCGACAGCACGAGTTCGTCGCGGTGCGGCCCGACGAGGCTCACCCCGCGCTCCACCTCCGCACCTCGGCGCAGGGTCATCGCCGTCAGGAGCAGCTCGCGCAACTCCTCGGGCGAGAACACCTCACCGCTCGCCACCGCGGCCGCCGCCTCCTCCTCGAGGGAGGACCGGTACACCGCGCGTGCCTGCGACACCGACGCGCTCACCTGCTCGTAGGCCTCCGACAGCAGGTCCCGCAGATCGCGCAACAGACGCAGCCGGGCGTAGAGCAGCTGACCGCCGACCGTGGCGAGATGGTCGTCCCACACCTCGAGGCTCTCCGGGGCCTGCGAGGGCGCGGACGGAGCCGATCGGCGCCGCCCGGGGCCACGGGCAGGGCTCGCCGCCCGCAGCAGCGCGTTGCGTTGCTTGAGGATCTTGTCGTAATCCGCCCGCACCCCCGCCCACCGCGGCTGCCGGGAGACGAGCAGGTCGTCGACGAACCGGCGCCGATCAGCAGGGTCCCCCTTGACGAGCGCGAGGTCCTCCGGGGCGAACATCACCGTCCGCAACGACCCGAGCACCTCCCGCGGCCGCACCGGGGAGCGGTTGAGGCGAGCACGGTTGGCCCGGCCGGGCACGATCTCCACCTCGACGAGGGACTCCCGGCCCTGACGGATCACGGCGCCCCGCACGATGGCGCGTTCGGCACCGAAGCGCACCATCGGCGCGTCCTGAGCCACCCGGTGCGAGCTGAGGGACGCGAGGTACCCGACCGCCTCGACGAGGTTGGTCTTGCCCACCCCGTTGAGCCCCACGAGGGTGCTCACCCCCTGCTCGAGGGCGAGCTCGGCGCTGATGTAGCTCCGAAAGTCGCCGAGGGTCAGGTGTCGCAGATACACCGCAGGACGATCAGCCCGGCAGCCGGACCGGCATGAGCACGTACCGGTAGGACAGGTCGGGCTCACCGTCGAGCTCGGCCTGACCGGAGATGACCGCCGGTCGGCTGCTCTGCGTGAACGCCAGCCGCGCGAACGTCGTCCCGAGCACGTGCAGGCCGTCGAGGAGGTACTGCGGGTTGAACGCGATCTCGATCTCGGGACCGGTCAGGCGGCACTCGACGGCCTCGCTGGCCTGGGCGTCCTCGCCGGTGCCGGCGTCGATGGCGACCTGCCCGTCGATGAACCGCAACCGCACCGGGGTGTTGCGCTCGGCCACGAGCGAGACACGCTTGACGGCCTCGACGAGAGCGGCGGTGTCGACGACGGCCTCGGAGTCGACCGAGTTCGGCGGGATGGAGGACACCTTGGGGTACTCACCGTCGAGCAGACGGGTCGTCGTGCGACGACGCCCTGCTTCGAACCCGACGAGTCCCTCACCCCCGGCGGCGCTGCCGAGCGCCACCTCGACCGAGGCGGACGCTCCGAGCGACTTCGCCGTGTCCGACAGCGTGCGCGCCGGCACGAGCACGACGGTCTCGATGTCACCGTCGGCCGGGTTCCACTCCAGATCCCGCATCGCGAGGCGGTAGCGGTCGGTCGCGAGCAGCGAGATCGTCGATCCCGACACCGCCATGCGCACGCCGGTGAGGATGGGGAGGGTGTCGCTGCGGTCGGCCGCGATGCTCACCTGCGCGACGGCCTGGGTGAACACGTCACCGGCCACGGTGCCGCTCGGCTCCGGCGAGGTCGGCAACGTCGGGTACTCCTCGCCCGGCATCTGCAGCAGGCTGAACCGGCTGGAGCCACACGTGAGCTGCACCTTGTTGCCCTCGGTGGTGACGTCGATGGGCTTGGCCGGCAAGTTGCGGGAGATGTCGGCGAGCAGACGGCCGAGGACGAGGACACGCCCGCCCTCGGAGACGTCGGCGGCCACGGTGATGCGGGCCGAGACCTCGTAGTCGAACGCCGACAGCGTCAACGTGCCGTCGGGGTCGGCCTCGATGAGCACACCCGCGAGCACCGGCACGGGTGGCCGAGCAGGCAATCCACGCGCCACCCACGTCACGGCCTCTGCCAGCACGTCCCGTTCGACTCGGAACCTCACGGTCACCCGCCCCTTCATCGTGGTGGTGCCACACGAGCACCTGAGCATCGACGCATCAGAACACGGGGCGCACCACGTCGTGCAGCGGCTCGTGTGTAGCGGCCGGTGCGTGGCAGGGCTCCGCGGATCCTTGCCGACTCTAGTCGCCCGTCAGCACCTGACCAATCCCTGGCGGGTCAACAAGAGGTCTGGGCACGGTCGTCCCGCGTGTCGTCGGTCGAGGAGCGGAGCGTCGCGAGACCACCAAGATCGACCGGTAGCCAGGACTAGCGGTGAAGGTACCCCGTCAGCCGCGGTGGTATGAGAGACGTCGCTGCGCCCCTCCTCGGGCCAGCGGGGACGAATCACCTGCGAAACGCTCAGGACGCGTCGGCTGCTGCCGATGAGAGCATCGAGGCCTTCTGTCGCTCCCTGCCGGGGTGTGGATTCACACCGTGCGCGGGGCGGGCATCAGATCGGGAGAAGGTCTCATCGTTGTCTTCGGTCGTGTGGATCGTGTGGATGAGCGACATCCATACTGCTCAACGGCTCGATGACGATGTGGAAGGACGGTGGACGGCGCCGGTGGACAGCGTCGCCGCTCTGTGGAGGACCACGCGTGGTCCACACGGGAGGGTCGTTCTCCACGGGGTGTCCACAGGTGACATCCGTGTCATTCCGCAGGACGGGTGATCTGTGCCCACAGGTGGGTGTGGACAGCACTTCTCCACAGGGTTTTCCCCAACTGTGGAGACATCGTCCCACGTCAGAGGCGCGGAGGGAGTCGGACGTCTTGCGCCCTACCGGTCTCTCCACAGGTGTGGACATTCATGTGGACAGCCGTCCTGAACACCGTTGAGAACCAGGCGAATCCGACATCGGCCCAGGTCAGTGCCCCGACCGTCAGTGCCCCGTCCGACGAGCGGCCGCCCCACACACGACGTTGCAAGCCCCTCAGGCCTGCTGCGAGCGGATGCGCGTCGTCAGCTCCGTGACCTGGTTGTACACCGACCGACGCTCGGCCATGAGCTGTCGGATCTTGCGGTCCGCGTGCATGACCGTCGTGTGGTCGCGGCCGCCGAACTGCTGACCGATCTTCGGCAGCGACAGCTCCGTGAGCTCCCGACACAGGTACATGGCGATCTGCCGCGCCGTGACCAACCCCCGCGAGCGGGACGAGCCACACAGATCGTCGATCGACAGCCCGAAGTACGCCGCGGTCTGCCCCATGATCATCGACGCCGTGATCTGGCTGCTCTCCTTGTCGGGGATGAGGTCCTTGAGCACGATCTCGGCGAGGCTCAGCTCGACGGGCTGACGGTTGAGGTTGGCAAAGGCCGTCACGCGGATGAGGGCCCCCTCCAGCTCACGGATGTTGGTCGAGATGCGGCTCGCGATGAACTCGAGCACCTCATCCGGCAGCTCGAGCCGCTCTTGGGCCGCCTTCTTGCGCAGGATGGCGATCCGGGTCTCGAGGTCGGGCGGCTGGACGTCGGTGAGCAGCCCCCATTCGAACCGGCTCCGCATCCGCTCCTCGAACCCCGACAGCTGCTTGGGCGGTACGTCCGAGGTGATGACGACCTGCTTGTTCGCGTTGTGCAGCGTGTTGAAGGTGTGGAAGAACTCCTCCTGCGTCTGCATCTTGCCCTGGAGGAACTGGATGTCGTCGATGAGCAG
>JAUNTP010000188.1 GCA_030538585.1 Mobilicoccus sp.
GGCGCGGGCGCAGGCGAGGAACCCGACGAGGTAGGCGTCGGAGTTCTTGCCGAACGCGGCCACCCGGTCGCCGTGGCTGAGGCCGAGCCCGAGCAGGTGCGCGGCGGCGCGCGTGACGGCGGCGTCGAGGTCGGCGTAGGTCCACGATCGGTCGGCGAAGGTGAGCGCCACCCGCTCGGGCTGTCGTCGCGCGGAGCGGCGGACGACGTCGGCGACGGTGCTGCGGCGAAGGGTCATGCGGCTCACTCCCGGGGTCGGCGTCCTCGCAGGCTAACGAGTTTCGACCGCGCCGACCTGCTCCGCAGATGTCCCGATCTGGATGCGAGCTCATCTCGACGAGACGGGCGCACCTCACCGAGCCGGGCTCATCCCGGCCAGCCGAACTCACTGTCGACGGTGAGTGTTTCACCACGAGGCGAGCCTTTGGGTCGAGGGTGAGCTTCGTTGTCCGGTTCCGACCTCTCACCGCGCCGGGGCCACCGCTCAGCGGCCGATGAGCGGTAGCGGTTCCGTTGTCGGTTCACCTGACTCTACGGTCGGTAAATCGTCGGCAACGGGGCCGGCGTTCACGCGGTCGCGACACCGCCTCCCGGAAGGACGACGATGTCATCCCCCTCTCACGTGAACCCCGCCGACGGCGATCTCGGCTCGGGTGCCAGCATCGAGACCACCCCGGCCGAATATCGACGCGTGGCGATGGCGACGGCCGTCGGTACGACGATCGAGTGGTACGACTTCTTCATCTACGCCACCGTGGCGGGCCTGCTGTTCGGGCCGTTGTTCTTCGCCGGTCTCGGCGATGACCTCTCGGTGCTGATCTCGTTCGCGACCGTCGGTGTCGCGTTCTTCTTCCGCCCGGCGGGCGCGATCGTCATGGGTCACGTCGGGGACCGGTACGGACGCCGCGTCGTGCTCGTGTTCACGCTCGGCCTCATGGGTGTGGCGACGACCGCGATCGGTTTGTTGCCGACGACGGCGCAGATCGGGGTGTGGGCTCCGATCCTGCTCATCGTCCTGCGTTGTGCGCAGGGCTTCTCAGCCGGTGGCGAGTGGGGTGGCGCGGCGATGATGGCCGTCGAGCACGCCCCCGAGGGTCAGCGTGGCAAGTTCGGCGCGTACCCGCAGATCGGTGTGCCGCTGGGCATGCTGCTGGCGACGGGCTTCCTCACCGTGCTCACCGCGGTGCTCTCCCGCGAGGACTTCGAGGCGTGGGGCTGGCGCATTCCGTTCCTCTTCAGCTTCGTGCTCATCCTCATCGGGTGGTGGATCCGCCGGACCGTCAAGGAGTCGCCGGTCTTCACCGAGCTCAAGTTGGCGAAGCAGAACGCGACGGCGCCGCAGAGTGAGTTGCTGCGCAAGCACCCGAAGGCGATCTTCACCGCGGCGGCGGCGTTCATGGGCATTCAGGCGCTCGGCTACATGCTCGTGGGTGGGTTCATCGTGGGGTATGCCGACCGTGGCGGACTGGAACGCTCCGAGGTGTTGTTGTGGGCGCTCGTGGCGGCGGCGTTCTGGGTGTTCACGACGATGGGCTCGGCGATCCTGTCTGACCGGATCGGTCGCACGAAGGTGTACAAGATCGGCTACGTGCTGATGATCCTCGGCATGCTGCCGATGTTCTGGGCGGTGTCGGCCGGTGTCGCTCAGGGTCAGGTGTGGCTGGTGGCGTTGGCGCTGCTGTGGATGGTGATCCCGTGTGGCATGACGTACGGGCCGCAGGCCGCGATGTATGCGGAGATGTTCCCGCCGCATATTCGCCTGTCGGGTGTGTCGTTGTCGTACGCGATCGGTGCCGTGTTCGGTGGTGCGTTCGCGCCGATGATCGCGCAGTGGATCACGCAGAACTCCACGGTGGTCAACGTGGCCTGGTACCTCATGGCCGTCGCGGTGATTTCACTCGTCGCGATGTTCTTCATCCAGGACCGCTCGAAGGACCCCCTCCCCACCATGTCGGGAGTCTGAACCCGCACACGCGCCGACACCGCACGTTCCAACGTGCGGTGTCGGCGTGTCGGGGTGAACTCAGTCCCACCACATCTGCCAGAGGGTGAGTCCGACGAGCTCGTCGATCCCCTCGGGGTCGGTGAGGTCGGTGTTGATGAGAGCGTCCGGGCAGATCACCGAGATCTCGGTGGCGAAGGCGAGCGCTTCCGCGCGTGTGCTGGGTGGGCGTCGCAGCGCGATGTCGAGGGTGTCGGCGGAATACCACAGCGGCAGCGCACCGAATCGCTCTTCCCAGGATCGGAGGACGGCAGTGAGGGTCGCCACGTCGGGTCGGCTGTCGAAGCCGTCGGGGCCGAGCGTGAGCAGGGCGTCGGCGGGCCGCGATGTCGGCACGAGCACGAGTAGCCCTTCCTCCAGCCACGCGTCGGGGCCGCCGAGCGGACTGACGTGGTCAGCGGTGCCGGGGGCGGCGGGGGTGATGGGGCCCGGCCAGGCCGGGAAGGGTGACTCGTCGTCGTCGCCGTACTCCTGTGCCCAGCGCTCCCGGAGTTCGCTCTCGACATCGACAACGCTCGCCGGGCTTAACGCAATGTCCCGCCACCCATGTTCGCCAGCACATTTTGGATACGAGTGAAGATCACGTGATCCGAACAGTAAACACGGCCTGTGCCATTGTAGCCTTCGCACGTGTGTGTTTGGGGTGCGGCCGTAATTATGCCGGAATATTGCTTGCCGGGGCTGAGGATATACATCGGACCGCCGCTGTCCCCTCCGCGAGCAATGATCGTGCCAGGCCGCCTGCCGCTTGTCAGGCCGCAGGACCCAAGGCCTTGGTGGCAATAGTTCACCCGGGTGATGCTCACTGAGCAGCGCTCTCCAGTAAAGGCGCCTCCGGTGCAGACTGTTTGACCTATCTGACTTTCCCACGGAGTCGTGCTGAAGCGCTCACGAGTATACCACGTGCGAAAATTGAGACCTGATGTATTCGTCGGAATCAGTGCCGCGTCAAGATTGGGGAAATTGTTCCTCCAGACGGTGCCCATGGGCCGCAGATTTCCCATCGAATGATGACCTTGTCGTACGGCACTTCCTAACGACCCGCAGTGGCCAGCCGTGATCAGCACAGATCTGCCATCTTACATCGCCGGTGGCCCGGATGTGCAAGGCAGGCCTCCAGCTACGTCGATCATGGACCCCGAGTTCCACGGGGACACGTCTGCGACGCGACTAACGAGGCGAGTTGGTGGCGGCTCTTCGGCCTTCGTCACCTTTACGGGGATGGCGCCTGCAACACCCCTCAAGATGTTTGAGGCGGCTTTGAGGCTCCCACTCTCTACCTCTACGTACACAAGATTGTTTTCTTCATCAGCGTCGATAATTCCGAGCGTTACCCCGTGCGCGCTCAGCGCGTCCGCCCGCTGAAAAATCCTCTCTTTGACCCTGTCCAGGTCTCGCAGGGAGTGGGGCACAGTGTGAACTTCGACCCGCGACAGCCCCGACAGTCGACGCTCAATGTCGGACCTATATCTCGGTGTCGCCATGACGCGCGCCACCCCTGCTTCGCGGTCGATGAAGAAACCCCCCAAGGCACCATCTGGAACGTCCGCGACTCTGTCCAAGATCAGGGCGGAGAGAGCGTTGTATCCGCCGGGGTCATGTTCGCGCGTGGGGGCCATGGGCAACCCCTGGTCTGTTGAAGCATCGCGCAACGCCACTGGCTCGCGCTCCGACGCGGTCAAAGCTTGCGTGCCGTGCGCCGTCAAGCCAGCTGGCGCAAGGAAAAGGGCCACGCAAGACAGAACTGCAGCGGTGTATCTCACGGTTCCTCCAAGCTGCTCGAACCTGTAGTCGATGTGCTCCTTAGCCAGTATGCCCACAGTATGCCCCTCGCTGGGCAGCATCCACAACCCCCACGATTGACTGACGCGCAGATGCCCGACCGGGCGAGTGGCCAGGACGAAGGAGGCGCGGCAGGCGGCATTCACCAGTTCGTCATCGAGCCGCGGAAGATCGCCTTGAGGTCGTCTTCCGTCGGGGTCTTCGCGCACGTGGTGAGGAGGCGCTGCTGCTTGAGGGTGCCGGCCACAAGGGTGTCGATGTCGGCCTCGGTGAAACCGACCGCCTCGATGCCGTTGGGGATGCCGATGTCGCGCATGAGCCGCACCAACACCGATGGCAACTGCTCGCGCTGGTCGACCTCCGGGGCCTCGGGGTCGAGCAACGACGCCGCCCGCAGGTGACGCTCAGGGCACGCATCGAAGGTGAACCGGAACGCCTCCGGCGCCGTCAACGACACCGACTCCCCGTGCGGCACCATCGCCTTACCTTGCGGATAGTTCTCCGGACGGTACTCCCGCACATTCCCCGCGATCGGGTAGCCGTTCGCATGCGGAATGTGCACACCTGCATTCCCGAAGCCCATCCCCGCGAACGTCGCCGCCATCATCATCTGCGAACGCGCCTGTTCATCGTCCCCGTGATGCACCGCCTGCCGGAACGACGTGGCGAGCAGCGACAGCGACTTCTCCGCCCACAAGTCCGACACCGGGTTCGACCCGCAATACGTGACCCGCTCCTCGGCGCGCTTGCGCTCGTGATCGGCGTACCACTTGGCCGTGTAGGACTCCAGCGCGTGACACACGATGTCCATGCCCGCCGACGCCGTCACCTCGGCCGGCAACGTCATCGTCAGCGCCGGGTCGACGATCGCCATGGTCGGCTTGAGTCGCCAATGGCTGATGCCCGTCTTCACCTTCATCGACAACACATCGAGAATGCAGACACCTGTGCTCTCCGACCCGGTCCCGGCCGTCGTCGGCACCGCGAACAACGGAGCAAGCGCCCCCGAAGGTGGCCGGGCATCGCCGATAGGGGCGTTGAGGTAATCCGACAACTCCCCACCGTCGGTGAGCAGGAGGTTGACGGCCTTCGCCGTGTCGATGACCGAGCCGCCACCGACCGCGACGTACCCGTCCCACGGCCCGCCCTCACGAGCGAACTCGACAGCGCGCGCGATGCTCGCGTCCGTCGGCTCCACGCCGACCTCGCCGTACACCTCGGCGCTGATGTCATAGCGCGCCAGAGCCTCCACGACCCGCTGAGGCAGCCCGAGGGCCGTGAGCCGCTCGTCACTGAGGACCAGCACCCGCTTCGCGCCGTACTGGCTGACGTCGAACCCGATCTCGTCCAACGCGCCCGCCCCGAACTTCAGCGGGGGCGCGCCCCACGTGAAGATCGTCTCCTCGACCGTTCCGTTCGTCATGCGATCTCCTGATCGTCGGTGATCCGGTCCCGACAGCCTGCGTCCTGGGCCGGTTCCCGGCAAGGGGGTGGTGGGTGCGGTTGTCCACCACTCGACCGCCCGCGCCCGCGCGCCGGGCTCACTTCTACGCTGGGCGACATGCGAGTTGCTGTCTTCGGAGCCACAGGTCAGGTCGGGTCGGTCATGCGGACCCTGCTCGTCGAGCGGAACTTCCCCGTCGACGAAATTCGGTTCTTCGCCTCCGCGCGGTCGGCGGGCACAACGCTCGACTTCGCGGGCACCGACATCACCGTCGAAGACTCCGAGAAGGCCGACTTCGCCGGCATCGACATCGCCCTGTTCTCCAACGGCGGCTCCGCGAGCAAGGTCCTCGCGCCGCAGGTCGCCGCCGCGGGCGCGACCGTCGTCGACAACTCCAGCGCCTGGCGCAAGGACCCTGACGTCCCGCTGGTCGTCAGCGAGGTCAACGCCGACGACCTCAACGACATCCCCAAGGGCATCGTCGCCAACCCCAACTGCACCACGATGGCCGCGATGCCGGTGCTCGCACCGCTGCACCGCGAAGCCGGGCTCATCCGCCTGCACGTCAGCAGCTACCAGGCCGTCTCCGGCTCCGGCGGCGCCGGCGTGCAGGAGCTCGACTCCCAGTTGCGCGCCGGGTACGCCGCGGGTGACATCACGGGGCTCGCCCTGCACGGTGACGCCGTCACGCTGCCCGCGCCGCAGGTGTACAAGGTGCCCGTCGGCTTCAACGTCGTCCCGATCGCCGGGTCGATCGTCGACGACGGCTCCCTCGAGACCGACGAAGAACAGAAGCTGCGCAACGAGTCCCGCAAGATCCTCCACGCCCCCGACCTGCGCGTCTCCGGGACCTGCGTGCGCGTGCCGGTGTTCTCCGGTCACGGCCTGGCCATCCACGCCGAGTTCGACCGCGAGATCTCGCGGGAGCGCGCCTCCGAGCTGCTCGCCCGTGCCGCGGGCGTCAGCGTCGTCGACCACCCCAACCCGCTCGAGGCCACCGGCAAGGACGACGTCTTCGTCGGCCGCCTCCGCGTCGACCAGGCCGCCCCCGAGGGCAAGGGCCTCGCGATGTTCGTCGTCGGCGACAACCTGCGGAAGGGTGCCGCCCTCAACGCCGTCCAGATCGCTGAGGAGCTTCTCACCC
>JAUNTP010000189.1 GCA_030538585.1 Mobilicoccus sp.
ACCAACGGACGGGGGGTGATCTCGAGACGCTTCGCTCCTCTGGCCAACCGGTCAGGGGGTGGGCCACTCCTTGGCGACGAGGGTGAGGACGTCGTAGGTCGCGACGAGTTCGTCGTTCTGGTTGTACAGCGTCGTGTCCCAGGCGACCTCGCCGTACTCGTCGGTCACACGCGGCGTGATGCGCTTGGCGACCAACTCCACCCGGATCGAATCCCCCGCCGCCACGGGCGTGATGAAGCGCAACTGGTCGAGGCCGTAGTTGGCGAGCACCGGGCCGGGGTCGGGGTTGACGAACAGGCCCGCCGCCCACGAGACCAGCAGGTAGCCGTGCGCGACGATGCCCGGGAAGAACGGGTTGGCCGCGGCGGCCTCTTCGTCGGTGTGCGCGTAGAACGTGTCGCCGGTCTCGGTGGCGAAGGCGCTGATGTCCTCCAGGCGCACCTCGCGCAGGTCCGAGACGAGAGCGTCACCGACTCGCAGATCCTGCAACGACTTGCGGAAGGGGTGGATGTTCTCGACGCTGCCACCGAACGCCTCGGCACCGGCGGCCTGCATCTGGGCGCCCTTGTGCCAGACGCCCGTGATCGCGGTCAGCATCGACGGCGAGCCCTGGACCGCGGTGCGCTGCATAAAGTGCTTGATGGCGCGAACACCACCGAGCTCCTCGCCTCCGCCCGCTCGGCCAGGACCGCCGTGGAGGAGCTGGGGCACCGGGGAGCCGTGGCCCGTCGAGGTCTTGGCGTCCTCGCGGTTGAGCGTGAGCACGCGGCCGTGGTGCCCGGCGATTCCCGTGACGAGGGTGCGCGCGACGTCGGGGTCGTTCGTGCAGACGGTCGCGACGAGCGATCCCGCGCCGCGGGCCGCCAACCGGACGGCGTCGTCGAGGTCGGTGTACCCGATGACGCACGTCACCGGGCCGAACGCCTCCAGTTCGTGGACGGCGTCGACGTCGGCGTCGTCGAAGGTGAGGATCACCGGCGCCATGAACGCGCCGCGCTCGACGACGGTCTTCTTGCCGCTCGCCGTGAGGACCTCCGGGGCGTCGAGAGAGCCGTAGAGCGTTCCGCCCGCGTCGAGGAGCTGCTGGACGCGCTTCTTCGTGGCCTCGAGCTGGTCGAGCGACACAAGAGCGCCCATCGTCGCGCCGTCGGCGCGCGGGTCGCCGAGGACGATCTTGGCGTCGATCTTGTCGCGGACGGCCTGCGCGACGTCGGCCACGCGGTTCTGCGGGACGATGACGCGGCGGATGGCCGTGCACTTCTGCCCGGCCTTGGCGGTGATCTCGACCATGATCGAGGTGATGAACGCCGCGAACTCCGGGGTGTCGGGGCCGGCGTCCGGGCCGAGGATCGCCGCGTTGAGCGAGTCGGCCTCGGAGACGAACCGCACCCCCTTCTCGCGGACGTTCTCGTGGTCACCCAGGGCGCGGGCTGTCGCGGCCGACCCGGTGAACGCGAGGGTGTCGCGGTAGTCGAGGTGGGAGAGCAGGTCGACCGCGTCACCGGAGACGAGCTGCAGCGCCCCCTCGGGCAGCAGCCCCGACTCGAGCATGAGCCGCACGCAGGCAGCCGCGAGGTACCCGGTCTGCGGGGCGGGCTTGACGATGGTCGGCACGCCCGCGACGAACGCCGGAGCGAACTTCTCGAGCATCCCCCAGATCGGGAAGTTGAAGGCGTTGATCTGCACGGCCACCCCGGGCAGGGCCGTGAGGATGTGCTCGCCCAGGAAGCTGCCGTCGCGGCTCAACGGCTCGACCGGCCCGTCCTGGATGACATTGGCATTCGGCAGTTCGCGGCGGCCCTTGGACGACATCGTGAACAGCACGCCGATGCCGCCATCGACGTCGATCATGTTGTCGCGCTGCGTCGCCCCGGTGCGGAACGAGAGCTCGTACAGCTCGTCCTTGTGCTCGGTGAGGTACAGCGCGAGTTCCTTGCAGATGAGCGCGCGCTGGTGCAGCGTCATCGCCGACAGCGAGGCGCGCCCCACGGTGCGCGCGTGCTCGATGACCGGGGCGATATCGAGCCCTTCGGTGCTGACCCGCGCGACCTCCTCGCCGGTGCTCGCGTCAAAGACGAGCGTGCCCTCACCGTCGTCGGTGGCGGGCTCCCACCAGGCGTCCTGCACATAGCTGGGAACGGTCGTCGTCATCGTCGACTCCTCATGATCGGGCGCTCAAGCGAAGGGATGGTCACCAGTCGTAGAAGCCCGTGCCGGACTTGCGGCCGAGCTCGCCACGAGCGACCTTGTCGCGCAGGATCTGCGGGGGCTCGAACCGCTCCCCCAGCGTCGAGGCCAGGTACTCGGCGATGCCGAGCCGCACGTCGAGACCGACGATGTCCGTCGTCTTGAGGGGGCCGGCGGGGTGCTTGTAGCCGAGCTCCATCGCGGCGTCGATGTCGGCGGCGCTCGCAACGCCCTCCTCCACCATGCGCATGGCCTCGAGGGCGATCGCGACGCCGAGGCGGGAGGACGCGAAGCCGGGCGAGTCCGTGACGACGACCGGCGTCTTCTTCAGCGTCTCGGTCCAGCCCTTCGCCAGCTCGACGAGGGCGGGGTCGGTCCGCTCGCCCACGACGATCTCGATGAGCTTGCTCGCGGGCACCGGGTTGAAGAAGTGCAGGCCACAGAATCGTTCCGGGCGCGTCAGGTGCCCGGCGAGGTCGTCGACCGACAGCGACGAGGTGTTGGTGGCCAGCCAAGCGTCATCGCCGAGGACCTTCTCGGCGGCCGTCAGGGTCTCGACCTTGAGGTCGACGTCCTCGGGCACGGCCTCGATCACGAGATCGCACCCGGCGAGAGCATCGAGCCCGACCGCCATGGTGGAGCGCTCGAGGGCCGGCCCGGCGTCGTCGAGGTCACCGCGCTGGACCGAGGTGTCCAGCAGACCCGCGAACCGTTCTTGCGCAGCGGCCGACGCCCGATCGTCACGTTCGACGACGACGACGTGCGCCCCGCGCAGGCAGAAGCCGTGCGCGATGCCGAGACCCATGCGGCCTCCGCCGATGACGCCGACCCGAGTGGGGAAGGACTCAGTCATGTCTCGACCTTTCTCAGACGCGTTCGAGCAGCAGGGCGGTGCCCTGGCCGACGCCGACGCACATGGTCGCGAGGCCGCGGGCAGCGTTCTCGCGCTCCATGCGGCCGAGCAGCGTGATGGTGATGCGGGAGCCGGACGAGCCGAGCGGGTGCCCCAGGGCGATGGCGCCGCCGTCGGCGTTGACGATCTCGGGGTCGAGGCCGAGGCGTCGCACGCACGCGAGCGACTGGGAGGCGAACGCCTCGTTGAGCTCGACGGCACCCAGGTCGCCGATCGACCATCCGGCCAGGTCGAGAGCCTTCTCGGTGGCGGGCACCGGGCCGATGCCCATGATCTGCGGTTCGCACCCGGCCGAGGTGCCGGCGACGATCCGCGCCCGCGGCGTGAGGCCGAGGCGCTCGACGGCCCGCTCGGAGGCCACGAGGATCGCGGAGGCGCCGTCGTTGAGGGTCGAGGCGTTGCCGGCGGTGACGACACTGCCGCCCTTGACCACCGGGCGCAGACCCGAGAGCACCTCGGTGGTCGTCCCGGCGCGGGGGCCTTCGTCCACCTCGACGACGGTCTCGCTCTTGCGGCTCTTGACGGTCACGCCCACGATCTCGTCGGCGAACCGGCCGGCCTCGATCGCGGCGATGGCCCGCTCGTGGGAGCGGACGGCGAACGCGTCGGCGTCCTCGCGGGAGATGCTGTCGACGCGGGCGACCTCCTCGGCGGTCTCCGGCATGGAGAACGTCATCTTTCCGCCGCGGTCGAGGTCGCCCCCGGCGGCGAAACGCGGGTTGGTGAAGCGCCACCCGATGGAGGTGTCGACGATCTCGCCCGGCTTGGCGAACGGCGTGGCGGGCTTGGCGAGCACCCACGGCGCCCGGGACATCGACTCGACGCCACCGGCGATGACGAGGTCGGCCGCTCCGGCCGCGATCATGTGCGAGGCCATGGTGATGGCCGACATGCCGGAGGCGCACAGGCGGTTGATGGTCATCCCCGGAATGCTCTCGGGCAGCCCCGCGAGCAGGGTGGCCATGCGGGCGACGTTCCGGTTCTCCTCACCAGCACCGTTGGCGTTGCCGAGGATGACCTCGTCGATCGCGGAGGGGTCGACCCCGGTACGCGAGACGAGTTCGGCCAGGCACAGGGCCGCGAGGTCGTCGGGGCGCACGCTCGACAGGGCACCTCCGTAGCGGCCGACCGGGGTACGGACTCCACCGACGAGCAGTGCTTGCGACACGTGAGGCCCCTTCGCGCTCAACATCAGATTGCCGATCGCGGTCATCGCAACACGAATTACCGACCGATCGTTCACCTACACTTGCATGGCACCGGGCGGGGGTCAACCTCGTCCCGGTGAGGTCGAACGTACCCCCTCACCGAGCCGCGCACCGCGGCTCGTCCCCGCGCAAAGGAGCGCCCATGGCCGACCGACTGGCCGCCTTCAGCGACGATCTCGACCACGTGCGCGAGATGTGGCGCACCGACGGCGCCTCGGCCGCCCTCGGGATCGAGGCGGTCTCCGTGGAGGTCGTCGACGGGCCGGGCGGCACGCGCCTCGGCCGGGCCGTCACCCGCATGACGATCGACGACCGCATGGTCAACGGCCACGGCATCTGCCACGGCGGCTACATGTTCACGCTCGCCGACTCGACCTTTGCCCTGGCCTGCAACGCCTCGGGCCGCCTGACGGTCGCTGCGGGTTGCGACATCGACTACCTCGAACCGGTGCGCCTCGGCGACGTGCTGCGCGCCGACGGCGCCGAACGCCTCGTGCGGGGCCGCAGCGGTATCACCGACGTCACCCTCATTCGCGAATCCGACGGCGCGATCGTCGCCGAGTTCCGCGGCCGTTCCCGCTCCCTGCGGTCCTGACACACGCCCGAAACGGAGACCACCATGTCGCTTCCCGAGATCGACTCCCGCCCCGACCTGTACGACGAGGCCGAGAAGTGGTCGCTGGATGAGCTCCGCGCCCGCCAGCTCGACCGGCTACAGACCTCTGTGCGGTCGGCGTACGAGAACGTGCCGCACTATCGCGCCCAGCTCGACGGCAAGGGGGTCCACCCCGACGACATCCGCAGCCTGGACGACATCCGCCTGCTGCCGTTCACGAGCAAGGCCGACCTCCGCGACAACTACCCGTTCGGGCTGTTCGCCGTGCCGCGCGAGCAGGTCGTGCGCGTCCACGCGAGTTCGGGCACGACGGGGCGCGCCACGGTCGTCGGGTACACCCGCCAGGACATCCAGACGTGGGCCTCCCTCGTGGCGCGCTGCACGCGGGCGGCCGGCGGGCGTCCTGGCGACCTCGCCCACATCTCCTACGGGTACGGCCTGTTCACCGGCGGTCTGGGCGCGCACTACGGCGCCGAGTACCTCGGGTGCACCGTCGTGCCCGCCTCGGGCGGCAACACCGAGAAGCAGATCCAGCTCATCACCGACTTCCAACCGCGGGTCATCTTCATCACGCCCAGCTACTTCCTCTCCATGCTCGACACGATGGAGGCGATGGGGGTGGACCCCAAGGCGACGTCGCTGCAGATCGGCCTATTCGGCGCCGAGCCGTGGACGCAGGCCATGCGCGAGGAGATCGAGCAGCGGGCGAACATGCACGCGACCGACATCTTCGGTCTGTCCGAGCTGATGGGCCCGGGGGTGGCGCAGGAGTGCGTCGAGACCAAGGACGGCCTGCACCTGTGGGAGGACCACTTCTACCCCGAGGTCATCAACCCGCTCACCGACCAGCCGGTCGAGGACGGGCAGACCGGCGAACTGGTGCTCACCTCCCTCACCAAGGAGGCCATGCCGATCGTGCGCTACCGCACCCGCGACCTCACCCAGCTCATGCCGGGCACCGCCAGGCCGAATTTCCGTCGCATGGCGAAGATCACGGGCCGCACCGATGACCTGATGATCGTGCGCGGCGTCAACGTGTATCCGACGCAGATCGAGGAGATCATCCTGCGCATCGACGGGTTGTCGCCGCACTTCCAGTGCGTCCTCACGCGCCCGGGCCGCATGGACGAGTTGACGATCAAGGTCGAGGCCTCCCCCGACGCGCCGCAGTCCTCGCACGAGTCGATGGCGAACGAGATCCGCCACCAGGTGAAGTCCCGCATCGGCACCAGCGCCAAGGTCGAGATCGTCGGTGAGGGCGGCATCGAACGCTCCGTCGGCAAGGCCCGCCGCATCGTCGACCAGCGCGAACTCTGACCGCGCGCACCCCGCATCGAAGACTCACCCTGCCTCGAGAAACTC
>JAUNTP010000009.1:0-22317 GCA_030538585.1 Mobilicoccus sp.
GATCGCTACCGCGGGATCAGGGTTGATGTCGGTGAACTCGAACGAGTTGACCGACCTGGCGATCGCAGCGGCCGGGGTCGTCGCGGCCGCTGAAGCCGCCCGGGCCGGTGTCGTGTTGGAGGCCTCGACGCGTGGGGTGATGGCCTCCTCGGACTACCCGAGGACGCGCGCTTGGGTGGAAGAGACCTGCCGCGAGGCCGAGGTCCCGGTGACCAGCGGTGCCGCCAAGCAGTTGCAGGACATCACCACCACCTGCGTCGGGTTCGACGTCACCGCCCTGCGCGAGGCCGTCACCACCGGTGAGCTGAGCGTCGAAGCCGCCGCCACCGCGGCGGGGATCTTCCGCCGGTTGAAGAACCAGGTGCACTGCGAGAACTGGGACGCCTTCGCTCGCGACCTCATCACCTGGATCGGGCTCGGCCCCTCGAAGAAGGACCTCGTCACCTTCGAGGAGCGGATCATCGGCCAGTACGGCACCGGCCCCGAGCCCTTGGAGAAGGAGCACGTCGACAAGTACTACCGCCGTGGCTTCACCCAGTTCCGCACCACCAGGGACGGGATGCGCACCGCGACGGTCAAGCTCGACCCCGCCAGCGAAGAAGTGTTCTCCGCGGCGCTGCACGCCTTGTCCAAGCCCCGCCCCGACGAGGACGGCACCCTCGACATCCGCAGCGACGCCCAACGCCGCGCCGACGCCCTCGTCACGATGGGCAGCCACGCCACCAAGCCCGATGCGGGCACGCCCGGCACCGGCACCAAAGCCCGCGTCACCGTCACCATCCAGTACGGCGACCTGCTGCGCGACGTCCACGCCGACGCCACTGACGCTGGCGACGCTGAGGACCCCTGCTGCGACACCAACGCAGGCACCGCGGGAGCAGCGTTCGGAATCCGCACCAACACACACAGCGCCAACACCCGCCGCGGCTACGCCACCACCGGATTCGGCACAGTGATCTCCCCCACCGAAGCACGCCTCCTCGCCTGCGACGCCCAGATCATCCCCATCGTCCTCGGTAGTCAGAGCGAGATCCTCGCCATGGTCTCGAGACACTCGCTGCGCTCGCTCCTCGACCAACGGGGTCGGGCGCCTACCGCAGTCACGTGGGCAGTGGTCTCGAGACGCTTCGCTCCTCCTTGGAATCGAAGGAGCGGAGCGACTGTCGCGAGATCGACCAACGACGGGGGGCGCCCACCGCAATACCGCCGGGACGTCTCTCCTCAGCCCGTTCAGATGGGCGAGGAGCCGGGATCGAGCCGCGCCAGGCCGGGGATGCCGTCGAAATCGGCGTCGCAACTGACGATCGTGTCGAAGCCGGCCGCCAGTGCGGTCGCGGCATGGACCGCGTCACGACCGCGCACATACCCACCTGCCACGAGATCGCGCGAGGCCCGAAGGACGTCGACGTCGAACGCGTGCCAGACGACGAGGCGTTCCACCCGGTCGAATTCGAGAACCGCTCGCTCGCGGCCGGCGCGACGCACCCGGTGAAACAAGAACTCCTGCCCTCCCTCCACGCTGAGATGGAGCCTCACCGCCTGGTCGGCGGCGGCCTCCAAAACCATCCGGCAGGGTTCGCGCCACTCGTGCTCGCCTCCCACGGCCAGAAGCAACACCGAGGGATCCAGAAACAGGGGCCGCACTCAGCGTCCCAACTTGGCGTCCAGCGCCTCCGCGTACGCGCCCTTCAACTCGGCCGGGCCCTCCCCCGACGGCTGGGCCATCGCGCCGGATCCATCATCAGCAGTCAAGGACAGAAGGGAGCGCGCCGCCTCCGCCCGCGCCTGCCCGGCATCGTCAGGGAAGCGCATGTCAATGGCCTCCCGCACCACCGCCGCGACACTACGCCCGCTGCGGTCGGCCTCGGCAGCCACGCGGTCATACCGCTTCTCGTCCAGCAGAATCTGCAGACGGCGCTCCATCAGAGACATGCACATACATTAGCATGTGCAGATTTGGGGGTCCGGACACCCATCGCTCTGCCCTGACCTGCTAGTTCGCTGGTGAGTCGATGACGCGCCCGGGTCAGGGGGTGACGGTCCAGGCCAGCGTCGTCACGGCCCCGTAGGTGGCACCCAACGCCGTGTACGGGTGGGACGCGCCACGGTCGGCGAACCATCCCGCGAGGGCATCGTCGAGTTTCTGCTGCCCCACGAACAGGCCCCAGATGACGCCCACACCAGCCGCCACGCCCGCGCCGATCACCACAGGGCGCAGCACACCCGGCACCGCCGCCCACGCCTCGGTGAGGTCGAACACCACCTCGTCCTCGGTCGCCTCGACGATGTGGTGCTCCCCCGCCTCCGCCTCGCGCGCCGCTTCGTCCTCCGCGATGGCCGTCCCCATCATCGCGCCGTACGCCAGCGCCGTACCCCCCAGCCCCAGCGTGCGCACCACCCGCAGGGTGCGCGGCGAGTCGATGTAGTCGGGCAAGGCGGTCCAGATCCCCGTCGACGCGCCCCACAAGGCGCCTTCCATGAGCCTCTTCGCTACCGTCATGCCTCCACCCTGACCCCTGTCAGCGTGCCGCGGCAAGCCTTGTGATGCCCTCGTCGAAACTCACGCGCGGCGTCCAGCCCAGCGCCTCACGCGTGCGCCGCTGGTCGAACCAGTGCGCCGTCGTCAACTGCTCCACGAGGAACCGGGTCAGCGGCGGGTCGACCTCGTCGGCGTTGCCGAACTTCTCCCGCACCGCCGTGACGACGTCGACGGCGCTTCCTGCCACGAGCGCCACCCGGCGCGGGATGCGCTTCGGAGCCGGATCGGCGCCACCGGCGCGCGCCCACGCGGCGAAGATCTCCGAGATCGGGCGCGGCTCACCGTTGGTCACGACGAACGCCTCACCCCGCACGTCCTCACACCGGTCGAGAGCAGCGACGAACGCGTCGACCGCGTTGTCGACGTACGTCGTGTCCACCAGCGCCGCACCCGAACCGAGGATCGGCAGCTTGCCCGCCTCGGCGCGACGGATGATGCGCGCGACGAGCTGGGTGTCGCCCGGCCCCCACACGAGGTGAGGCCGGATAGCGCACACCGCCGGACCGTGCCCGTCGCGCTGCGCGCGCGCGTCGGCCGCCAAGGCGATGCGCTCCGACATCGCCTTACTGCGGGCGTACGCGCCGCGGGCACGCTCGGGGTCGGCCGGGCTCGCGCCCTCACCGACGATCGAGGCGCCGGCGTGCGCCACCGACGGGCTCGAGGTGTGCACGAGGCGCGGCACGTCGTGGGCGAGACACGCGTCGACGATGTTGCGCGTGCCGCCCACGTTGATGCGGGCGTAGTCCTCCCACGCGCCGGTGACGTTGACCTTGGCGGCGAGGTGGACGACTGCGTCCTGCCCCTGCACGGCGCGCGACACGGCGTCGGGGTCGATGACGTCGCCGAGCACCTCCCGCAGCCCCGCGTCGGCGAGGCCGCTCGGGCGGCGCTGCAGCACGGTGACGTCGTCGCCCCGCTCGGCGAGCGCCCGGGCGATGCCGCCGCCGAGCATCCCGGAGGCGCCGGTGACGAGAACCTTCATCGTGTCGCCTCCGTCCGGCCGGAGAGGACCCCTTCGGCCCAGTCGGCCAACTCCGCGCGGTCGATCTTGCTCTGGTGCCGGATGTCGACCGGCATCGCCTCCCGCACGAGCACCGCCGCGACGGGGCGTGCGCTGACGGCCCGCACCTTTTCGGCCAGATCCTCCTCGGCGAGGACGCGCAATGGAGATGGCGGGTCGTCGAGGACGACCACGACGACGATCTGTTGAACCCCACGCGGGCCGACGCCCACGACAGCGGCCGACGCCACCTCGGGCAGCGCCTCGACCTTCTGCTCGAGGCCGACGGGGGTGACGGGCCCTTCGGGGGTGTCGACGACGTGGACCCGCCGCCCCTCCACCCACAGTCGCCCGGTCTCGTCGAGGTGGCCCACGTCACCGGTGCGGTGCCACCCGTGCGGGTGAGCGGCGGCGGCGTGCTCGGTGGCCCACAACTGGTCGTAGCGGTCCTTGACGTGCGGGGCGTGCACGCAGATCTCACCCATGACGCCCGGCTCACTCGTGAGTGCACCGTCGGGGTCGTCATGACGGGCCGCGAGCGGCGCGACGGCGAGCGTCACGGTCTCCAAGGGGTGCCCCACGCAGATGCCCTCGTCCTCGCCGAGCTGTTCGAGCTCGGTGAGGGTGATGTCGGCGACCGGCAAGCACTCGGTCATGCCGTAGGGGGTGTGGAACTCGGCGTTCGGCATGACGGTGCGCAGCTCGCGCAGCATCGCCTGCGGCACGGGAGCGCCCGCAGACATGACGACCTTGACGCGTTCGAGCGCCGCCTTGCCCTCGGCGGTGAGCGTGATCGCAGTGCGGAGCACGTTGCGCAGCGCCGCGGGGGACGCGAACACCGTCGTCCCGTCGGCGGCCAGCACCGCGTCAGCGAGCGCGGCGGCCGTGAGGGTCGAGGGGGCGGTGACCTTCATGTCGGGCGTGACACCGCCGACGCCGAGCGCCGGGCCGTACAGCGCGAACGGCGCGAACGCCGCGACGAGGGTGTCGCCGGGCGTGAGGTCGTAGATGTGCCCGAACCCGCCGATCATGGCGCGGAGCTGGTCGACGGTGTAGACGACGCCCTTGCTGGGGCCGGTCGCGCCGGACGTGAAGAGCACAGCGGCGTCGGCATCACCGGTGAGGACCGTCGGCAGGCTCCCGCCGCGGGACACCGCGTCGCGACCGGCGGCCTCCAGCTCCGAGAGGGAGGCCGTGACACCGAGCGCCTGACGCACGCGCGGGTTGAGCTCGCCGGCGACGATGCGCGTGCCCGGAATCCGCAACGCGGGCACGGCCGCCATCGCCTTGGGGATGCCGATGACGTGGTCGGTGCCCGCGCCGCGCAGGACCCGGCCGAGGTTGGGCAGGCCGAGCCCGGCGTCGGCGACGACGATGACGGCACCCACCCGCCAACAGGCGTACACGACGGTGGTGAGGTCGGCGCCCGGCTCGACGAGCAGCCCGACCCGCTCCCCCGCCCGCACCCCGTGGGCGCGCAGGCCGTGCGCGACGGCCTCGATGCGTGACTCCATCTCACCGAACGTCACCGAGCGGCCGGTGCGGACCTCCGCGACGCAGAGCGCGTCGGGGTGGGTGCGGGCCATCTCGGTCAGCCCCGCCCACGGCTCGGTGGAGGTACCGACGGCCCAGGAGGCGAGCTCGGGACGCTCGTCACGCGCGGCAGGGTCGTGGCTGTGACCACCGTCGACGCGGGAGGAGATCCACGTGGCGATGTCCGCGGCGCTGCGCGGCGCGTCTTCGAGCACCAGGTGCGACGCGCCCTCGTAGCGGTGCACGTCGGCATGCGGTACGCGGGTCCGCAGGTCCTTGAGGTGCGCCTCGGAGAACACCGGATCCTTGGGGCCGCGCAGGAGGAGCACCGGCACGCGGGCCGCGGGGTCCTCGACCGCGCCGAGAGCGGCGAGCCCGTCGGCCAGCCGGTCCATCGTCGCGCGGGTGCGGTGCTGGGCCCGGCTCGGGATGTCGGCGACGAACTGACCCACGAAGAGGCGGTGCGCGGCGCTCCCGTACGGCGCGGCGTACGCGTCGCGGATCTCCGCGGAGGGGCGCGGGCTGCTGATCAACGTCGCCGCGCGCACGAACGTCGGTGTGTCGACGGTGACCCGGCGCAGCAGCCCCTTGAGGTGGGAGAACCGCAGCGGGGTGGGTAGCCCGGAGTCGAAGTCGTGCCGCACGGTCGTGTTGGCGAGGATGATGCCGGCGAGCTGGTCCGGGTGGTCGAGCGCCCACCCGGTCGCGACCATGCCGCCCCAGTCGTGCCCGGCGACGACGACGCGCTCCCCCAGGTCGAGGACGTCGGTGAGGCCGGCGAGGTCGTCGATGCGCTGCTGCAGCGATCGGGGCGCCTCCAGGGTGCCGCGGGGGTGCTCGGAGAACCCCATGCCGAGCTGGTCGACGGCGATGACGCGCCACCCGCGGGCCGGGGCGGCCAGCAGCCGGCGCCACAGGTAGGACCAGGAGGGGTTGCCGTGGACGGCGAGCAGCGTGCCTTCGACGTCAGGGCGCTCACCGGCGGCGACCGTGTCGGCGTGGGTGTCGAGCAGGTGCCAGGTGCGCTCGATGCCGTCGGCGTCGGTGGCCCGGACGGTGCGCGACCAGGCGGGGTCGATGCCGGGCAGGTGGGTGAGGCGGGCGCGGATCTGGTCGGCGCCGATCACCACGCGACCTCCGTGAACGAGGTGTTGAGGCCCGAGCCGATGCCCATGAGCAGCACCCGGTCGCCTTGTCGCATGCGGTGTTGGTTGAGGCCGAGGGTGAAGGGCAGCGCGACCGGGCCGATGTTGCCGTAGTGGTCGACGGAGATGGGGAACTTCTCCTGCGGCAGCCCCAGGCGTTCGCACAGGCTCGCGATGTGCACCGTCGACGTCTGGTGGGCGACGTACCAGTCCATCCCCGACCAGTCCCATTCGCCGTTCGCGTCGGCCCACGCGTCGATCGCCAGAGAAATACCCTCGACGAACAGCTTGCTGCTCTCGGTCTTCATGCCCTCCATGCCACCGACGCACAGCTCGTGGTGCTCGGTGCCGGCGCGGGTGATGCCGCCGACGATGCGGTGCCCGTCGGGGTGCCGGTCGGCGCGGCCGAGGACGAGACCGACGGCGCCGCAGCCGAGGGTCATGGTGGCGAACGCCTCTTTGACCTCCTCCTTGCCGGGGGTGCCGGAGTTGAGGCGGTCGATGGTGTTCTTCTGCATCTCGTGCGCCCCCTCGGAGGCGACGATGAGCGCGTACTCGATCTGCCCGGCGTCGATCATCGTGCCCGCGACCTGCAGGCTGTTGACGACCCCGAGGCAGGCGTTCGTGATGTCGAACGCGGTGCAGCTGCGCGGCAGACCGAGCTCGTCGTGGACGCGGGAGGAGATACCCGGCTCGAGGTAGGGCCGGGTCACCGACGCGTTGACGACGAGCCCGATGGAGCTCGGGTCGATGCGGGCGTCGGCGATGGCGCGACGACCGGCCTCGACAGCACCGGCGACGTAGTCCTCGTCCTCGCCGAACCAGCGCCGCTCCTTGACACCGGCGAGCCGCTCGATCTGGCCGCGGAGCATGCCGGTTGCGTCGTAGGACGGTTGCAACAGGTCGTCGAGATAGTCGGAGGTGACGACCTCGGGCGCCTCCACGGTGCTGACCGAGAGGATGGCGGTGTTGCTCAGCCGGTACGACGCGTTCTGGCTCATGGGGGTCCTTCCGGGCAGCCGGGCACAGAGGCAGCCGGCACCCGGCCGCAAGGTCACGTGATCCTACCGAGCGAGTGGGGTGGATGCTCACCGAGGGGGACCATTCGGACAGCTGCCCCCCGCTGACGTGCCGGCCGCCACGGTGCGCAGGGAGTCAGCGGGGCGACAGGGTGAGCCGGGTGGTGGTCCCCCAGTCCTCGTCGCGGGTGCTCATCGGGATGTCGAGGCCGTCGCGCCACAGCGGCATGAAATCGGTGGCGTGGGGGTGCCAGGGGCTGCCGCCCTGCCCGAGGGAACCGACGAATCGGCTCGCGTCGGGGTCGGCGAGATCGACGATCTGGCGATACCCGGCGCCGTTGCGTTGCTCGAGCACGTCGGGTTCGGGCCGCGCCGGGGCGAGGGTGTCGGTACCGCCGGCGGTGGGGGTGCGGTGGTTGAAGACCCGCCCCAGCAGGGGCACGTCGGCGAAAGCGCCGTGGCGGTGCACCCCGTCATGGGCCCGTCCCCAGGTCCACCGGCTCATGTCGGCCCCGAACCGGTCGGTGAGCAGGTCGAGGGCGCGGGAGAGGGTGCGCGCGAGAGCCTGCTCGCAGGTGGTCTCCCCCGTCGTCGCGTCGGGGCAGAACACACCCTGCTCCATCTGGGCACGCACGGCGCGGGGGCGGGTGTAAGCCCGCTCCCCCAGCTCATCGGTCGAGAGGGCCCGCAGTTCGAGCAGCCACGCCTCGAAGATCGTCGCCTCCACCGAGTCGGTCGTCACCTGCCCGTCCCAGTCACGAAGACGATCGAGCGCCTCGACGCCCCGCCGGTCGAGGGGGTCGGTGCCGAGCAGGACGTCGCGCAGGTCGTCGAAGACGCCGCTGTGGACGTCGGTCTGGATGGCCCGCATGGCGGCGACGTCGAGGTCGTCGCGGTCGCCGAGGAGGTCGAGGATGCGCTGGGCACGGTAGGGGTCGGCCCACACCCGAGGCCCGGCGACGGGCGGCAGGTCGCCGGTGAGCGGCTCGGGCGCGTGGTTGGCCGTGACGATCTGCCCCGTGGGCGGGTCCATGACCTGCGGCAGTTGCGCGTCGCTGCGAAACCCCGACCAGTCGTGGCTTCCGTCGGCCGGGACCGGCAGGTCGCCCTCCCAGTGGCGCAGCGGCAGGCGACCCGGCGCGACGTACCCGATGTGCCCGTCGGTGTCGGCCAGGACGAAGTTCTGGCTCGGGGAGACGTACCGCATCAACGCTTCTCGACCCTCGGCCACGGTCGTGGCGCGGTTGAGCCCGAGGAAGGCGTCCATCGTCGTGTCCCCCTCGTCGAGGGCCACCCACCGCAGCGCGAGCGTGCGGGGCGCCTCCGCGTCGGGCTCGTCGGGGGCACCCTCGTGGACGCCGACGTCGCTGACGACCGGGCCGTAGTCGCTCATCCGCACGATGTGTTCGACGGTGTCGCCGCCGCTCACCTCGATGGTCTCGACACGCTCGGTGAGCTGTGCGTCGTCGGGCAGGACGTAGAGATCCTGCACGTCGGCGCCGACGTTGGTCACCGCCCAGGCGAAGGTGTCGGTGCGGCCGATGACGATCGCGGGCAGGCCGGGGATGCTCGCCCCGATCGAGCGGATCGTCTCACCGCGCAGATCAGCGAGGTACCAGAGCATCGGCGAGGACAACCCCAGGTGAGGGTCGCCGGCGAGGATCGGCGAACCAGTGACCGTGCGCGTACCGTCGACGACCCAGTTGTTGCTGCCCTTGCCGGGCGCCGGCGCCATACCGAGCGCGTGCGCCGCAGCCACCGCGCCCGCACCGGCCGCCGCGATCGCCGCCGCCTCCTCGCGCGCTGCGGCGCGCTCCGCCGGCGACCCGTCGTCGGAGTCCGTGTCGGCCTCGGTGGAGACGGCCGCGTCGCTCTGCTCGTCGGTGCCGAACCCAGCACCCGCGGCGGAGCCGGTGATCGTCGGCGCGTCCTGCGGGTACGGCGGGTAGAACGCATCGATGCCTGCCTGGCCCGCGTGGGCGTAGGCCCGCGACGCAATGGTCTCGTCGACGTAGTTGCCGGCGAGGTCGTAGGACATGAGCTGGCTCCAGCTCACGGCGTCGACGTCGGTCCACGGCTCGGGGGTGACGCCGAGGATGCGGAACTCCGGCGCGGGCGCGGTGTGTGCCATCGCGGCGTTGACGCCCGCGGTGTACGCGGAGATGAGCGCCCGATTGCGGGGTTCCAAGGCCGGCAGCGAGGCCTCCGCGACCCGCCGGAAGCCCATCGTGCGCAGGAAGCGATCCTGGTCGAGGGTCGTCTCCCCCAGGACTTCCGACAGACGCCCGGCAGCGATGCGGCGCTGGAACTCCATCTGCCACGAACGGTCCTGCCAGTGCAGGAACCCGAGGGCGAACACGACGTCGGTGTCGGTGTCGGCCCGCACGTGGGGGACGCCGTACTGGTCACGGGTGATGTCGACCTCGCCCTGCAACCCGGTGAGGGTGAGGTGCCCGCTCGCGGGCCGGTTCTCGTGCCGCAACCACGTGATACCGCCCAACCCGACGAGCAGCGCGAGGGTGAGGACCGTGACGACGGTCAGGGTCAGGGTGCGAAGGAGGCGGCGCGCGGTCACCCGCCGATGATGGCATCGCCGCACGCACGAACCCGCTGAGACCGTGCACGAAACGCACGGTCTCAGCGGGTTCGGGTGAGTCCGCCGGGTCAGGTGGTCTCGGGCGGGGCGTCCGTCGCGCGCCCCGTGCGTTGCTCGATCTTTCTCGGCCTGCCCGTCAACCGGCTGCGGCTCTCACCGTCGGCGACCCAGCGGCCGTCGACGACGTTGCCCTCGGCGATATCGAGCGCGAGCTCCCGCCGCAGCGCCGCCCGCTCCAGGCGCAGCGTGAGCCGATGCTCGGCGGCCAGCGCCCGCGCCGTCGACAGGCACATCGCGATCATGATGAGCGTGAACGGGGCCGCGACGAGGATGGCCATCGTCTGCAACGCCGCCAGGCCGCTGTCGAGGTTGCCGACACTGTGCCCCACCCACAGCAGCACACCGGCGATGGCGCCCTGCAGCACGCCGTAGAACACGCGGATCGCGACGTGCGGCTGCGGGTCGCCGCCCGCGCTGAGCATCGAGACGACGAACGAGCCGGAGTCCGAGCTCGTCACGAAGAACACGACGATGACCAGCAGGAACAGGCCCGCGAGGATCCCGTACCCGGGCATCGTCGACAGCAACTGGAACAGGGAGGCCTCGGTGTCGACCGAGCCGTCGGCGGCGATGAGGTCGCCCGCCCCGAACAGCTGCTCGTAGACGGCCGAGCCGCCGAGGATCGTGAACCAGATGAACGTCAGCAGGGTCGGGGCGAGCAGCACCCCGAGGATGAACTCGCGCACCGTGCGGCCGCGGGAGATGCGGGCGATGAAGATGCCGACGAACGGCGACCAGCTGATCCACCAGCCCCAGTAGTACGTCGTCCACGCTCCCAACCACGATTCGCCGTCGACGCCCTGGTAGGGCAGGGTGCGGAAGCTCATCTTGATGAAGTCGGCGATGTACACGCCGACGTTCTGCACGAACTCGCGCAGGATGAACAGTGTCGGGCCGAGCACGAGCAGCGCCACGAGCAGGATGCCCGCGAGCACGAGGTTGCCGTTGGAGAGCCACTTGATGCCGACGTCGAGACCGCTGACGACCGAGATGAGCGCGAGCCCCGAGATGCCGGCCGTGAGCGCGAGCAGCAGCCCGATGCCGGCCTGCTCGACGAGGCCGACGTGCGAGAGGCCCGCGGCGAGCTGGGAGACGCCGAACCCCAGGGAGGTCGCGACACCGAACAGGGTGCCCACGACGGCGACGACGTCGACGGCGTCACCGACCCAGCCCTTGACGCGGTCGCCGAAGATCGGCTCGAGGGCCCACCGGATCGAGACCGGGCGCCCCTTGCGGTGCACCGCGTACGCGACGGCCAGACCGACGACGACGTAGATCGACCAGGCGTGCAGGCCCCAGTGCAGGAACGTCGTCGCCATCGCGTTCTGCGCGGCGACACCGGCGTTGGCCTCCATCGTGGGCGACCCCGGCGGCGGGGAGGCGAGGTGGTTGAGGGGCTCGGCGACCCCCCAGAAGACGAGGCCGATGCCCATCCCGGCCGCGAACAGCATCGCGAACCAGGAGAACAGCCCGTACTCGGGCTCTTCGTCGTCGTGGCCGAGCTTCACGTCACCGAAGCGCGACAGCCCCATCCACAGGCTGAACACGACGAACGCGGCGACGAGCAGCACGTAGTACCAGCCGACGCTGTTGACGACGACGGTGCTGATCGCGTCGAGCTGCTCACCGAACCAGATGGGGCGGATCGCGGCGATGGCGACGAAGACGAGGATGAGAGCGCCCGCGGGGCCCAGCACCGGCCAGTAGGCGGCGCGGTTGGGGACGAGGTGCTCCTGTTGCTCTTCGTAGCCCGCGTCGGGGGTACTTTCTGGTGGAGTGTCGGTCGTGGACATGCTGCTCCTGGCGATCGTCGAGCGGGGTACGCGCCGGAAATCCGGCGTTCGTACCGTACGTGCCGCTGCGGTGCGGCGGTAATCACCACCTCCGCCCATGCCGCGGTGCAATGGCGTCGCCTAGGCTGGAGCCACCGGCCGCAACGGGCGCGGCCGGTGCCGATCGAGGAGGTCGTGATGCCCACCGACGTGGTCTCGTTCACCCGGGACGAGTGCTTCGAGCTCTTGCGCAAGGAGGAGTTCGGTCGCTTGGCCTTCACCCTCGACGGGGAGGCCCACATCGTGCCGATCAACTACGCCGTCGACGGTGAGCGGCTCGTGTTCCGCACGGCCGAGGGCAACAAGTTGACCGCCATCCTCGCGGGCAGCAGCGTCGCATTCGAGATCGACGACATCTCCTCGGAGTGGGCCGCCTCGGTCATCGTGCGCGGCGTCGCGGCGGAGTTGCCGCCGGAGGAGGCGCGGTGGGCCGACCAGTTGCGGCTGCGGCCGTGGCTGCGCTCGGACAAGCAGCACGTCGTGGCCATCACCCCGACGGAGATCTCGGGTCTGCGGTTCCGGTTGCACCGGCCGTGGACCAGCATGTTCCCCCAGCCCTGATCTGTCGTCAGGGAGCCTGTGGATGACGGGCTCGGGTGGGCGGCCGCGCCGGGCAGGCTGAGGAGCCCCCCGTCGGAAGGCCCGTCATGCGTCCTCACCGCGCCCCCCTGCTAGACCGCGAGATGCCGCGCGTCGTGACGATGCTCGTCGGTGCCTCGGTGCTGCTCGTCGTACTGGTCACGGTGCTCGCCGGTTCTCGGACCGCCGGCGCCGACCCGCGCGGCCTGTGCGGTGAGCTCGCCCGCGACTACGCCGTCGACCTCCCGGTGGGGTGGACCTTGGAGTGCTCGCCCGGTTTTCCCCAGTCGTGGCCGGCCGATCACGCCACCCTCGCCCTGAGTCACCGCCCCAGCCGCCGCATCGTCGTCAGGGACGGTCAGGACCCGACCGCCACGTCGGCCGCGATCGCCCACGAGATCGCCCACGCGGAGGCGACGCAGTGGCAGCCCGAGGTGCGGGCGGCGTTCGCCCGGGCGGTGGGCCAGGAGCGGTGGAGCGGTGACGGCCCGGACGCTCCCGTCGAGGTGTTCGCCGAGTCCAGCGTCCGCTGCCGGGGCCTGCCCATCGACCCCACGCACCCGCTCGTGCACTGCGAGCTCGTCGAGGCGGCACGGACCGCCGGCGGCCAGAGCACGCCGCTACGGGCGGTGGATCAGAAGATCCGGTAGTCCTCCCGCATGGCCTCTTGGATTCCGGAGTAGTCGGCCATGGGGTCCAGACCAAGCACGCCGGCCCACAGCGGCACGAGGTCCTCCTGGTAGCGGTGGCCCTCGCCGCCGGGCACGCGCACCGAGCGCGGCATGTCGCTCGCGATCTGCCAGAACGTCACCCACGGCGCCCACGTCATGGCGGGGGTGACCCGGGGGCTGGCATGCTCGCGCAGCCAGTCCGGCTCCCGCCACAGCAAGTCCGGCGCCCACCAGACGATGGGGTCGTTGGGGTTCTGCGCGAACGCCACCCGGGGCGCCTCCCAGTCCCCGAACGGGCGGCCGTAGAAGTCGTTGACGAGGTTCGCCTGTTCCGTGACGAACCGGATGTGCTCGCCCCCGTCGACCACCGGAGCGATCTCCGGGGACCCGTCCCGGCGGGCGCTGGTCAGTTCTTTCCACAGTTCGCTGTCGCGCGGGGTGCCGGTCCACACCGCCCCGTCGATGCGGTCGAGGAGGTCGTCCTTGCCCGCGAACGCCGCCTGCCCTGCGTAGGCACCGAGTGATTCGCCACCGATGAACAGGCGCGGCCGCTGCTCCGCGGGTCGGGCGGCGATCTCGGCCTCCACCTTGGTGATGAGCAGGCGCGCCGCCGCCCGGGCAGTCTCCCGGTCGGTGAGGTAGCCCAGCGCGCTCGGCAGGTAGGTGTACTGCATCGAGGCGATCGCCGAGTCCCCGCCGGTCAGGAACTCCACCGCGCTCGGATGCCAGTCGGGGATCCACCCCTCCCCCGCGGGCATCATGACGACGAGCACCGACCGGTCGAAGGCGCCGGTGCGGTGCAGTTCGGCGACGACGGCGTCGGCGGTCCCGGCGAGATCGCGCCCGGCGCGCAATCCGGCGTACACGCGGATGGGCTCCACGGCAGGCGCTCCAGTGACCTCTTCGATGCGGTCCTGCCGCGGCCCGTCGGCCACGACACCTTGTCCCTGACGGCCGAGAGAGGCCCAGGTCTCCGGGGAACCGGGGCCGCCCGAGCGCGTGGCCTCCACCGGCGGCACTCGCCCCGGCGGGGTCTCGGCGTTGACCTCGACGGCCTGCCGGGAGGCGTGTTCGATGAACCGCGCGAACAGGACGTCGTTGGAGACGAACACGACGAGCCAGGCGACGATGACCAGGGAGATCGTCGTCGACACGAGGCCGGGCACGAACGGGTGCGACAGGCGGCGCAGCAGTCGCCACAGGGCACGCACGCTGCGACACAGCAGGAGGAGCACCCCGAAGAGGGCGAGGCCACCGAGGACGCCGAGGGCGTGATCCGTGAGCGGGACGACCTCGCCGCCGACGCGGCGCGAGACGTCGCCCTGCAGGACGATGGCGCGGCGGACCACCTCGGCGACGAGCAGCAGGCCGACGATCGCGAGGACGCGGACGACGACCCGCCGGGCATGCGGTTCCATCTGCACGCGCAACCCCGTGGCCGACGCGAACGCGCGACCGAGAGCCGCGACGACGACACCCAAGCCGTAGCCGTAGGTGAGGCACACGCCGAGGTTGAAGGCCGTCATCCACCACAGCCGCGGGATGAAGCTCGGGGAGAGCGCGACGAGCCCCATGACGATGGCGCCGACGATGCCCGACCACCGCAACCGGCCCACGAGGGACGTAGGTGTGGGTGGCGTGGTCACAGTCGGCATTATCCCGATGCGGGCGGTCATCGCGTCGTCGGCAACGAGCCGAAGACGCGTCGGTGAACGCTCGCGAGCCGGTGGTCGACGGCCGGCGGAAATCTGTGGGGGTGCCATCGGTGCACGTCAGGTCACCTAGACTCGTGAGTAGGGAGGGTGGCCCAGGGGGCCGCGGGAGGGGGAGCTGACCGGGTGATCGTCATCGCCGTGGCCTTGGCCACGACGGCTGCGGCCGTCTTCGCCGTCGGGACGACGATCCAGTCCCAGGCCGTCGGGCGCGCCGTGACCTCGCACTCCGACGCCGACGACGGCAACGCCGCCCACCGCATGGTCGGTGTCGGCGCGATGGCGCGGCTGCTGCGCAACCCGGTGTGGCTCGCGTCGGTGGCCGTCATCGGCGTCGGCGGACTGTTGCACATGGGTGCCCTCGCGCTCGCGCCCATCTCGATCGTGCAACCCATCGGGGTGCTCGCGATCCCGTTCGCCATCCTCATCGCCGCACGTCGCAGGCGTGCCGTGCCTTCGGGGGCCGTGCTCTTCGCGGTCGGGGTGACGATGATCGCGGTCCTCGGCTTCGTCCTCGTCGCCGCGAGCGACGGGCACGCCGCGGAGCTCATCGACGCCGAGGAGATCGCGTGGTCGGCGGTCGGCATCGGCGCGATCGCCGCCGGTCTGGCCCTGCTCGGCTCGTTCGGGCCGCGGTGGCTGCGCTGCCTGTCGTGGGCGTCGGCGGGTGCCGTGGTCTACGGTCTGGCGTCCGCGTTGTTGCGCGCCGACACGATGCTCATCGCCCAGAGCGGCCCCTGGAGCTGGCACGTGTTCGGGTACAGCGTGGCGGTGCTCGTGGGGTTCGTCATCGGCGGATGGCTGGTCCAGCATGCCCACGCGAACGGACCGCCCGCCGTGGTGCTCGGTAGTCTCACCGTCATCGACCCCATCGTCGCGGTCGTGTTCGGGATCGCCTTTCTCGGGGAGGGCGCCCAGCTGGGACCGCCCGCCTACGCCGTCATGGTGGCGTGCGGGATGGCTGCGGCCGTCGGCGTGGTCCTGCTTGCGCGCCACCACCCGGACAGTACGCCCGCCCCACCCACCCCTTCGACCTCGACGGCTCCGGCCGCACGAGAGGAGCGCTTCCCGTGAAGATCATGATCGGGTGCGACACGTATCCGACGGACGTCAACGGAGCAGCCCGCTTCGCCGAACGCCTCGCCACCGGGCTCGTGGGGCGCGGTCACGAGGTGCACGTCGCTGCCCCCTCCACCACGGGTGCCGTCGGGATCGAAGAACGGGACGGGGTGGTCGTCCACCGAGTCTCGTCGGTGAACTACCCGTTCCACGAGAACTTCCGCATCTGCCTGCCGTGGCGCACCCGCCCCGAGATGCGCGCGCTCATGGCGCGGGTGGCCCCCGACGTCGTGCACACCCAGGCCCACTTCGTCGTCGGGCGGTACACGGTGCGTTGCGCCGACGAGCTCGGCATTCCCGTCGTCGCCACCAACCACTTCATGCCGGAGAACCTCACGGACCAGTTGCCGATCCCTGTGCCGGGCGTCATCGGCCGGCTCGCGTGCAAGGCCGCGTGGAAAGACCTGGCGCGGGTGTTCGGCCCGGCGTCGGTGGTCACCGCCCCCACGCCGCGCGCCACCGACCTGCTCGCCTCCGAGGCCGGGATCACCGGGGCGCTGCCCATCTCCTGCGGCATCGACGCGGCACCGTACGCCCGCGCCTCGGCGCATGCGCCCGCGAACGATGTCCCGACGGTGCTGTTCGTCGGCCGCCTCGATCAGGAGAAGCGGGTCGGGGAGCTCATCGACGCCGTCGCCCTGCTCCCCCGCTCGACGCCGGTCCGCCTCGAGATCGTCGGCGACGGCACCCTGCGTGAGCAGTGGAAACAGCAGGTGGCGCAGCGCGGCATCGCCGATCGGACGACGTTTCGCGGGTTCATCGCCGAGGAGGACCTGCTCGAGGCGTACGGCCGCTGCGACATCTTCTGCATGCCGGGCGTGGCCGAACTGCAGAGCCTCGTCACCCTCGAATCGATGGCCGCCAGCAAGCCCGTCGTCGCCGCGAACGCGATGGCGCTGCCGCACCTGGTCCACCCGGGCCGCAACGGCTACCTCTTCACCCCCGGTGACGCCGCCGAGCTGTCCCGCCACCTGCGAACCCTGCTGGAGGATCCCGAGCTCCGCACGCGCATGGGCCGGGCCAGCGAGGAGATCGTGCGACGTCACAGCCTGGAGGCCACCCTCGACCGGTTCGAGGGCCTGTACCGGCAGGTGCTCCACGAGGAGCAGCAGGGTCGCGAAGCGGCCTGATACCGCGCCACCTTCACTGTCGACCCCGGCGCCCCGACGGCGCCGGGGTCGACAGGTCTAGACTGGGCGATCGTCTCGTGGGGGGAGTGAGCGTGAGCGATCAGCGGACGGTGAGCGGGGCGGGTTTCGTCTTTCCCGAGGAGCGGCCGGTCACGGGCGCCGAGCACCGCACCCTCGACCCGCGGGCAAAGTTTCGTATCGGTGAGGTCGCCGAACGGCTCGGCCTCAGCCTGCGCAGCATCCGGTACTACGAGGAGGCGGGGCTGGTACACCCCGCGGCCCGCACGAGCGGCGGGTTTCGCATGTACTCCGAGAGCGACGTGCAACGCCTCCTCGTCGTCATGCGGATGAAACCGCTCGGGTTCAGCCTCGACCGGATGCGGGAGGTGCTCACCGACCTCGACGTCGTGCGCACCGCGCACGGTCGCGAGCGTGACGCGGCCGCGGGGCGGCTCGCCGACCTTCACGAGGAGATGACCGAGGCGCTCGGGCAGCTGGAGCGACGTGTCGAGCTGGCGCAACAGCTCACCGACCAGCTCGGCCAGGAGTTGAGCGAGGTAGGCATCACCGGCGTCGCTCGACCCTGACCGATCAGGGGAACGCCTGCACCAGACGAGCGCGATCGGCGCGACCCGAGGGCGTCGGCAGCAGCGGAAAGACGTGCAGCGCTTCGTGTCGCTCGACGAACCGCACGCTGACCCCCGCCGCGCGAGCCTTGTCGACGAGCAGATGCGTGTCGGGGTTGGTGATGTCCCGCGTCCCGGACACCACCAGCATCGGCCCCAGGCCGTGCATGTCCCCGAACAGTGGGCTGACGATCGGGTCGGTGATCGAGAGGTCACCACGCCACACGTCGGCGAGCACGGGAGGGCCCTCGTTGCTCAGCCACGGGTCGTGCGGTTTGACGTCCTCGATCTCGGGGTTGGCGAACGTCAGGTCCAGGGCGGGAGCGATGAGGACGGTGCGCACGTCCTTGACGCCGCGGTCGCGGAGCGTCAGGGCCGCGGACAACGCGATCTGCCCGCCCGCGGAGTCACCGGCGAGAGTGACGTCCTGGCCCGAGCGCGACGCCTCGTCGTACAAACCCAGAACGAGATCGTTCGCCTGCTGGGCCGTCCCGAACGGCACGAGCGCGTAGATCGGGACGGTCGCGGTGACCCCTCTGGTGGCGACGAGTTCTTCGATGAACCGCCAATGCGCGGAGACGATCTCCCCCACCCAGGCGCCGCCGTGCGTGTAGATGACGTGCCCCGTGCTCGGGCGCCCCTGCGGGGCGACCGTGTACACGGGCACGCCGTCGACTCGCGTGGCGCTGATCGTCACGTCCGAGCGCATCCGCGGCGGGTTGAAGGACAGGGGCCGGATCGCGCGCTTGTCCATCCGCCGGCGGGTCTTGGCGGGGTCTTGGAACATCCTCTTCACCCCGGTGAGCCGGATGAGAGGGGCGAACGCGACGTCGGGGACGAGCATCATCACACCCTGGTGCAGACGGCAATGGCGCTTCCACGCTACCCAGCTCACCGGCAGGGCGCACTCCTACCCGCCGCTGGGCCGCTCGACCGCGCTGAGGTACTCCCGCAGGCCGATGAACGCGCCCGGGTCGGGGTAGGCGTCGAGTTCGCGGCGTGCCGCGGCGAGCCATCCCCGCGCCGAGGGCACCTGCTCGGTGAGCGCCTCACGCAACCCCGCGGTGGTGATCGAGGTCTCCCGGGACTCCGCGACCCGGATCGCGGCGACGAGGTCGGCGCCGGAGTACCCGCGCGCGAACCGGGCGATCTCGGCGACCTCCACGTCGGGATGGTCGCCCAGGTACTGGTGCAGGATCACCTCGCGGGTCGTCCGGTCCGGCGGGAGCACCAGCAACGTCTGCTCGATGCGACCCTGCCGCCGCAGCGCGGGGTCGACGTCCCACGGCGCCTCCGAGGAGCCCATGACGGTCACCCCACCGCCGGGGTTGTCGAGTTCACCGATGAGGGCGGTGACGGCGCGAGAGCGCACACCGTCGCGCCGGATGCCGTCACGGCCCAGATGCTCGATCCCGTCGAGATACAGCACCACCGGCGCCTGCTCGCGGGCGGCCGCGAACGCCGCGTGGATCTCCTGCTCGACATGCTCGGCGGGGATGTCGGCGAACCGCAGGCTGAGGAACCGGGCATCGAGCTCACCGGCCGTGGCGCGCACGAGAAAGGTCTTGCCGCAGCCGTGCGGGCCGTACAGCAGGACTCCGCCGGAGCGGCTCTTGCGGTACAGGCGCCGCAGCTCGGGGTTGCGCATGGGGGCGAGGACTGCCGCCTGCAGCCGCTCCTTGGCGACCTCCATCCCGCCGATGTCGGCGAGGGTCACGTTGACCCGCTCGGCCCACCACTCCTCATGGACGGGGTCGGAAGCCGCCGGCTCCTGCTCCCGCGCCTCCTGCGACTGCTGGGGGTCCGGCGCCTCCGTCGCGGCAGCATCCTCGATCGTCTCGGAGAAGACGTCGCGGAGCAGATCACGCATGATCGCCCGCCCGGCGTCGCTCTCCGGCGACACCGCGAGTGCCGCGGCGCAGTGGCGCAGCGCCTCCAGGTGCTCGTCGCGGTCGCGCAGCAACTCCACCAGGTGCAGTCGCAGCGTGACGTCCGACGGGGCGGCCTCCGTCGCCGAGAGCAGGCTGACGAGCAGCGGGTCCATGGTCACCGCTCCAGGCTAAGTCAGCCCGCGCCCAGAGCCGCACGGCCACAGGTGCATTCGGCTCAGGTCGATCGCGAGCACCTGTGGCCGCTGACGTCAGCTCCTGGCGGGCTCGGGGCTCGCCCCGGTGCGGCCGGCGGGAGTGACGACCTCGTCGTCACCACCCCGCTGCGCGAGGCCGTCGAGGACGACCTGGCCGGACTCCGCGGGGGTGTCGATGGTCTCGCGCAACGGCACCGACCGGATGAGCACCGTCGCGAGCAGCACGATCGCGGCGATGGGCAGACCCGTGAGGAACACGACGTGCAGCACGTCGGCGAGACCCTCGCGCACCGCGGTCGCGACCGGCGCCGGGAGACCGGCGAGCACGGTCGGGTCGAGCACGGCCCCGGCGTTCATCTCCCCTCCCCCGCGGCCGGCCATGCCGGCGGGCAGGTGGGAGGTGATCGCGTCACCGACACGGCTCGTCATGATGGTGCCGAACACCGCGATACCGATCGTCGAGCCGACGTTGCGGAAGAACTGGGTGGCCGCCGTCGCGACACCGAGGTCCTCGCGGGCGACGACGTTCTGCACCACGAGGGTGAACGTCTGCAGCGTGAGGCCGAGGCCGGCGCCGAGCACGACCATCGCGACCGTCAGCTCGAGGGGGTCCGAGCCGTAGTGCAGGCGGGTGAGCAGCCCGTAGCCCGCGGCCATCACGAGCACGCCAACGACGGTGATGCCCTTGTACCGCCCCCAGCGGGTGATGAGCAGCCCGGAGACGATCGACAGGCCGATCATGGTGACGCTCATCGGCATGAGGATGAGGCCCGACTGCGTCGCGCCGACGCCGAGGACGCCCTGCGCATAGACCGGGATGTAGATGAGCGCCCCGAACATGAGCATCGAGACGCCGAACGCCGCGATGTTCGCGAACGTGAAGACCGAGCCGCCGAAGAGGCGCAGCGGGATGACGGGCTCCTCCGCGCGACGCTCGATGAGGACGAACGCCACGAGGCCGATCGCGCCGAGGGCGTACAGGCCGATGATCTGGGGAGAGGACCACGCCCACGTGGAGCCGCCCATCGAGGTGGCGAGGAGCAGCGCGACGAGGGTGATCGTCAGGACGACGATGCCGGCGACGTCGATGCGCGCCTCGCGGCGCTGGTGCTCCAGGTGCAGGAAGCGCCAGATGGCGACGAACGCGACGAGCCCGACGGGCAGGCTCACGTAGAAGAGCCAACGCCACCCGAACGTGTCGGTGATGAGGCCGCCGGCGAGCGGGCCCACGATCGAGCTGACCCCGAACACCGCCCCCATGAGGCCCTGGTACTTGCCGCGGGCGCGCGGCGGGATGATGTCGCCGATGATCGTCTGCGACAGCGGCATGAGGGTGCCCATGCCGATGCCCTGGACGGCCCGCGCGAAGACGAGGAACCAGAACGTCTGCGAGAGGCCGGCGAGGATGGAGCCGAGCATGAAGATCGCGAGCCCGGCGAGGTAGAACGGGCGGCGCCCGTAGAGGTCGGACATCTTGCCGACGATCGGCACGGTCACGGCCGAGACGAGCATGGCTGCGGTCGCGAGCCAGGAGTAGTGCTCCATGCCGCCCAGCTCGGCGACGATGCGCGGCATGGCTGGCGAGACGATCGTCTGGCTGATGGAGGCGACGAGCATGCCGAGCATGAGGCCGATGAAGACGCGCTGCCCGGCGGTGTCGAGCCGGAAGCTCTCCGCCGGGGCGCCGGTCGCGGCGCTGTGGGTTGTGGTCACGCGATCACGGTAGACCTGTTTTTGCAGTCTGTGCAACTTTGCGCATCGTGCATAGAATGGGGTCAGGAGGTCCGTCATGCCCACCACCCCCACCACCGTGCTCGGTCCGGAGGCCGTCGACGCACTGCGTCCCGGCGTCGACGGGCAGCCCTGCGGCCTGCGTGAACGCAAGAAGAAGGCCACGCGGCGCGCGTTGCACGAGGCCGCGTTACGTCTCGTCGCCGAGCACGGTCTCGACGCGGTGACGACCGAGGACATCGCAGTGGCCGCCGACGTCTCGGCTCGCACGTTCTTCAACTACTTCCCGAGCAAGGACGCCGCCGTCATCGGTCTTGCCCCCGACCTGCCCGAACGCCTTGCGGGGGCCGTGCGGGCCCGACCCGCATCCGAGGACGTGCTCGCCTCGACGACGACCGTCGTCACCGCCGCGGTGGCACATCTCGAAGCCGACGCCCTGCGACCTCAGCGACGCGCCATCATCGCCCGGGACCACCGCCTCGCCTCGGCGATGATGGGCGCCACCCGCGAGGTCGAGGCGGCCCTCACCGACGCCGCCCTCGAGCGCGCCAGTGACGGCCCGGAGGCCGCCTTGCGGGCACGGGTGACGGTCGCGGCGGTGATGTCGGCGACGCGGGTCGCGGTGCTCCACCACCGGTCGAGCGACGCCGACAGCGACGGCGACCTCGTCGAGGTACTCCGTTCGGCCCACGCCCTCTTGGCGAGCGGCCTCGCCGACTGAGGCGGCCGATCTCGGATGGGTGAGACCTCATCTCCCGTTGGTCGATCTCGCGACGGTCGCTCCGCTTCCTCCTCGATCCGAGAAGGAGGAGCAAAGCGACGTCTCGCGACCATGGTGACGCGACGGGAGAGACACCCCTCCCCCGTTGGTCGAAGAGGAGCGCAGCGACGTCTCGCGACCATGGTGACGCGACGGGAGAGACACCCCTCCCCCGTTGG
>JAUNTP010000009.1:22417-31253 GCA_030538585.1 Mobilicoccus sp.
TCGAGGAGGAGCGCAGCGACGTCTCGAGACCATCGCGACCTGACGGGACAGCCGCGCCTATGGTCTCGAGACGCTTCGCTCCTCGACCAACGAAGGGGGCGACGGGTCAGGCGGGCGGGGCACCCCACGCGGTGGCACCCGCCGGCCGCTCGCCTGACGGCTGCTGCTCGTGCTCGTGCTGCGCCTCTGCGGCCGCCGTGGGCTGCTCCTCGTTCACACCCGCCTCGGCCTTGGCGCCCTGGATGGGTGACTCGACTTCCTCGGGGCTCGGGCGATCGATGCCGGCGGCGGCGTACACCTCGGCCTCGTCCAGGGTCTCCTTCTCGAGCACCGCCATCGTGATGCGTTCGAGCTTGTCGCGGTGTTCGCGCAGCAGGCGTACGGCCTCGGCGTAGCACTCGTCGACGATGCGGCGCACCTCCTCGTCGGCGGCGGCGAGGATCGCGTCGGAGAACCCGGCCGAGCGGGGGTCGCCCTCGCTCGGGTAGATCTGCACGGGACCGACCTTGGGGCTCATGCCCCAGCGGCCGACCATCATGCGGGCGATGTTCGTGCTCGAATCGAGGTCGGACTCGGCACCCGTGGTGATGACGCCGTAGATGAGCTCCTCGGCCGCCATGCCGCCGAGGGCGCCGATGATGCGGCCGCGCAGGTACTCCTCGTCGTAGCCGTACCGGTCCGAATCCGGCGTCGAGAGCGTGACACCGAGCGCGCGACCGCGCGGGATGATCGACACCTTGCGCACCGGGTCGGCGCCGGGCTGCAGCATGCCGAGCAGCGCGTGACCGGCCTCGTGGTAGGCCGTGCGACGGCGCTCCTCCGGCGGCATGACGACGTTGCGGGCCGCGCCGAGCTGCACCTTTTCGAGTGCCTCGAACATGTCGGCGTTGCTCACGGTCTCGGCGTCCTTGCGGGCCGCGATGAGGGCGGCCTCGTTGACGAGGTTCGCGAGCTCGGCGCCGCTCATGCCGGGTGTCGACTTGGCGACACCGGTGAGGTCGACGTCCGGCCCCAGCGGCACCTCGCGGCTGTGCACCTTGAGGATCGCCTCACGGCCGACGGCGTCGGGCGCGTGCACCTGGATGGTCCGGTCGAACCGGCCCGGTCGGAGCAGCGCCGCGTCGAGCACGTCGGCGCGGTTGGTGGCGGCGAGGACGACGACACCCTCCCCGCCGGAGAAGCCGTCCATCTCGGTGAGGATCTGGTTGAGGGTCTGCTCGCGCTCGTCGTGCCCACCCATGGCGCGCGACCCGCCACGGGAGCGGCCGATGGTGTCGATCTCGTCGATGAAGATGATCGACGGCGCGACCTTGCGGGCCTCCTCGAACAACTGCCGCACACGCTGGGCGCCGACACCGACGATCATCTCGATGAACTCCGACGCGCTCGCGGAGAAGAACGGCACCCCGGCCTCGCCGGCGGTGGCGCGGGCGAGCAGCGTCTTACCGGTACCGGGATTGCCGGCGAGCAGCACACCCTTGGGCGCGCGCGCACCGAGGCGGTGGTACTTCTCGGGGTTCTTGAGAAAGTCGACGATCTCGTAGATCTCGTTCTCGACCTCGTCGATGCCGGCGACGTCGTCGAACGTGACCCGCACGGTCTCGGGGTTGACCGGCTCCTTCTTCTTGCCGCCACCCATGAGCCCGCCGCCCATCATCGAGCGGGACTTGCGGATGAACCAGATCCACAACAGCACGAGCAGCAGGATCGGGCCGAACGCGAACAACACGTTGGCGAGCATGCTGCGCTGCGGCATCGGGTCGTCGGCGTTCATCGTGACGCCCTCGGCCTTGAGCTCCTCGTACAGGTCGTCCGTGGCCCACGTGGGCCGCTCGGTCGTGAAGCGCGTGTACGTGACGCCCTCGACGTCAGGCGCGTTCGCCTCCGCCTTGAGGGTGCCCTCGATCGTGTCGGCGCTGGAGCGCACCGACTCGATGTTCTTGGCCTCCACCTGGCGGGTGAACTCGGTGTAGGAGATCTCCTGCGGGGCGCTCGCCGCACCCTGCAGCGACGTCAGCCCGAACAGCACGACCCACACCAGGGCGAGGATGGCGAGCATCCACTTCCAGTTGGGCTTCTTCTCGCCGTCCTTCTTGTCGTCGGTCGGCAGGCCTTCGGTGCGCCACGGCTTGGGCGCCTGCGAGTCGTCCCGGGCGTCCTGACGCCGCGACGGGCCGCGGGTGGGCTCGTCGCGCCGGTCCTCCGGTGGCGTGGTGGCTGGCATGAACATCCTTCGTGCGGGTGACGCCGTCCGAACCAGGATGACAGGACGTGCGCTCGCATGCGTCAACGCACGAGTGCCCAGGATCTTTCCCGCGCCGCCGGGTCAGGGGTGCAGGGTGCGGTTCAGGAACAGGGCGAGCCCGGTGCGGTCGCGGTGCCCGAGCTTGCGCAGCAACCCCGACACGTGGTTCTTCACCGTGCCCTCCGACAGCACGAGCGTCGCGGCGATCTCGGCGTTGGTCGCCCCCGTGGCGACCTGCTCGGCGACGCCCCGTTCGGCCGGGGTGAGGACCGCGAGCGGGGACGCCTCTGGCGCCTCGGCGCGACTCGCCGTCATCGCCGCCCGCGCGACGCGGGGATCGATGACGAGGCCGCCGTCGTGCGCCGACCGGATGGCCTCGGCGAGGGCCTCCGGGGAGGAGTCCTTGAGGAGGAACCCCGCGGCCCCGGCCTGCACGGCCCCGCGGACGAGGTCGTCGTCGTCGAAGGTCGTGAGCACCAGCACCGGCAGTCCCGGATGAGTCTCGCGGCAGGCGGCGACGAGCTCGACCCCGTCCATGACCGGCATCCGCGCGTCGGTGAGCACGACGTCCGGCTCGACCTTGGCGATGACGGCCAACGCCTCACGTCCCTCGGCGGCCTCACCGACGACCTCGACGTCGTCGATCGTCTCGAACAGCAGACCGAGGCCGCGGCGCAGGAGTTGCTGGTCATCGACCAGCACGATGCGGATCACGACGCCACCGTCTCGGCGGTGGCGTCTGCCTCGTGCAGCGGCACCCGCGCGGTGAGCACCAGCCCGCGCTCGCCAGAGCGCGCCTCGACCTCTCCGCCGAGCTGCGCGGCGCGGTCGGAAAGAGAGCGCAACCCGAACCCCGGTGTGACGTCGCCCGCGAGCGGCCCGCCGTCGTCGGTGAGGCTGAGCGCGACGGCATCCTTGTCATAGTCGAGGGCGAGGCGCACATGGCGGGCGCGGGCGTGGCGCAGCGCGTTGGTGAGCCCCTCCTGCACGAACCGGTGGCAGAACAGCAGCACAGCGTCCGACATGGGCCGCTCGGTGCCGGTGACCTGCAACGTCACCTCCACACCGGTGCCGCGAAACGCGTCCGCGACGGCGTCGAGTGCGGCCGGCCCGGTCAGCCCTTCGACGCTCACGGGGTTGAGGGCGCGCACCCACAGCCGCATCTCGGCGAGGGCCTCCTGCACGGTGTCGCGGGCGGTGGCGACTTCGGCCCACGCCCGGTCGGGGTCGCTCTCGCGCCGGCGCACCGCGAAGTCGAGCGACATCGTCGTCACGGTGAGCCGATGTCCGAGGCCGTCGTGCAGCTCGCGCGCCGAGCGGGCACGCTCGCGGGCGAGGACGAGTTCTTTCTCGCGTTCGACGCTCTCCCGCAGCGACGCGTTGGCGCGGGACAGGCGGGCGTGGGCGGCTTCCCGGTCGGCGAGCAGCGCCGCCCGCTCTGCGCTGTCGGTGGCGGACCGCCGCAACAGCACGGCGAACGCGAGGATGAACAGCAGCACCGAGCCGGACGCGACGCTCTGGACGAACGCTTCTGCGAGGTCGCCGCCGAGCGTCATGACGACGAACTGCGTCACGACCAGACCCGCCACGATCGCAGCCCCTGCCTTCGTCCCGACATCGAGCACGACGACGAGCAGCGCGCAGAACATCGGCAACAACGCCATCACCGTGTCACCGGCGACCGAGGCGACGAACGCCACGAGGGTGAACGCCACGGTGGCGGGCACGACCTGGCGGGCGGTGCGCCGCCACCACCACGCGCCCACGAGCAGCACGGCGCAGACCACGCCGATCGCCGCCCGCTCGCCACCGAGCACGTGCTCGCCGAGGGCCAGCTCCGCGCACAACAGCAGTAGCGCGACCACCGACACGGCGAACAACGCGTCGAGCAGGCGGGCATGCACCGTCGGGGCGGTCGCGTGGGTCGAGGTGGGCATGTGTCGAAGCCTACGGAGCACTCGTGCCCGGCACCCGTGACCGCGGTCATGTGTCGAGGTCACTGCGGTCATGTTCGCGCTGGTCAGCGTCGTGACCGCAGCGGGAGGCGGGCAGGTGGGTGCGCTTCATAGCGTCGAGACATGATCACCTCACGCACCCCCCGCCCTTCGACGTCACCCCTTCCCGACGTGACGCAGCAGGTCGCTGCGTGCGAGGTCCGGCTCGGGCCCGAACCCCCGTCCGATCACCGGCCACCCCGCCGCTTCCCGGCTGCGGCGCGGGTCGTGCTGGCCGTGGCGATGATGTTCGCGGCGATCTCCGCGATGCTGCCCGTGATGCTCATCCCCGGTCTGGGGACGGCGCTGGAGGCCTGGCCGCTGCCGGGGCAGGCCGTCGTGCAGGTGGTGCTCACCGGTCTCGTCACCCTCGCCGCGCTCGCGCTCGTCGCCCTCGCGATGCGGTTCGTCGACCGGCGTCCCCTGGCCGACGTGGGGTGGCGCTGGACGAAGCGGGCCTTGCCCGCCCTCATGATCGGGCTCGGCGCGGCCATCGTCACCACGCTCGGCGTCGCTCTCGCGGTCGAGGCGTCGGGCCTCACCCGCCCGGTCGACCCGGCGCAGTTCACCGGCGGGGCGCCGGTGTGGCTGGTCATCCCGGTGGCCCTCGCCACCGCGTTCCTGCTCCAGGGCATCCCGGAGGAGCTCATCTGGCGCGGCTACGTCCTGCAAACCCTGCCGATCTCCCCGGTGGCGGCGATCTACGTGTCGGCGACGGTCTTCGCGGCGCTGCACGTCGTGTCCTCGGGTGGGCAGCAGAGCTGGTGGGAGCACCTCGTGTACCTGGCCGTCCCGTTCGGGTTCTCGCTGCTCGCCTCGGGGCTGTTGCTGCACACGGGGTCCCTGTGGGCGGCGGTCGGCGTGCACGGCGGGCTCCACGTGGCCCTGGCCATCGGCGTGCTGTGGCTCTCGATCGGTGAGGGGCCGTGGTTGTGGGCCTCGATCGGTCTGGTGCAGTCGCTCCTCGGGGCGTGGCTCATCCGCCGCGCCACCTGACGACACGAAAGACGACAGATCACGCACCCCATCGCTCGGCCCACCGCGCTGACCAGGGCAGATGCACGATCGACCCCGAGCGGTGGGGTCGATCTGTCGTCATTCGTGTCGTCCACGCCGGTCAGGGAATGGTGTCGAGCGACCGGGCCGGGACGACGTCCTCGGCGCGCCGTCGGGCTTCGACGCGGTCGACGCGGCGGCCGTCGAGTTCGAGCACGGTGAGGGTGAACGCCTCCCACGACACCTCGTCCCCCACCTGCGGCAACCGTCCCAGCAGGTGCATGACGAGGCCACCGATCGTGTCGAACGGCCCGTCCGGCAACGACACCCCCAGCACCTTCGCCGCATCCGCCCGCCCGAGCAGACCCGACACCTCGCGTCGTCCCGGCCGCACGATGCGCACCGGCTCGGCGTGGTCGTACTCGTCCTCGATCTCTCCGACGAACTCCTCCATGACGTCCTCGAGCGTGACGATCCCGTCGGTGCCGCCGTACTCGTCGACCACGAGCGCCATATGCGAGCGGGTCTCGCGCATCTGCGACATCGCCGCGAACAACGGCTTGCTCTCTGGCAGCACGAGGATCTCGCGGACGAGGTCACCGACGCGCAAGGTCTCCCCGCGGAACGTGACGCTCTCGTCCAGGAGCAGGTCGCGGATGTGGAGAAACCCGAGCACGTCGTCGACGCCGTCGCCGCGCACGGGGTACCGCGAGCGCTCCATCGTCAGCACGAGCCGCCGAGCCTCACGCACCGACAGATCGGCGTCGAGGAAGTCGATCTCGGTGCGGGGCGTCATCACCTGGCTCACGGTGCGCTCCCCCGCGGTCAGGATGTCGACGACCATGCCGCGTTCGTCCTCGCCGAGCTCTTCGTGCACGGCGACGAGGGAGCGGAGCTCGGCGGCGTCCATCGTCTCCTTCTGCTCGCTGGGGTCGCGGCCGAGCAGACGCATGACGAGGTTGGTCGACACCCCGAGAAACCAGATGACCGGCCGCAATAGAGTCGCGACCCCGTTGAGGGGGCGGGCGACCAGCAGCGCGAACCCTTCGGCGCTCTGCATCGCGAGCCGTTTGGGCACGAGTTCACCGAGCACGAGCGACAGGTAGGAGATCGCGAGGGTGGTCGCGACGAACGCGATCGTCACCGCCACCGCGTCGGGGGCGCCGAGGTCGACGACGTACGGGGTGAGGTACGGCGCGATGGTGGCCGCCCCGAACGAGGCCGAGAAGAACCCCGCGAGGGTCACCCCCACCTGCACGGCGGAGAGGAACCGGTTGGAGTCGGCGGTGAGGCGCTGCACGACGAGACCGGCCCCGCCGCGTTCGGCCATGGCTGCGACCTGGCTGTCCCGCAGCGAGACCAGTGCGATCTCGGACGCGGCGAACACGCCCCCCAGAAGGATGAAGGCGAGCACGAGGGCGATGTTGAGCCAGAGTCCGTCCACACCCCCATTGTGCGAGCCCCGAACCCATCCGCCCACCCGCTCAGACCGTGTGCGACACACACGGTCTGAGCGGGCGCCTCAGCGGAGGGTGACCTTGCGGTTCCAGGAGTGGGCGGTGCGCCACACCAGCACGGCGGTGAGGACGACGAGCAGCGGGATCACCCCGAAGGGCATCGCTGCCGCGTCGGCGCCCGAGGTCATCGACGCCAGGTAGTCGACGCCGACAAGGCCGAGCCGGCCGTCGCTCATCGTGATGCCGAGCGGGACGGCCAGCACCGCGACGAACGTGAGCACCTGCGTGAGGAGGTAGAGCGCGAACCAGACGAGCAGCGGGCCGCCCGGGCCGAGTGCGGCGAGCCTGCCCTCGCTGCCGATGGACGCGGCGAAGTAGTACTGCACGAGGTAGAACACGCCGCTGCCGACGATGGCCGCGGCCAGCACGACCCACGTCAGCGGCGTGAGTGCGCCGAGCAGGTCGCCGAGCACCGTCAGCGTGTAGTCCACGGCGCCCACACCGGGCGGTGCCACCGCGCGGGCGAGCAGCAGGGCGGGCGGTGCCAGCAACACGACGCTGAGCAGGGCCGTGCCGATGACGACGAGGCCGCCGTACAGCAACCGCGCGCCGTAGATCACCGATCCGGCCACGGGGTAGCTGTGGGTGAGGTAGCCGCCGCGGCCGTAGGCCGAACGCCAGTAGTCGATCACCAGCGCGATGAGCACGATCGGCATGAGGGAGACCGCCGTCGCGAAGGCGAGCAAGGCGCCGATCTGGGGCGCGAACAGGAGCATGAGGCTCGTCGCACCGAGAACGATGATCGCGGCGATGCCCGCGATGACGCCGAGCATGAACCGAGTGCGACGGAACTCGTGGGTGAGGACGGTGGTCAGCATCGGTGCATCTCCTTGAAGATCGCGTCGAGCCCGTGGCCGTGCTCGGCGCGCAGATCGTCGACGTCGCCGGTGAGGACGACGCGGCCACGGCGCATGATCACGACCGAGTCGAGCAGGGGCTCGAGGTCGTGGACGAGGTGCGTGGAGACGAGGACGAGGGCGTCCTCGGGAAGATCGCGGACGATCGCCTGCAGGAGGACGTCACGGGCCGCGGGGTCGACCCCCGAGATGGGTTCGTCGAGAAGGAACACGCTCGCGCGGCGCGACATGGCGAGGGCGATCTGAATCTTCTCGCGCATGCCCTTGCTCGCGTCCTTGAGCCGCAGGTCGTCGCGGAACCCGAACGAGGTGATGTAGCCGCGGGCCTTGGCCTCGTCGAAGTCGGCGAAGATTTCCCGGTAGAGGCGAAGGCAGTCGCTGATGTGGGAGCGGCCGGGCAGGAAGCTCACGTCGGGCAGGAAGCTGACGACGGCCTTGGACGCAGGGCCAGGGGTGTGGCCGGCGATGCGGACGTCGCCGTCGTAGTCCTGCATGACGCCGCCGAGGATCTTGAGCAACGTCGTCTTACCGCAACCGTTCTCGCCGAGGAGTCCGACGATGCGGCCCGGCGGGAGGGTGAGGTCGAGGCCGTCGAGGGCGACGTTGCGCCCGTAGGACTTGCGGAGTCCGCTGATGTGGATGGCGTGGTCGGTCATGACGTCACCGTCCTTCGACGGGCTCGGATGCGGGGCGGGTGGATGGGTGGTCGTCATGGTCGGCCCACCTTTCGGTGACGAGAGCGGTGGCATCGCTGCGGGGGATGCCGAAGCCTTTGGCTCGGGTGATGAACTCGTCGGCCGCGTCGGCCGCGAGGGTGCGACGCAGAGCGCGGACGCGCGTCTCGTCGTCGGTGACGAACCGGCCTGCGGTGCGCTCGGAGCGGCACAGGCCGTCCCGTTCGAGCTCGGACAGGGCCCGCTGCACGGTGTTGGGGTTGACGCCGAGGTCACCGGCCAACTCACGGACACCGCCGATGCGGGCGCCGGACGCCCATTCGCCGGTGACGATGCGTCGCGAGAACTCCTGGACGAGCTGGTGCCAGATCGGTCGGGACGGATCGAACTCCACGACCACCCCTCCCTTCTGTGTTGCTGTATTAGGTACTTAATACAGTAGGACGCAGAAGGGATGGCGTCAAGAGGGACCTTGCGATGGACGGTGCGGCCGGTGGCGTGACGAATGGCGTGGATCTGGTCGTGATCACGACCAGATCCACGCCATTCGTCA
>JAUNTP010000009.1:31263-40915 GCA_030538585.1 Mobilicoccus sp.
GGGGGTTGGGGGCGCCCCCCCCCCCCACCCCCCCCCCTTCCGCCGCGCCGGGGGTCAGGCGGGAGGTAGGGGCGGGACGGGGGCGCCTTCGGGCGGAGCGACCTTGCGCAGGGTGCTGGTACGTCCCGCGCCGGAGCCGACCGCCGCGTTCCCTGACGTCGTCGCTGTCCCGCCCGCCGGCGTCGCGCCCGCCGGGCCCGCGACGCGGCGGGGGGCCGGGTCCCAGCCTGCGTCGACGACCTTGCGCTGCACGATGATCGCCGCAGCCAGGATGACCAGGCCGAACACCGCCAGGATCACCGCGCCCGCGGTGACACCGGCCTGCGCGCCGTAGCCGATGACGAGACCGAACCAGCCGAAGTCGGCGTCACCGAACGTCGTGTTCTCGGCGCCGTACTCCCCCATCACCTGCATGAGCAGCGCCGGCAGGTAGGTGATGATGAGGCCGTTGACGAACCCTCCCGCGATGGCGCCGCGCCGCCCGCCGGTCGCGTTGCCGTACACCCCGGCCGCGCCGCCGGTGAAGAAGTGCGGCACCAGACCGGGGAGGATGAGCGCGAGCCCAAGCGCCGGGCCGAGCCAGGCCGCCAGCGTCAGCAGGGCGAACAGACCGCCGGTGAAGCTCGCGATGAACCCGATGAGCACCGCGTTCTGCGCATAGGGGAACACGATCGGGCAGTCCAGCGCCGGGATCGCGCCCGGCACGACCTTGGCCGCGATGCCCTGGAACGCGGGGACGAGCTCGCCGAGGATCGTGCGGACACCGAAGAGGATGACCGCCACCGCGATGCCGAACTGCAGGCCCTGCGTCACCGACTGCATGAGGTAGTTGCCGACCCCGGTCGCGCCGTCGGCGAAGGCCGTGAACGCCGTCTCGCTCCCGGCCCGCAGCAGGAAGGCGAGCGCGATGAGCACGTACATGAGCACCATCGACAGCGCGGTCGCCACCATCGAATCCCGCAGGAACCGTAGCGACTCGGGCACCTTGACGTCCTCGGTGGAGGGGCTCGTGCCCTTGCCGCCGACGACGCGGCCCGCGACACCGGCGGCGATGTACCCCGCGGTGCCGAAGTGGCCGATGGCGATGGAGTCGTCGCCGGTGATCTTGCGCGTCCACGGGTGCGCGAGCGCGGGCATCGCAACCATGAGGATGCCGAGCAGCACGGCGCCGAGGCCCACGGTGAGACCTGAGGGCATGCCCGCCGACATCATGACGACGGTGATGAGGGTCGACATGAACAGCAGGTGGTGGCCCGTGAGGAACACGTACCGCAGCGGCGTGAACCGGGCAAGCAGCAGCGCGACGACGAACCCGAGGATCATCAGCCACGACACCTGAGCCCCGAACTGCGCCTGCGCGATGCCGACGATCGCCTCGTTGGTCGGCACGACGCCCGGGGCGCCGAGCGCGCCCTGGATCATCACCCCGAGCGGTTCGAGCGAGGCGACGACGAGCCCCGCGCCCGCGCCGATGAGGAGGAACCCGAGGGTGGCCTTGATGGCGCTGCCCGCGACCTGACCGCCCGACCGGCCGAGGGCGGCGAGGCCGACGGCCGTGATGATGCCGATGAGGAAGGCCGGTACGGCGAGGATCTCGTTGACGAGAAACCCTGCGACGGTGGCGAGGACGTCCATGGTGTGCTCCCGAAGCTCAGACGGCGTAGATGCGGCGGAGGGCGGCGTCGACGAGGGCGGAGTTGGTGAAGTCGTCGATCACCTCGACGGCGACGCCGACCTCACCGAGGGTCTGGGCGATGGCGCCGGAGGTGAGCATCGCGTCGCACTCGTTCGCCCGGCCGCGCGCCGAGATCGTGTCGGTCGCTTCGACGCGCAGGTGCGGACCCCACCCCCACGTGTCGAGCACCCCTTCGAGGGTGTTCTTGAGGAACAGGCTCGTCCCGAGGCCGTTGCCGCAGACGGTGAGGATGAGGCCGCGACTCGCCACCACGTCCTCCGACACCGCATGCCCGGACGCCTCGGCCGGAGCTGCCGACGACTGGACCTGATCCTCGTCGGTGGCCGGATAGTCGGGCGTGGCGGCGCCCGGAGCGGGCCCGGTCCCGGGTGTGGCGGGTGCCTGCGCCGTGAGGGCCTCGCGCAGCTCTTCGGGTGTCGTGGCGAGCTCGAGTTGTTCGCGGCGGCGCGGGTCGCCGAGGACCCCGGCGAGACCCGCGAGGGCGTCTTGGTGGGCATCGGCGTCGACGGCGGCGAGGGCGACGACGATCGTCACCGGGTCGTTGGTTTCGTGCCCGAACTCGACCGGGGTCTGGAGGCGGACCACGGTCATAGCGGTACGGCTCACGGAGGCGTCGGGGCGGGCGTGGGCGAACGCGACACCGGGGGTGATGACGACGTACGGCCCGTGCTGTTCGACGACGGCGATCATCTCGTCGATGTAGCTCTCCCCCGCAGCCCCGGTGGAGACGAGCAACTCACCGGCCCGGTGGATGGCCTCGCGCCAGTCGGCGGCCTCGACGTCGATGGCGACCGCAGAGAGCAGGTCGTGGACTGCGGTCATGGGCACTCCTTGCAGGACGGAAGACCCAGAGGCTACAGGCGCGCCTCCTCGGACAGGGCTCGGCGGACGGACGTCCTGAACTCCCCGCCGCGGCAAGGTGTCTCAGAGGGGGCGGCGACGTGACGGCGGCCCTCCACCACCCGTTGGTCGAGGAGCGAAGCGTCTCGAGACCATCGCAACCGTGATCTGTGACGTCACCATGGTTTCGAGACGTCGCTTCGCTCCTCCTCAACCAACGAGGGTGGTTGGCGTCCTCGTCTACAGGGCTGCGACGAGGGCGGGGAGGGCCGTGGCGGCGGTGGCGCGCCACACGTGGTCGACCCCGGCGGAGAGGTCGGTGTCGACGGGGTTGATCTCGACGACGGTGACGCCCGCACCGCGGGCGATGTCGGGTAGGGAGGCGAACGGGTAGACGATGCCCGAGGTGCCGACGACGAGGACGAGGTCGGACTCGAAGCACGCGTCGAGGGAGGCGTCGAAGGCGCCGTCAGGCAGCATCTCGCCGAACCAGACGACGCCGGGGCGCACGTACTCGTCGCAGCTCTCGCACAGGGGCGGTTCGAGACGCTTCGTGGGCGTCTCCGGAAGGTCGACCTCCCCCTCGTAGGGGGCGTCGCACTCCGAGCAGCGCAGCGCGAACAGGCTGCCGTGGACGTGGGCGATCACCTCGCTGCCCGCGCGTTCGTGGAGGTCGTCGACGTTCTGCGTCGAGATGCGCACGTCGGCCCGTCGGGCCCACTCGGCGAGCGCCAGGTGTCCGGCGTTGGGTTCGCACTCGCGCACCAGCCCCATGCGCCAGGCGTACCAGGCCCACACGAGCTCGGGGTCCGCCGCCCACCCCTGCGGTGAGGCGAGCGTCATCGGGTCGAACTCCTCCCACACACTGCTCGGCGCGCCGCGGAAGGTCGGCACCCCGCTCTCGGCGGACATCCCGGCGCCGGTGAGGACGGTGACGACGCGCGCGGAGCGGGCCGCGGCGAGGACGGCATCAGGCACGAGGGTGTTGCTGCTCATGCCTCCATCATGCGTTGTCAAGAGCAGGTCAAGACTTCGGCAGGGACTGCTCAAGTTCGCCGCCATCTGAACGATCGACCTGACGGGGCTGCCTACCGTGGCGGGGTGAACGAGGACGGGGGCGCACGCGGGGCGGGGCCTCGCCATGTCCTCTCCACCTACATCGCGATCACGGTGTTCTCCCTCGCGGGCACGCGCCTCGCGGCGATCGCGATCCCCTGGTACGTCCTCACTCAGACCGGCAGCCCGACCCTCACCGGCCTCGTCGCGTTCGCCGAGATGGCGCCGTACGTGCTCGCCAAAGCGTTCTCGGGGCCGCTCATCGACCGGATCGGCCCGATCAAGGTGGCGGTCGTCGCGGACACGGCCAGCTTGCTCGCCATCGCCGCGATCCCGGTGCTCCACGGCTCGGGCTGGTTGTCGTTCGAGGCGTTGCTCGTGTTGGTCGCCGTGGTGGGCGTGCTGCGAGGGCCGGCCGACGGCGCCAAGGTGACGCTCATCCCCATCGTGTCGGCGGCGGCCGGGGCGTCCCTGGAGCGGGTGAGCGGCGCGTACGGCGCGGTCGACCGGCTCGCCGCGACTGTCGGCGCGGCCTCGGGTGGTGTCGTCATCGCGCTCATCGGGGCGGCGAGTGCGCTCTGGCTGACGGTCGGCACGCTCGGCTTCACGGCGCTCGCGCTGACGTTCGTGCTCGGCCCCAAGGTCGCCGCCGTCGACCTGCGCGGGCCGGACGATGGCTCCGACGCGACGCCCACCTCCTACCTCGGCCAGCTCCGCGAGGGGTGGACGTTCCTGCGCCACGACGCGGTCCTCGTCGCCATCGTCGGCATGCTCGCCGTGACGAACATGTTGGAGCAGGCGTTCGGGGTCGCGTTGGTGCCGGTGTGGGCGCTGGTCACCGGCGGCGGGCCGACAGCGATCGGCATCCTCTTCGCCACGTCCTCGGCGTTCTCGGTGGCCGGCTCGATCGTCGCGGCCGGTCTCGCCGAGCGCCTCCCCCGTCGCCGCATCTACGTCATCGCCTACCTGCTCGTCGGTCTGCCCCGGTTCGGAGTGCTCGCGATCGGGGCTCCGTTCCCGGTCGCGGTCGCGGTGCTCGCCGTCGGCGGCTTCGCGGCCGGGTTCATCAACCCGATCATCGGCGCCGTCATCGTCGAGCGGATCCCGGGCCGCCTCATCGGGCGTGTCAACACCCTCGCGATGTCCCTGGCGTGGGCGCTGCTCCCGTTCGGTGGCCTGGTCGGCGGGTTGCTCGTCACGCACCTGGGTCTTTCGAGCGCGTTGTGGATCATCGGTGGCCTCTACGTCGTCGCGACGATGGCCCCGACCGTGGTGCCCGCGTGGCGTGGCATCGACCGGGCCGACACGGGGGTCTCCCGCCGTGCGGCGCCCGACATCTCCGGCGACACCGGGGGGTGTGCAGGTGGCACAGCCCCTCGGACTTCCCCTACTCCTGGCCCTCACGCGGGATCTTCATCCGCCACGGGCGACGCCCGCCGGGGATGGTCTCGCGGGCGGGGACCCAGGCGAGGGCGGCGAGCGCCAGAACGACGCCGGTGAGCGCGAACGCCGGCCCGTAGCCCCAGCGTTCGGCGACGAGGCCGGTGAGGATCGGTCCGGCAATGGTGCCGACGTCAGTGGCCATCTGGAACGCGGCGAGAACCTTGCCGCCGCTGCGGTCGGACCCGACGACGTCGGCCACGGTGGCCTGCTGGGCGGGGTTCATGAGGCCCGCGCCCATCCCGGCGATGGCCGAGAGCACGAAGAGGGGCACGAGGTGGTCGACGTAGCCGAGGGTGAACGTCGCGAGCGCCGAGATGAGGAGGCCGATGATGAGGACGCGTTTGCGGCCCCGGCTGTCGACGAGCCGCCCGCCTGCCTGGAGGGCGGCGGCATTGCCGGCGGCAAAGACGGTGAGGGCGACACCCGCCGTCCAGGCGCCGAGGCCGGGGGTGGCGACGACGAACAACGGCAGCAGCGCCATGCGCACCCCGAAGTTGGCCCACCCGTTCGCGAAGCCGGACACGAGGGCGGCGCGAAAGGCGGAGTCGGCGAACGCCTGGGGCACCGTCATCACCGGGAGCGGCACCGCGCCGGGCTTGGGGCGCAGCGACGCCCCCGAGAGGCGGGCGGCGACGATGGCGGTGGCGGCGACGAGGGCGACCGCGTAGATGAAGAACGGCACCCGGTACCCGAAGGGGGCGAGCAGCCCGCCGAGGCTGGGACCGAGGATGTTTCCGGTGAGGAACGCCGTCGCGTAGTAGCCGGACACGCGGCCGCGGATCGTCGGCGGGGAGAGCCGCACGATGAGCCCCATCGCGGAGACGGTGAACATCGTCGAGCCGATCCCGCCGAGAGCCCGGAACAGCAGGAGTTGCTCGTAGCTCTGCGCGAGGCCGGTGAGGGCCGTCGACGCGGCGACGATGAGCAGTCCCGCGAGGTAGATGGGTCGTTCGCCGAGGCGGACGATGAGCGCGCCCCCTGCCGGCGCGAAGACGAGCCGGGTGAAGGCGAAGGCGCTGACGATGACGGTTGCCGCGGTGATGCCGACGTCGAAGCTCTTCGCGAACTGGGGAAGGATGGGGGTGATGAGGCCGAACCCGAGGGCGATGACGAAGGCCGAGGCGATGAGGACCTTGATCTCCGAGGGAACGGGAGGTCGGGTCGCGGCCGGTGAGGTGCGAGGCATGACGGTGTCAGTATCGCCGACGATGCCGAACGCCCTGACCAGGTCGGTGAATCTCGGCTGATGACAGGCGAATCGCTCAGAGCGGGCGGGGACTCGCCGATGGGGGGTCGTCACCCCTTTGGAGGCGCCATGCAGATCCCCAGCACCGGACCGGTCGGTCCGCTCCAGCGTCCCGTCCAGACGCCGCCGGTGACCGAGGCTCCGCCGGCCCGCGCGGGTGGGTTCTCCGTCCTCAACGACTTCCGCTACCTCACGCACACCGACAAGGACATGCTGCGGTACGCCACGGGTGAGGTCGTCGAGCCCGGGCTCATCGACCGCCGTGGTGCGGCGAGCGCGTTCACCCAGCAACTCGCGCTCGATCGGCGCACCGGCGAGTTGGCCCCGCATCAGGACGTCACGGCGGTGTACCTGCGCAATGCGAGCGCGGCGCTGGAGGAGTTCGGCGCCGGCCGCCGCGGGTTCTCCAACCCGTACTCCGGTGAGGTGTTCGACCGGGCGGTGGCCTGGTTGGAGGCCAACGGCCGCGGCCGCGCCGACATCCGCCTCTAGGAGACTGGTCAGCAGCGCCAGCCGCGTCAGCCGCTGAACAAACTCATGCGGCCGATGCGGTCGAACGCCTCGTCGATGCGGTCGCGCCCGACGGTCATCGCCAGGCGCAAGTACCCGGCGCCGCACTCACCGAAGGCGTCGCCCGGCAGGGTGAGCACGTGCGCCTCCTCGAAGATGCGGTCGGCGACCTCCGCGCTGCTGAGCCCCGTCTCACGCACGTTGACCCACAGGTAGATCGAGCCACCAGGGGTGAGCGCGCTCATGCCGGGGGTGGCGCACACCCGTTCGTGAGCGCGCATGAGCCGGGCCCGGTAGCGCTCCCTGATGGGCGGCACGATCTCGTGGCGCATCGCCAAGGCGTGCAGCGCCGCCCGCTGCGACACCGAGGGCGCGGTGAAGACGCTGTTCTCGTTGACGTCCTTCATGGTGCGCACGACCTCGGGCGGGCCGAGGGCGTACCCGATGCGCCACCCGGTCATGACGAAGTCCTTGCTGAGGGAATTGAGCGTGATGGTGCGCTCGACCATGCCCGGCAGCGTGCAGAACGGCTCGAAGGGTTCGGCGTAGCTGAACGCCGTGTAAATCTCGTCGGCGATGACGAGAAGGTCGTGCCGCTCGGCGATATCGGCGATGGCCTGCGCGGTGGAGCGGCGCAGACAGGCACCGGTCGGGTTGGCCGGGGTGTTCAGGATGATGGCCCGCGTGTGCTCGGTGATCGCCGCCTCGAGAGCCTCCGGGCGCACCTGGTAGTCGTCCTCCTCCAGGGTGTCGACGACGACGGGCACCCCGCGAGCCAGGCGCACCTGGTGCGGGTAGGGCGTGAAGTACGGCGCGAGGAGGATGACCTCGTCACCGTCGTCGAGAATCGACTCCAGCGCCAGCCACATGCCGTGGCACGCCGAGGTCGTCACCATGACCCCGGCCGGGTCGTGGTGGTGTGCGTGGTCCTCGGCGTAGACGGCCAGGATCTGCTCGCGCAGCTCGGGGTCGCCGAAGGTGTCGGTGTAGTGCGTGTGCCCGGCGTGGGCGTCGGCCGCGGCGGCGTCGATGATGCGGGCGTCGGTCGTGAGGTCGGGGTCGCCGAGGCTGAGGTTGATGACGTCCTCGAACCTGCTCGCCCGGTCGACCGAGCTGCTCATCGGCGTCGACGCCTGACCCCGATAGCGCGAAGAGACGAACCGGTCGCTCATCGGCGGGCCTCGTCCGCCGGCGGCAACTGGTCGGCGTGCGCCTCGTCGATCTCGACGTTGGCGGCGCGCTTGTGCGGATCGAGCAGGGTGAACACGACGTACACGACGACCCCGATGCTCATCCCGACCATGATCGGGTAGTTGCCACCGATGACCCAGTCGGCCGCCGCCTCCTCACCGAACAGCACGGCGGCCTGGCCGCTCTCGCCGAGGATCATCGCGCCCGCCACCCCGATCGCGCTCAGGAGCAGGGAGAACAGGCCGGCCTTGGGCGAGACGCGACGCAGGAAGAACGCGGCGATGACCGGCACGAACACGCAGCCCGAGAGGAACGCGAACGCGAGGTCGAGGGCCCGGAAGATGTCCTCGATGACGACGGCGAGCCCGATGACCATGAGGCCGATGGTGAGCGCGATGCCGCGGTTGATCCACACGTCGCGGGTGGTGACCTGGTGGGCGTCCGGAACCTCCAGTTGGCGCTCCACCGCCGAGGTGCCGAGGGCGACGCGGTCGTCGGCCGCGGCCTCGACCCCGGAGGCGCGCTCGCCGCGCACGAGGCGCAGGTACACGTCGTTGTAGATGACCGTCGAGCAGGCGAGGATCGTGCCCGAGGCGACCGACATCGCCGCCGCCACCGCCGCCGCGAGGAGCAGACCCGCGAAGCCCGGCGGGAGGAACAGCTCGACCCCGAGCGCGAATGTTTCCGAGGGACGGTCGGGGGTGGCACCCACTGCGAGCACCGCCATGCCGAGCAGGACCGCGGCGAGGCCGTAGAGGATCGAGTAGACGCCGGCGAGGATCGTGCCGGTACGCGCGATGCGCTCGTTGCGGGCGGTGAACATGCGCTGCCAGATGTCCTGGCCGATGACCAGGCCTGGCACGTAGATGAGAATCCAGTACAAGGTGCCCGAGAAGCCGAGCGCCCACGGGTCCCAGTGCTCGGCGGGCGTGTGCTCGACCAGGCCGGTCAGGCCCCCGAAATCTCCGCTCACGAGCAGGAAGATGGGGACGAGGATCATGATGCCGAGGGTCTTGATGACGAACTGGACGATGTCGGTCATCGTCACCGCCCACATGCCGCCGAGGAACGTGTAGAACACGACGATCGCCCCGGAGACAACCATGGCGGTCGTGTGGCTGATGTCGGTGAAGATGAGCGAGACGATGCTGCCCATGGCGATGACCTGCACGACGGTGAGGGCGACGGTGTAGATGATCGTCAGCACTGCCCCGAGCAGGCGGGCGCTCGCGCCGTAGTTGCGTTCGATGACCTCGTTGATCGACAGGGCCCGCAGCTTGGCGAGCTTGCTGCTGATGAGGACGCCGAGGGTGATGAGACCCAGCCCGAGGCTGCCGCCGACCCACACGCCCGCGATCCCGACCTCGTACCCGCGCTGCGCGCCGCCGACGGTCACCGCGCCACCGACGGCCATCGCCGCCATGCAGCCGAAGAACAGCGGGAACTTGAGGCGTCGTCCCGCGAGGAGGTAGTCGTCGCGTTCCTTGGCGAAGAACGTCGACGCGACGCCGATGCCGAGCATCGCGAGCACGTACGCCCCGATGACGATGTAGTCGATGAGGTGGATGCTGCCCATGGCGGTCCTGCCGATCGTGGGGTGATCGCCCGAGGGTACTGCGGGCTGTCGTAGTGGTCATCCTGCGACGCGGACCTGCCCACCTGCGGCGCGA
>JAUNTP010000190.1 GCA_030538585.1 Mobilicoccus sp.
CGCGAGGCGCTTTCCGAACCCGGGGCGGTCTTCGCGCGGCCCGTCCTCAGGGCGGGACAGGCGCCGGTAGAGCTTGACCGCCTCGGTGAAGCTGGTGCCACGGGCGCGCATGGCCCCCTCGTAATCGCCCGCCTCGACCTTGGAGGCGACCGCCCGCGTGGCGGCCACCGCCTCGACGAGGTCGATGCGCGCGATGCGGTTGCGCCGCACACCGAGAATGTGCGCCGGCGAGGTGGGCGTCGCCTCGAGCACCTCCTGCACCGCCGCGTACCCGAGCAGCGTGCTCATCCAGCGGTCGTAGGCGCTCGGTGATCCGCCGCGCTGCACGTGGCCGAGGATCGTGACCCGCGTGTCCTCGGCCAGCCGCTCCGCGATGAGGTCCCGCACGGCGTCTGCGGTGATGGGTGTGCCGTCGCGGTCGCGCGCTCCTTCGGCGACGAGCACGATGCTGTCGCGGCGGCCGGCGGCGCGGGCGGCGGCGAGGCGGTCGCACAGGCGGTCCTGCCAGCCGGGCGGCGGCGGTTCCTCGGGCACGAAGACGGCGTCGCAGCCGCCGGCGATGGCCGCCATGAGGGGCAGGTACCCGCAGGCGCGCCCCATGACCTCGACGACGAAGCTGCGCTGGTGGCTCGCCGCCGTGCTGGCGAGGGTGTCGACGGCCGAGACGATGCGGTGCAGCGCGGTGTCGGCGCCGATGGTCATGTCCGTGCCGACGAGATCGTTGTCGATCGAGCCGACGAGCCCCGCGATCATCAGGGCCGGGTGGGCGTCCGCGACCTCCGCCGTGATCTCGCCGCGCTCACGTAGCTCGGCCACCAGCCCGGACCAGTTGCGGCGGAACGCGTCGGTGCCGGTGAGGCTCCCGTCGCCGCCGATGACGACGAGCCGGTCGATGCCGTGCTCGAGCAGGTGACGGGCGGCTCGGCGTTGCCCGTCTCGCTCGCGGAACGCCGCGCAGCGTGCCGTGCCGATCACGGTGCCGCCCCGGTGCTGGATGCTGCTGACGTCGTCCCACCCCAACGGCGCGATGCCCTCGCCCCCGTCGACGGCCCCCTGCCACCCATCGCGGACGGCGTAGACGGCCGCGCCGTGAGCGATCCCCGTGCGGGTCACGGCACGGACGGCCGCATTCATCCCCGGCGCGTCACCACCGCTCGTCAGAACACCGATGCGAGGGGCCATGTGCGTGCGTCCTTTCGGCGAGATGCACTCCGGAGCACCATCATGGCGGTCAATGCGCTTCGAGCGGCACGCGGGCGCGCAGCCGCTCTCGCAACCTCACGATCTCCTCGTGCCGGTCCGAGCCGGCGAGGCCGTCGAGCTCGTGGACGACCGGCGGCTCGTCCTGAGCTCGCACAGGGCGCATCGGCGACCACAGGTCACGGCGCACGAACACGGCGCGCAGCACGTCGGGACGGTCGGTGATGACGGCGTCCACCCCCGCATCGAGGAGGCCGTGCATCGTCGGCGCGTCGTCCACGGTCCAGGTGACGACGCGGATGTCGAGGTCGTGGGCCATCTCCACGAGGCGTTCGACGTAGATCTGCACGCGCCCCAGGCGCAACGGCACGTGGGCGAACTGGCCGGTGGCGACGTGCCGCGGCACCCGCAACCCCGCCCGGGCACAGGCGATGAGCGTCGTGAGGGACTGCCATCCCAACGTCGTCGCGACCCCCGGCACCTCGCGGCGCACCTCCAGCAACCACTTGTCCCACGCGCCCGCGATGCACAACCGCTCCGCGACACCGCGGCGGCGCAATGTCCGCACCAGGGGCGCGATGGCGCGATGGTCCTTGAGGTCGACCGAGAAAAAGGTGTCCGGAAACGCTTCGAGCGCCTCGTCGAGCGTAGGAATGAGCTCGGCACCCTCGACCCGCAACCGGCGCACCTGCGCCAGGGTTAGCGCAGAGATGGGGCCGCGCCCGTCGGTGACCCGGTCCAGCGTCGCGTCGTGGAAACACACGAGGTGCCCGTCGGCGGTGAGCCGCAGGTCACTCTCGAGATACCGGAACCCGAGATCAGTGGTGAGCGCGAACGCGGCGAGCGTGTTCTCCGGCGCCAGGCCGCCTCCGCCACGGTGGGCGAGGGCGATGGGTCCGGTGGTGTCGGCGTACCCCATGACTTCACTGTGCGACACCGCGACGACCCCTCCTGACCGCCACCGGCGCAGTGGCCGTCCTGTTCACCGACCTTTCACACCGCCGGCACCGTTGTTCACACCGACGCCGTCGCGAGGCCACGATCCGGGGAGTCACCTCGCCGCGAGACGAGTGACTCGCTATCGTCGTCCTTGACCAGCACGTAGGGGCTCAGGCCCGCACAGGAGGTTCCGATGTCCACAGCCCAGCCCCCCCGCCCGGACCCGGCAGCGCCGCGGGCCTCCGACCCGACGATCGGGCGCCTGGTCGCGGATGCCACGGAGAACATCTCCGGCATCGTGCGCTCCGAGATCGCGTTGGCCAAGGCCGAGGTGAACGTCGAGGTCAAGAAGGGTGTCAAGGGCGGCGTCATGTTCGCCGTGGCGGCCGTCTTCGGGGTCATCGGTCTGCTGTTCCTCCTGCACTCGGCTGCGCAGGGCATCGCTCAGCTCATCCAGGACGGCATCTTCCCGTGGACCGGCTACCTCATCGTCGCGGTGGTGTTGCTCATCCTCGCGGGTATCTTCGCGGCCATCGGTCTGGCGACGGTCAAGAAGATCAAGGGCGCGCCGCGCACCATCGACTCGATGAACAAGTCTGTCGAGGCGGTCAAGCGCAGCACCTCCGGCGACGAGACCCGCGCGCTGCGCCTCGCCGACCCCATCACGCACGGCGCCACCGAGCGCACCCGGCCGGGCACCTCCCCGGCCGTGGCCGCCACCCCGGCGTCCGCGCCGGCCACGAGCGGGTCGACGCGCGTCACGTCCTGACCTGACCTTCGAAGGCCCCCGACCGCTCGGTCGGGGGCCTTCGTGCTGCCCGGCTCGTCAGGGCAGGCAGGAGCCGACGTCGACGGGTTGTCCCGCGGCGGCGATCTCGAGGACGGGCGCGAGCTCGCTGAGGCGCAGGGCGTAGGCGGTGCCCGGGTCGTCGTAGGACCGGGCGAACACCACCCCGGCGACGTCACCGTCGAGGGTGAGGACGGGTCCACCGGAGTTGCCCGGCTCGATCTCTGCCCGCAGCGCGTACACGTCGCGGACGACCCGGTCGCTGTCATAGATGTCGCGGCCCCGAGCCGTCATCGACTCCCGGACCCGGGCGGCATCGACGGTGTAGGGGCCGCCGAGGGGAAAACCGGCGACGACCGCGTCGTCGCCGCGGCGCAGGTCGCCGTCCGCCAGCGGCAGCGGGGCGAGGTCCTCGGTGTCGACCGCGAGGACGGCGAGGTCACGACGGGGGTCGAAGGCGACGACCTCGGCGGTGTTGCGCAGCCGGTCGCGGCGGACGACGACGCGGGAGGCTCCGGTGACGACGTGCGCGTTGGTGACGACGAGATCCGGGCCGACCACGAAGCCGCTGCCCTCCTGCATCCGACGGCACTGCCCGGCGGTCGCGTCGATGCGCACGACCGAGGCTCCGGCCTCGACGACGGCCTGTCCGTGGGCGGTGTCGGGGTCGGCCTCCTCGACGGCGGCGATCGACTCGCCCCCGTCGATGACGCGCGGGAAGTCGTATTCGCGGAACAGCCGGCCGGCCGAGTCGAGGACGCGGGCGCTCGACACCGGGGCGGCGTCGTCGAGTGCGGTCACGACCCTGGAGCCGTCGACGACCGCGGCGACGTCTCCCGGCACGGCGACCCGGAGCAGTCCCCCGGCGAGCCACGCGAAGGACACCGCGAGAGCGAGGCTGAACAATCCGCCCAGGATGCGGTCCAGGGGCCCGGGGCCTCCCTCACGCCGCGAGAACAGGCTGGTGGCGACGCCGAGCACGATGCCTTGGGCGATGAGGGCGGCGATGAGAACCGCCCCGGCGAGCAGCACGAGGGTGGGGAGGTGCCCGAGGTCGGGGGCCACCCGTTCGATGACGGCGGGGGCGAACCGGAACGCGAGCAGCCCGCCCGCGACGAGGCCCAGGGTCGAGGAGCCGGCGCGGATGACCCCGCGGTGCAGGCCGTCGACGGTGTAGAGCACGAACGAGAGCAGCAGCAGGCCGTCGAGCACGAGCGACCCGGTGGCGGGGCTCATCGTGGCTCCCGGGTGTCGGAGACCATGGGCGCACGGCCGGCGCTGACCCGCTCGGGCAGCTCGCGGTGGACCGCGGGATCCCACACCGGCGCGACGTCACCGAGGGCGAAGAGCCGATCGAGGACGGCGGCGGTGAACCCCCAGATGAACAGGTCGTCGACCTCGAAGCCGACGCCGCGGTAGCCGACAGGGTGGGTGACGGTGAACCGGTGGGCCGGATCGACCAGGCGCGAGACTCCCACGGTGAGGACCCGCTCCACCTCCGTCGGTGAATGCACCCCGATGTCGGCCGGTTCCCGCCACCAGGCGAGCACCGGGGTGACCTCGGAGTTCGACACGGGGACGTGCAGGGCGGGGAACGTGGTGAGCACCTCGACGCCGCGGCGCGTCAGACCCACCTCCTCGTGCGCCTCCCGCAGCGCCGCGTCGATCGGCCCGTCGTCTTCGGGGTCGACACGCCCACCGGGAAACGCGATCTGGCCCGAGTGCGACCGCAGCCGGGAAGAACGTTCGGTGAGGATCACGCTGCCCAACTCGTCGTCCTCGTCGGGCCCGACGAGGACGAGGACGGCGCTCTCCCGCTCCCCCCGGCCACCAGGACGGTGCACGGTGAAGAACGACTCCGACACCTCACCGGCCGACGTGGCGACGCGCGTCAGCCACGACGGCGCGCTCACGCGCGCCCCGCGGTCTTGACGAGTACCTCCGCAGCCTGCGGATCGACCTCCCCGATGCCGTACGAGGGACACCACCGCGCCACCGGGCACGCCCCGCAGGCGGGACGGCGGGCGTGGCAGGTGCGCCGGCCGTGAAAGATGAGCACATGGGAGAGCATCGTCCACTCCTTCTTCGGGATGAGCTCTCCGATCACCCGCTCGACCTTGACCGGGTCCTCCTCGCTCGTCCACCCGAACCGGCGCGCGAGGCGACCGACATGCGTGTCGACGGTGATACCCGGCACCCCGAAGGCGTCACCGAGGACGACGTTGGCCGTCTTGCGCCCGACCCCCGGCAGGATGACGAGCTCGGCGAGCCGGCCCGGCACCTCCCCGTCGTAGCGCTCCACCAGCGCCGCGGCGAGCGCCACCACCGATGCAGCCTTCGCCCGAAAGAACCCGGTGGGCCGGATGATCTCCTCGACCTCGACGATGTCGGCACCGGCGAGGGCGTGGGGGTCGGGAAAAGTAGCGAACAGACGAGGGGTGACCGAGTTGACGCGCACGTCGGTGGTCTGTGCCGACAGCACCGTCGCGACCAGCAGCTGCCAGGGCGTCTCGAAGTCGAGTTCGCAGCGGGCGTCCGGATACCGCTCCGCCAGGAGGCGGTACATCTTGCGGGCGCGGCGCGTACGGGCGAGAGGGGTCTCCATGTCGGCCTGTTCGCTCACCCGACCAGACTACGGGCGGCCTGCCCCGGCAGGTCGGGGGCGTGACCTCTGGCACACTATGGGAGTGGAAACTGACGTCGTACGCCAAGCGCCCCTGTTCTCCGCACTCGACGACAGCGACGTCGCCGCACTTCAGGCGAGCATGTCCATGTCCCGTCTGACACGCGGCGAGGTGCTCTTTCGTGAGGGTGAACAGGGCGATCGCCTGTACGTCATCGCCTCCGGCAAGGTGAAGCTCGGCCGCACCAGCGTCGACGGGCGCGAGAACCTCGTCGCCATCCTCGGGCCGGGTGAGATGTTCGGGGAGCTGTCCGTGTTCGACCCCGGGCCGCGCAACGCGACGGCCACCGCGGTCGCCGACACCGACCTCATCGGTCTCGACAACGAGGGCCTCGAAGCGTTCCTCGCAGGTCGGCCCGCTGTCGCGCAGAGCCTGCTCGCGGCGTTGGCGCGTCGGCTGCGCCGCACCAACGACTCCCTCTCCGACCTCGTGTTCACCGACGTGCCCGGCCGTGTCGCCAAGGCGCTGCTGGATCTGTCGGAGCGGTTCGGTAAGCCCAACGAGGAGGGCGTCCTCGTCCCGCACGACCTCACCCAGGAGGAGCTCGCCCAACTCGTGGGTGCGTCGCGCGAGACAGTCAACAAGGCCTTGGCCGACTTCGCGACCCGAGGCTGGCTGCGCTTGGAGGCCCGCG
>JAUNTP010000191.1 GCA_030538585.1 Mobilicoccus sp.
CCACAACTCGGGTCGGGCGTAGCCGTCGTCGGCGATGAACTCCATCCACTCCGCGTTCGTCACGACCCGAGTGGCGATCTCGACGTCCTCGATCCACACACGGTGCCGCGGACCCTCGTTGTCGTAGGCGAAACCGCCTCCCGCGTGGCCGATCTCGGTGAGCCCGCCGGGGACGGAGATCCAGCGCTGCGCGACGGGCTCGGCGGCCTCGTCGGCGGGCCGCTCGACGTAGACGGGGTCGACCATGGTGCCGGAGAACAGGTGCTTGAGATCCGACAGGATCAACTCCTGGTGCTGCTGCTCGTGGTGACACCCGAGCTCGACGAGGGCGAGCCGGTTGTCGTCGAGGTCACCCGCCGCGAGGGCCGCGTCGACGCGCTCCTCCACGTCGGCGCGGTAGGCCGCAACCTCGGCGACCCCGGGGCGGGTCACCAGCCCGCGTTCAGGGCGGGGGTGGCGGGCACCGACGGCCTCGTAGTAGCTGTTGAAGAGGAACCGGAACTCCGGGTGCCGCGGCCGGTAAGCCGGGTCGGCGCGGAGGATGAACTCCTCGAAGAACCACGTCGTATGGGCGCGATGCCACTTGACCGGGCTCGCCTCGGTCATCGACTGCGGTGTCTGGTCCTCGGCCGACAGGTCTCGGGTGAGGCGGTCGGTGAGGGCGCGGGTCTCCCGAAAGGTCTGCAGGAGCGCGGGCAGGGTGGGGGTGAGGGTCACATCGTCCTCCGTACGCCGGGGCGGACCGTGCCCCGGCGGGCTGCGAAGAATGTCGAGCTTCGGACTCTCGCCACGGTAACGCGCACGCCACGACGTCGCCCGTCGGGCCGCCAGGCCATGAATGTCCCTGTGGTGTGAGGCATCACACCCGACGACTGTCACCCGTCCACGCTTCTGCCGAGACGGGGCGGGTGTAGTCCTGACAGGGAGCTGTCAGCGAAAACCACCCCTCGTCGCTGCCTCACGGAGGTCTCCGGTCGCGGGGTCGACGCGAAGGGGTGTGTCCAGTGAATCTGTGGCTCGAGGGCCTCGTCGAGGCCAACGAAGCGATCAACAGCTTCGTGTGGGGGCCGATCATGTTGTTCGCCCTCGTGGGAACGGGGGTGTACCTGACGTTCCGGTCCGGCTTCTTCCAAGTGCGACGCTTCGCCCTGTCGATGGCCACGACGATCGGGCAGGTGGTGGGCCGCCGGGCCAAGAAGGCCGACGACGACAACATCAGCGGATTCCAGGCCGTCTCCACCGCGCTCGCGAGCACCGTCGGCACCGGCAACGTCGTCGGCGTCGCCACCGCCATCACCGTCGGCGGGCCCGGCGCGGTCTTCTGGATGTGGGTGAGCGCCTTCTTCGGGATGATGACGAAGTACGCCGAGATCGTGCTCGCCCTCAAGTACCGCGAGGTCAACGCGCAGGGCAAGTTCGTCGGCGGGCCGATGTACTACCTGCGCAACGGCCTGCGACAAGGGTGGCTGGCGGTCATCTTCGCGGTCTTCGCTGCGCTCGCGACGTTCGGCATCGGCAACATGACCCAAGCCAACTCGATCGCCACCGCCGTGCAGACGAGCTTCGGCGTCGACCGGTGGATCACGGGGCTCGCGCTCGTCGTCTTCACCGCCGTCGTCATTCTCGGCGGCATCAAGTCGATCGCGGGCGTCACCGAGAAGCTGGTGCCGTTCATGGCGATCGCCTTCATCACCCTGTCCCTCGTGCTGCTCGCGCTGCACCTCGGCGAGATCATCCCCTCGCTCGTCCTCGTCGTGCACGCCGCATTCGACCCGCAAGCCGCCCTCGGTGGCGTCGTCGGGTTCACCCTCGCCCAGGCCGTCCGGATGGGGATCGCCCGCGGCGTGTTCTCCAACGAGGCGGGCCTGGGGTCGGCACCCATCGCGCACGCCGCCGCCAACACCACCGAACCCGTCGAGCAGGGCATGTGGGGCATCTTCGAGGTGTTCGTCGACACCATCATCATCTGCACGATGACGGCGCTGGTCATCCTCACCACCGGGGTCTGGGACCAGGGCTACGAAGGTGCCGCCCTGACGATCGCCGCGTTCAACCACGGTCTTCCCGGAACCATCGGCGGCATGTTCCTCACCGTCAGCCTCGCGATGTTCGCCTACTCGACGATCCTCGGCTGGTCCTACTACGGCGAGAAGAGCCTCGAGTTCCTGTTCCGCCGCATCGGTGGGGTGCGGGCCGCGATCACCACGTACCGCGTCTTCTTCGTCGGTGCCGTGTTCGTCGGTGCGGTGGGCGGCCTCGAGCTCATCTGGGGGATCGCCGACACCCTCAACGGGCTCATGGCCATCCCCAACCTCATCGGGGTGCTGCTGCTCTCCGGCGTCGTCATCGCCGAGACCAAGACCTACATGAAGCGCCGCCGCGACGGCCTGGTCGACCAGGCCTGAACAGCGTCAGTACGGGGTGAGCAACTGGTCGACGGGGGCGTAGTCGTCGGTGAGGACGGGGGCGTCGCCCACCCACGCGACGAGCTCGGCGCCCTCGACGACGCTCCAGGACACGTCACGCTCGGCCATGCCCTGCTCCCACCGTTCGGTCGCGAGGGGCGCATCGGAGGCGAGGACGATGAGGTTGCCACCACCGGTACCGGCGAGGGTGTCGGGGGCGGCGGCCACGGCGACGTGCTCGAACGCCGTATGCAGCGTGGCGACCTGCGCGCGGGCGAAGGCGACCGGGCCGCGGTCGATGACGTTGAGCGCGTACAGCCCGTCCGGGCGAAGCGACGCGTGAATCTGTTCGACGGTCTCGTGCGTCGTCAAGTGCCACGGCACGCTCACCCCGCCGAAAGCGTCCCCGACGACGAGGTCCTGCGAGCCGGTCGGTACCCGCGCGAGGCCGCGGCGGCCGTCCTCGATGCGCACGTCGATGCCGCCGTCGAGGCGGGCACCCAGGCGTTCGGTGTCGATGCGGATGACGCCCGGGTCGATCTCCGAGACCGTGCTCGTCGTCCCGGGACGCGTCACGTCGAGGTAGTGCGGCACGGTGAGGGCACCGGCGCCGATGTGGTGGGCCGTGAGTGCCTCCCCTACGGGGAAGGTGGCGTCGATCGCGGACACCAGGGAACGCACGTAGGTGAACTCCAGGTGGGTGGGGTCGTCGAGGTCGACGTAGGAGTGGCGCAGCCCGTCGAGGATCAGCGTCCGGCCGCTGGGGTTGGCGGGGTCGGGTACGACTGCGGCGCAGTGGTACCGGGTTTCGACATCGCAGCCGTCGGGCAGGGTGAGCGAGCCGAGGCCGGCGACGACGACGAGGGCCGCACACCCTGCCGTGGCCGACCGGGCCGGCCGATGGCGCCGGTGGACGGCCAGCGCCACGGACACCGCCGCGACGAACAGCGCGATGCCGAGGCCGACAAGGATCCCCGAGACAGGCACGGCCGAGATGAGGACGAACCCGGTGATGACCGTGCCGACGATGGCGCCGAGCGTGGAGATGCCGGAGAGCCGCCCGACCACGGTGCCGGTGGCGGCGAGGCTGGTCAGGCGCAGCTTGGTCACCATGGGCGTCACGGCCGACAGCAGCGCGCCGGGGACGATGATCGTGGCCGCAGCGACGAGCAGGAGCAGCCCTCGGTCGCCCGACGCCGCGGCGGTGCGCACGAGCATCGGTGTCAGCGCTACCGCGACCGCCGAGACAGCGAGCAGCGGCGCCAGGGCCAGGCGCGGGTCGATGCGGTCGGCGGCCCGACCACCCGCCCACGAGCCTGCCGCGATCGCCACGAGCGCGATCCCGATGACGAGGGTGTTCGTCTCCAGGGTCAGGCCGAGGTGCGGGGCCAGCAGCCGCAACGCGACCAGCTCGACCACGAGCACGGCCGCGGAGGAGAAGAACACGAGCGCCGCACCGGCGAGGTCACCGATGCCCCGCGCAGCTTCGTGCCGGATGGTCGCATCGGTCACGCGGGTCACTCTAGAGGCGCTTCGCTCTTCCGCCGGATTGAGGAGCGACGCGTCTCGACATCGACTGACGGCCACCCCCACCCGTTGGTCGAGGAGGAGCGCTAGCGACGTCTCGAGACTGGTGAGGTCATCGCGGACGTTGCTGTCTCGAGACGCTTCGCTCCTCGACCAACTGGCGCGGCACCTATCGCAGTGACGTGAACGATGATGTGAGGGAGCGCTCGTCGACCTCAGCCGACCGGCCAGGTCTCCTGGCGGTGGGCGGCGTCCCAGAACATCCACTCGAATTGGCTCGCCCGGCGGAACGCCTCGAGCATCCGCTCCCGCGTCGCTGGCGTGGCCTCGTCGGCGAGGCGGTCCATGATGGCGATGGCCTGCCGGGTGGACTCGGCGAACTCGTCGTCGGCGTAGGTGCCGATCCAATCGCCGTAGGCGTGGTTCTCCAGGTCGCCCGCCTTGGCGAGCATCGCGTCGCCGACGTCCTTGTAGATCCAGAAACACGGCAGCACGCCCGCCACGAGTTCGGCGTAGCTGCCCGCCTGCACCAGCGAGGTCAGGTAGCCGGTGTACGCGGCGCACGTGGGCGACTTCTCCAGATCGACATGATCCGGCACGTGGGTCTCGTGCAAGGCGCGTTCGACGACGATCGTGTCCATCGCCGCCTTGCTCCAGAATACGAGGTCATCGCTCGTGCGGCTCTGCAGGGCGCACCCGGCGAGCGCGCGGCCGAAGTCGAAGAGGTACAGGGCGTCCTGGCCCATGTAGTAGTCGAACCGTGCCTTGTCCAGGCTGCCGTCGAGCAACTCGGTGACGAACGGCAGCTCGTCGATGGCGGAGCGGATAGGGGCGATGGCGGTCCAAGCGGTGTCGCTGAACGTCATGAGGTCTCCCGTGAGGTGTCGAAAGGTGAGGTCCAGAGTTCGTGAAAATGGTGCACCGGGCCGTGCCCGCCACCGATGCCGAGCACGTTCGCGGCGGCGATGGTGCCCGAGAGCCACGCCTTGGCGTCGCGCGCGGCCTCGGCCCACCCGCTGCGCTGGGGGCGCAGGGCGGCCAGCGCCGAGGAGAGGCTGCAGCCGGTGCCGTGCGTGTGGGGGGTGTCGACGAAGGGGGCCGTGAGCACGTGCTCCTGCCCGTCGAGGAGCAGATAGTCGGTCGCGAGACGCTCGGCGCGCGCATCGATGTCGCCCCCGTCGAGCACGGTGACGGGCGCATCGGTCGAGCGCGGATCGAGATGGCCACCCTTGGCGTACACCCCGCGCGCACCGGCGTCGAGCAGGGCGTGGGCCTGCCGCCGCAACCCCTCGAGGTCGAGCGCCTCGTCCCGCCCGAGGAGCACCGCCGTCTCGGGGAGGTTGGGGGTGATGAGATCGGCGAGCGGCATGAGCGCCCGCACGGCCTCGGTCGCGTCCTCATCGAGCAGCCGGTCGCCGCTCGTGGCCACCATGACGGGGTCGAGCACGACGGGCACGTCGGCGAACGGCCCGGCCAGGTACTCGCCCACGGTCTCGGCGAGCTCCGCCGAGGCGAGCATCCCGATCTTGACGCTGTCGATACGCACGTCGTCGATGAGCGCGTCGAGCTGATCCCGCACGAACCCCAGCGGCGTCGGGTGAACACCGGTGACGCCGCGGGTGTTCTGCGCGGTGAGCGCGGTGATGACGCACATGCCGTAGGCACCGTTGGCGCTGAAGGACTTGAGGTCGGCCTGAATCCCGGCGCCGCCGCTGGGGTCGCTCCCCGCGATCGACAGCGCCGTCGCGACGCGGGGGGCGCTCTGCCAGGCGTCGGCGAACGCTCGCGTCGCGGCGCGGACGTCGTCGGCAGCGCAGATCGCGCTGATGACAGCCATGCCATCGACGCCGCTCGCCTTCAGGGGGCGGGCATCAGCGCTGGTCACGCCACCGATTGCGCACGTCGGCCACGGGCTTCGCCGCGCCATCGACGCGAGACGCCCCATCCCGACCGGGTCCGCGTGACCGGGTTTGCTCGCCGTGGCGCGGAGCGGGCCGAGGCCGAGGTAGTCGATCGTGCCGGCCGGCAGCCGCAGCGCCTCACGCAGCTCGTCCTCGTTGGTCACCGACCAGCCGATGATCGCGTCATCACCGAGCACCCGGCGAGCCTCCGTCGGGGCCATGTCGGACTGGCCGAGGTGAACGCCCTCGGCACCGATCTCGCCGACGAGGTGCACACGATCGTCCACGACCAGAGGCACGCCGGTCCCGCGCAGCACGTCGTGGAGCTCGC
>JAUNTP010000192.1 GCA_030538585.1 Mobilicoccus sp.
GGTGCGCCCGGGTGGCCGCCGTACTGGCCCTGCCCGTAGGCGGCCGCACCGTGCTGGTCATGGCCGTAGGTCTGCCCGCCGGGCTCTCCGGAGCGGGCGTACGGGTCGCGCTGGTCAGGCTGCGCGTGCTGGTCGGAGTAGGAAGGGCGATCCTCGATCGGTTCGCCGTACGGTGCCGATGAGTGACTCGACCGGTCTCCCGCCGGCTCGTCGTCGCGACGCGGCCCCGTGCCCCACGTGTTGTTGTTGTCGGACATACGCGTTCTCCTTCGGTTGGAATCGCCACACTACGACCTCGGGCGCAGTGACACACGGGAGGTCGTGTCCGGCGCGCGGATCGATACGGATTCACGTCTGCGCGCACGTGGGCCGTAGCCTGGGGCCCGTGGCTACGGTTCTCGACCAGATCATCGACGGCGTCCGTGAGGACATGGAGGCGCGTCGGGCCCGCACGCCCTTGGAGGTGCTGCAGGAACGCGCTGAACGTGCCCCGGGGGCGCTCGACGCGCGCGCGGCGCTCAGCGCTGATGGCGTGTCCGTCATCAGCGAGGTCAAACGGTCCAGCCCCAGCAAGGGGGCGCTCGCGATGATCGCCGACCCTGCGGCCCTCGCCGAGGACTATCAGGCCGGTGGTGCTGCGGTCATCAGCGTCCTCACCGAGAAGCGGCGGTTCGGGGGCAGCCTGGAGGACCTCGTCGCCGTCAAGGCCGCCGTCGACATCCCCGTCCTGCGCAAGGACTTCGTCGTCTCGCCCTACCAGGTGTGGGAGGCGCGCGCGCACGGCGCCGACGTCGTCCTCCTCATCGTGGCGGCCTTGGCCCAGGACGAACTCATCGGGTTGCGTGAGCGCATCGAGTCCCTCGGGATGACGGCCCTCGTGGAGGTGCACGACGAGGAGGAAGCACGCCGCGCAGCCGACGCGGGGGCCTCGGTGATCGGCATCAACAACCGGGACCTCAAGACCCTCGACGTCGACCGCGCGACCTTTGCCCGCGTGGCGCCGATCCTGCCCGACGGATGTGTGCGCATCGCCGAGTCCGGCGTCCGCGGCCCCCATGACGTGCTCGAGTTCGCCCGCGCGGGCGCCGACGCCGTCCTCGTCGGTGAGGCACTCGTCACCGGCGGCGACCCTCGCGCCGCCGTGGCCGACCTCATCGCCGCCGGCGCCCACCCCGCGCTCCGCCAGGGCGGATGAGCGGGCACTTCTGCCTCCCCCGACACGTTGGTGTCCAACAGCCAGCCCTCCGGCCCCAGCCCGGCCGTATCCCGCGATGAACAGAAGGTTGCGATGACAGCTCCGCCCCGACCAGGTCGATTCGGTGAGTTCGGCGGCCGGTACGTCCCGGAGGCGCTCGTCGCGGCGCTCGACGAACTCGACGAGGCCCGCACCAAGGCCGGCTCGGACCCCGAGTTCCTCGCCGAACTGGACGAGCTGCACCGCACCTACACGGGCCGCCCGAGCCTGCTCACCGAGGTGCCGCGTTTCGCCGAGCACGCGGGCGGGGCCCGGGTGTTCCTCAAGCGAGAGGACCTCAACCACACGGGGTCTCACAAGATCAACAACGTCCTCGGTCAGGCGCTGCTCACGGTGCGGATGGGCAAGAAGCGCGTCATCGCCGAGACCGGCGCCGGGCAGCACGGCGTCGCGACGGCGACCGCGGCGGCGCTGCTGGGGCTCGAATGCGTCATCTACATGGGCGAGCGCGACACCGAGCGCCAGGCACTCAACGTGGCCCGCATGCGTCTGCTCGGCGCCGAGGTCGTCCCGGTCACCCACGGCAGCCGCACCCTCAAGGACGCCATCAACGAGGCGATGCGCGACTGGGTCACCAACGTCGACCACACGCACTACCTGCTCGGCACGGTCACCGGCCCGCACCCGTTCCCCTCGATGGTGCGCGACTTCCTCTCCGTCATCGGCACCGAGGCCCGCGAGCAGATGCTCGAGCGGATCGGTCGCCTGCCCGACGTCGTCACCGCCTGCGTCGGCGGCGGGTCGAATGCGATGGGCCTCTTCTCCGGCTTCATCGACGACGCCGACGTGCGCCTCGTCGGGATCGAGGCCGGGGGCGAGGGCGTCGAATCCGGACGTCACGCCGCGCGCTTCTCCGGCGGCATCCCCGGGGTGTTGCACGGGTCGGCCACCTACGTGCTGCAGGACGAGGACGGTCAGACCATCGAGTCGCACTCGGTCTCTGCGGGGCTCGACTACCCGAGCGTCGGCCCGGAGCACGCCTACCTGCACGACTCCGGTCGGGCCGAGTACCGCTTCGCCACCGACACCGAGGCCATGGACGCGTTCGCGCTGCTGTGCCGCACCGAGGGCATCATCCCCGCCATCGAGAGCGCTCACGCCCTCGCCGGGGCGCTCGTACTCGGGCGTGAGCTCGGCCCCGACGGGGTCGTGCTCGTCAACCTGTCGGGTCGCGGCGACAAGGACGTCGACACCGCCGCCCGCTGGTTCGGGCTCGTCAGCGGCGAAGAGCTCGTCGAGGAGCAGCAGCTCAAGGCCGATGAACCCGTGGAGGACGCCGAAGGGAGTGGCTGGTGAGCCGCATCAGTGAGGTCTTCGCTCGCGCCAAGGCCGGGGACCGCGCGGTGCTCGTCGCCTACCTGCCCGTGGGCTACCCGACGGTGGAGATGTCCATCGAGGCGATGCGCACGGTCGTCGAGGCGGGCGCCGACATCGTCGAGGTCGGCATTCCCTACAGCGACCCCCTCATGGATGGGCCCGTCATCCAGAACGCCGCCACGGTGGCCCTGGCCCGCGGTGTTCGCCTCGCCGACACGTTCCGCGCCGTCGAGGCCGTCACGAAGGCCGGGGGCGTCGCGGCGCCGATGACGTACTGGAACCCGGTGTTGCGCTACGGCCCGGCCCGGTTCGCCGCCGACCTCGCCGCGGCCGGTGGCGCCGGTCTCATCACCCCGGACCTCACGCCCGACGAGGCGGACACGTGGCGCGCCGCCGCCGCGCAGCACGACATCGACCCGATCTTCCTCATCGCGCCCAGCAGCACCTCGGAACGCCTCGCGATGACCGCCGAGGCGTGCACCGGGTTCGTCTACGTCGCCTCCACGATGGGCGTCACCGGCGCTCGCGCCGCCGTCGGAGAGGGCGCACGCGTGCTGATCGAGCGCGCGCGAGCCCTCACCGACCGGCCGCTCGCCGTCGGACTCGGCGTCTCCACCGGCGCGCAGGCGGCCGAACTCGCCTCCTACGCCGACGGCGTCATCGTCGGATCGGCGCTCGTCACGTGTCTGACGGGTGCCGAGGAGGCCGACGACCCCGCACAGCAGTCCGCCGCTCTCGACCGCTTGGGCGAGCTCACCCGCGAACTCGCCGCCGGGGTCAGGGGGCAGGCCTGATGGCCCTCGATCAGCGGCGCGGGCCCGAGCAGGCGACCGGCAGCCAGGGTCGCACCACACGGGCGCTGCCCTGGATCGGCCTCCTCGCGCGGCTCGCGCTCGGTGGGGTCCTCATCGTCGCCGGCGCGCTCAAGGTGACCCAACCGCTCGTGGCCGCCCGCGCCGCGCAGGCCTACCAGATCCTCCCCTTCGAGGTCGCGGGCTACGTCGGGGTCGCGCTGCCCGTCATCGAACTCATCCTCGGCACCCTGCTCGTCCTCGGCCTCTTCACCCGACCGGCCGCCATCGGCGGGACGCTGCTCATGCTCGTCTTCGTCGGCGCCATCGCCTCGGTGTGGGCGCGCGGCATCTACATCGACTGCGGCTGCTTCGGCGACGGCGGCAGCGTCACCCCCGACGAGACCACCTACCCCCTCGACATCGCCCGCGACCTGGCCCTCGCGGCGCTCGGCGGCCTGCTCATCGCCCGGCCGCGAACGCCCTTCAGCCTCGACGCGATGCTCACCCCCGAAAGGACCCACGCATGAGCTCCACCCCGCAGGACCGCAGCGCACGGCAGGCGAAGATCTCGGCCGCAGCGCCCAAGGAGAGCAAAGTCAAGCTCATCCTCGGGGTCATCATCGCGGTCGTCGCCATCGCCGGAATCGGTGCCGCCGTCTGGTTCGCTACGCAGAACCAGGCCGAGGACACCGACGTGGTGCCCACTGCGGCGCTCGGTCCGCGTGACGGCATCATGCTCAACGCCACCGACCCCGGCGAGGGCGTGCCGCGTGTCGACGTGTACGAGGACTTCCAGTGCATCTGGTGCTTCCGCTTCCACGAGATCCTCGGCACCGAGCTCAACCGCATGGCCACCGACGGCGAGGCCAAGGTCGTCCTGCACCTCAAGTCGTTCCTCGACCGCGGTGAGGCCGACGGCAACTCCCTGCGCTCGGCCAACGCTGCCGCCTGCACCGCCGACGCCGGCCCCGAGCAGTTCGCGCGCATGCACGACCTGGTCATGAACAGCCACGAGACCGCCATGCAGGCCGGGGGATGGACCGACGAGGAGTTCGGCCAGTTCGCCGACCAGGCCGGCGTCACCGGGGAGGCCCGCACCGCCTTCGACCAGTGCGTCGCCGACCGTAAGTACGCCGACTACCTCAAGGGCGTCGATGAGCAGAGCGCGAGCGACGGTGTGACCGGCACTCCGGCCTACCGCATCAACGGCGAGGACTTCGACCTCGGCCAGGTCCTCGACCAGCAGACCGGCGCCACCAACCCGGCCGCGTTCACCGAGGCCGTGCAGGCCGCCGGCCAGGGCTGAGCGTGATCCCCAGCCCCGAGCAGGCGGTCTGGTATCTCGGACCGTTTCCGCTGCGCGCCTACGCCCTGTGCATCCTGCTGGGCATCGTCGTCGCCGTGTGGTGGAGCGGGCGCCGCCTCGACGCTCGGGGTGCCCGCGAGGATGCGGTGTGGGACATCGCCGTGTGGATGATTCCGTTCGGCATCGTCGGCGGGCGGCTTTACCACGTCATCTCCACGCCCCGTCCGTACTTCGGTGAGGGCGGCAACCCGATCGACGCCCTCAAGATCTGGGAGGGCGGCCTCGGCATCTGGGGCGCGGTCGCGCTCGGCGCGCTCGGCGGCTGGCTCGGCGCGCGCCGCGCCGGGGTGTCGTTCCGGACGCTCGCGACGGCGGTCGCCCCGCCGTTGGCGGTGGCTCAGGCCATCGGCCGGTGGGGGAACTGGTTCAACAACGAGCTCTACGGCGCCCCGACCGACGTGCCCTGGGCGCTGCAGATCCACGCCTGGGACCACGGCGCCGGTCGGGCCGTCGTCGACGAGGCGGGCCAGGCGGTCGTGCTCGGCACGTTCCACCCGACCTTCTTGTACGAGTCGCTCTGGTGCCTGCTCATCGCGGCGCTGCTCATCGCCATCGAGCGGCGGTGGCGTCCGCAGGCGGGGCAGCTCTTCGCGGCCTACCTCATGCTCTACACCCTCGGCCGCGGGGTCATCGAGAACCTCCGCATCGACACCGCGGAGATCATCCTCGGCCTGCGCCTCAACGTGTGGACGTCGATCGCGATCTTCGTCCTCGGCGCGGTGCTCTGGTGGCTCTGGCGCCGCCCCGAGAGGGTCCCGACCCACGAGGACTCGAACGCGCAACGCCACGCCTGACACCACTCATCGCCGAAACCGCACGTGAGAACGTGCGGTTTCGGCGACTAACGGGGGGATGGGCCGATTACCGCCCACACCGCACGTGAGAACGTGCGGTGTGGGCGATGGATGTGGGACCCGGCGGTGGTTCATATCGTGAGATTCGAGCGATCAATCTCACTAGTCGAGACGTATCTGTCTGGTTTGTGGGATGGGAATCTACTCTGTCGCCACTGGTCGATGACGCCCAGGTCCCCTCGTCGCCTCCAGCGACGCCCGCCACGGACCGAGGCTGCTCGGTCCCCGCCGAGGACGGTGACGATGACACCGCACAGCCTCTTCTCCGCCAGGCCCGCTGCGACGGGCCTGTACGACCCCGACAATGAGCGCGACGCCTGCGGTGTCGCCATGGTCGCCACGCTGCGCGGCACGCCGGGGCACGACATCGTCCAGCACGGCCTCCAGGCCCTGCGCAACCTCGACCACCGCGGGGCCACCGGCGCCGACCCGGCCGTCGGAGACGGCGCCGGCATCCTCACGCAGATCCCCGACGCGTTCCTGCGGGCCGTCGTCGACGTC
>JAUNTP010000193.1 GCA_030538585.1 Mobilicoccus sp.
GACAGCGAGCACGAGCACCAGCACGCCTGAGCGCACTCGCGCACGGACAGAGGCACCCCGCTGCGGGGTGCCTCTGTTCGTGTGGGTGCGCCCCACTGCACGTGTCGGGGCCGTTCGGGGCTTAGGGTGTCCTCCACGACGGCCCGCAGCGGGCCGTGACGTCGAAGGGTCCGACCATGGTTGATGTCGTGTGGGGTTCCGAGCCGGGCGGGCCGCAGGCTCCGGGTGCCATGCCCGTGCGCGACGGCGAAGAGCCGTGGACCGCGCAAGAGGTGGCCGAGCTCGAAGACGAGTTGCGCGCCGAGATCACGCGCGTGTCGGACGAGCTCGCTCTCGCCGAGAACGACCTGCCTGATCTGCTCACCCGCCAAGGGGGCGGTGCGGGCGACGACTCGGCCGACCTCGGCGGGTGGTTGCAGGAGCGCGACCAGGAGATCTCGCTGGGGGCGCACCACAAGCTGCTGCTCGCGCAGTCGGCACGTGCGCTCGAACGGTTGGCGGGCGGCAGCTACGGTGTGTGCGAGCAGTGCGAGGAGCCGATCGGCAAGTTGCGGCTGCAGGCCTTTCCGCGAGCCACGCTGTGCCTGGCGTGCAAACAGAAGTCGGAGCGTCACTGATTTCCACATCGCCCTCGTCGCGACGCTCGGTCACGCTGCTGCGTCGACCGGCCCTCGCGGCACTCGTGTTCGTCCTGGCGGCCGTGGTGTGGGCCGCCGATCAGATGACCAAGGAATGGGCCTTGGCGGAGTTCGCCCAGGGTGAGGCGGTGCCGTTCATCGGGGAGCTGCTGCAGTTCACGTTGGTGTTCAACCCGGGTGCGGCGTTCTCGATGGGCACGGGGTTCACCCCGATCCTGTCGACGATCATGGCGATCGTCACCCTGGCGATCGTCGTGGCCGCGACCCGCGTGCAGTCGCGGTGGTGGGCCGTGGCCCTGGGCCTGCTGCTCGGCGGCGCGCTCGGCAACCTCACCGACCGGTTGACCCGCCCGCCCGGGTTCGGGCACAGGCACGTCGTCGACTTCCTCATGCTGCCCAACTTTCCCGTGTTCAACGTCGCCGACTCGTTCATCAGCACGGCGGCGGTCCTCATCGTCATCGCTGCGATCAAGGACATCCCGTTCGGCGCCGAGCCCTCGACGGCGGAGGACGACCGTGGCTGACGTGCGTACCATGCCTGTCCCGGACGGTCTCGCCGGTGAGCGGGTCGACGCTGCCCTGGCCCGCATGTTCGGGATGTCCCGCACCAAGGCCGCCGACCTCGCTGCCGCCGGCGGGGTGCTGCTCGACGGCGCCGTCGTCGGCAAGTCCGAGCGGCTCCCGGCGGGCGGGGTCCTCGACGTGCATCTGCCCGACCCCGCCGCCCCGACCGGGGTGGAGGTCATCGCCGAGCCGGTCCCGGGCATGCGCATCGTCCACGACGACGACGACATCGTCGTGGTCGACAAGCCGGTCGGTGTCGCCGCACACCCGAGCGTGGGGTGGACGGGACCCACGGTCGTCGGTGGTCTGGCCGCCGCCGGGTACCGCATCTCGACCTCGGGGGCGAGTGAACGTCAGGGCATCGTCAGCCGCCTCGACGTCGGCACGAGCGGCCTCATGGTGGTCGCCAAGAGCGAGTACGCGTACACGATGCTCAAGCGCGCCTTTCGCAACCGGGAGGTCGACAAGACCTACCACACCGTCGTCCAGGGGTTGCCCGATCCGGTGATCGGCACGATCGACGCCCCCATCGGGCGCCATCCCGGATACGACTTCAAGTTCGCGGTGATGGCCTCGGGCAAGCCGAGCATCACCCATTACGAGGTCATCGAGGCGTTCCGCAGCGCGAGCCTGCTCGAGGTCAAGCTCGAGACGGGGCGCACTCACCAGATCCGCGTCCACATGGCGGCGCTGCGGCATCCGTGTGTCGGGGACCCGCAGTATGGCGGCAACCCGGTGCTCGCGGCGCGCCTCGGGCTCGTGCGGCAGTGGCTGCACGCGATGGGGCTCGGCTTCGAGCATCCGGGCACGGGGGAGTACGTCACGTTCGAGAGCACCTACCCCGACGACCTCGCCCACGCCCTGGACGTTCTCGCCGACGGCTGATCAGCGCCGAAACGCACCCGCCGGTCGGGCCGCGCGTGAAAGGCTGGCGGTATGACCTACATCCCCGAGCCCTTCAAGATCAAGATGGTCGAGCCCATCCGCATGACGACCCAGCAGGAGCGCCGCGACAAGGTCGCTGCTGCCCACTACAACGGGTTCGCGTTGCACGCCGACGACGTCTACATCGACATGCAGACCGACAGCGGCACGGGGGCGATGAGCGACGGGCAGTGGTCGGCGATGCTCAGCGGCGATGAGTCGTACTCCGGGGGTCGCAGCTACTACCAGCTCATCGACGCGGCTCGCGACATCTTCGGGTACGAGTGGATCCAGCCGGTGCACCAGGGGCGCGCCGCGGAGAAGGTCCTCTTTCCGGTGCTCATCGAGCGCCCCGGTCAGATCGTCATCTCCAACACGTTCTTCGACACCACGCGCGCACACGTGGCGCTGGCGGGTGGGCGCCCGGTCGACTGCGTCTGCGCCGAAGGTCTGGACTCGAGCCTCGACGCTCCGTTCAAGGGCAACACCGACAACGAGCGGCTGCGCGAGCTTCTCGCCGAGCACGGCGATGAGGTGGCGGGCGTCGTCGTCACCATCACGAACAACAGCGTCGGCGGCCAGCCGGTGTCGATGGCGAACATGCGGGAGACGTCCGCGATCGCCGCCGAGCACGGCATCCCCGTCGTCATCGACGCGGCCCGGTTCGCCGAGAACGCGTGGTTCATCAAGACTCGCGAGCCGGAGTACGCCGAGGCGAGCATCGCCGAGATCATCCGCGAGTTCTTCTCCTACGGCGACATCTTCACCATGAGCGCCAAGAAGGACGCCATCACCAACATGGGTGGCCTGCTCGGCGTGCGCGAAGAGGGTGAGCACGTGCCCGACGTGCAGTCCCTCGTCATCGCGGGCGAGGGCTACGTCACCTACGGCGGGCTCTCCGGGCGTGACCTCGCCGCCCTCGCGGTGGGTCTGCGCGAGGGCATGGATGAGGACTACCTGCGCTACCGCACCGGCCAGGTGGCCTACCTGGGTGCGCGCCTCGACGAGGTCGGCGTCCCCTACCAGCGTCCCGCGGGCGGGCACGCGATCTTCGTCGACGCCGGGCGCATGCTGCCGCACATCCCGTGGCACCAGTACCCGGGTCACGCCCTCGCGATCGAGCTCTACATCGAGGCCGGGGTGCGCAGCTGCGACATCGGCTCCTACCTCATGGACCGCGACCCGGTGACGGGCGAGCAGCAGCAGGCGCCCCTGGAGTTCACGCGCCTCGCGATTCCGCGCCGGGTGTACACCCAGGCGCACCTCGACGTCATCGCCCGCGCCCTCGGCGCCATCGCCGAGCGCGCCGAGACGGTGCCGGGGTATGAGATCACGTGGGAGCCGAAGGTGCTGCGGCACTTCACCTCCCACCTGCGTCCAGTCCGCTGAGGGCGACGCGGACATGAGCACCGCATCCCCGCCTGCCTCCGAGTCCGAACGCTCGGACCTGCACCGCAACCTCAAGAACCGGCACATCCAGATGATCGCCCTCGGCGGGGCGATCGGCACCGGCCTGTTCTACGGCGCGGCGGGCAGCGCGCAACTGGCGGGCCCCTCCGTGCTGGTCACCTACGCCCTCGGCGGCCTCGCGATCTTCCTCATCATGCGGGCGCTGGGGGAGATGTCGTGGCACACCCCGGTGTCGGGGGCGTTCAGCTATTACGCGACCGAGAACTGGGGGCGCTTTCCCGGGTTCTTCTCGGGGTGGAACTACTGGTTCAACTACATCGTCGTGTCGATGGCGGAGCTATCGGTCGTCGGCATCTACGTCAACTACTGGTACCCCGAAATCCCGCACTGGGTCACGGCGGCGGTGTTCCTCGTCGTCGTCACGTGCGTCAACCTCGTCAACGTCAAGGCGTTCGGCGAGTTCGAGTTCTGGTTCGCGTTCGTCAAGGTCGCGGCGATCATCGCGATGATCCTGCTCGGCGCGATGCTGATCGTCGGCATCGGCCCGAGTGAGCCGGCCGGTCTCGGCAACCTCACCGAGCACGGTGGTTTCGCGCCGTTCGGCGTGTGGGGAATGCTCAGCGCGTTGGTCGTCGTCATGTTCGCGTTCGGGGGTGTCGAGCTCATCGGCATCACTGCGGGTGAGGCCGACGATCCGCGCCGGACCATCCCGCGGGCCATCAACCAGGTCGTGGTGCGCATCCTCGTCTTCTACATCGGTGCGCTGTTCGTCATCCTCACGCTGGTGCCATGGAACAGCCTCGACAACGAGACGAGCCCGTTCGTGCTGATCTTCGACCAGTTGGGTATTCCGGCGGCGGCGACGATCCTCAACGTCGTCGTCCTCACCGCAGCGGTGTCGGCGTACAACAGCGGCCTCTACAGCAACGGGCGGATGCTCTACAGCCTGGCGCTGCGCGGTGACGCCCCGGCGTTCCTGGGGCGCTGCAACGCCGCCGGGGCACCGTACGTCGGTGTGCTCGTCTCCTCGTGCGTGACGGCGCTCGCGGTGGTGCTCATGTTCGTCCTCGAGGGCAGCGTATTCCTCGTGCTCGTGCCGGTGGCGCTCATGGCGGGCATCTTCAACTGGGGGATGATCCTCATCACCCAGATCAAGTTCCGTCGCCGGATCGGCCCGGAGGCGGTCGCGGCGATCGGGTATCGGATGCCGCTGTTCCCCGTCGCCAACTACGTCGTGCTGGCGTTCCTCGCGTTCATCGTGTTCGTCATGACGACACAGGAGACGAGCCGGTTCACCCCGCTGTACGGGCTCGCGTGGCTCGGCATCGTGTGGGTGGGCTACCTCGTACGGGGCTCCCGTCGAGGCGCGGGGAGCGACACGCGGCCCGAGCAGTCACGGCCGGAGGTGGGCTTCGTCCCCGACGACGCTCGCCGCTGATCCTTCCCTCGGGGCCGAGGTGCCCGCTTTGCGCAAGGGATGCCCCGGACCGGCCGATTCGATCGCCTGACACCCTGTCCCGCTGGGTGGGTGAGGAGTAGCGTCGCGCCATCGCTCGGCCGCACGGTTCGGTCCGAGTGGTCTGTCAGGGGCTCGGGGCCCGGCCGGCACAAAGGGGTGCGCATGTCTCGCTTGGTGATGAGGAGTGCCGTCGTCGCGGCGCTCGGTGGATTGTTGTTCGGGTTCGACACGGCCGTGATCTCCGGCACGACGACGGCGCTCGTCGAGGTGTTCGACCTGACGAGTTTCGAGTTGGGCTTCACGGTGGCCATCGCTCTGATCGGCACGATCATCGGGGCGCTCACCGCCGGCCGCCCGGCCGACGCCTACGGCCGCAAGAAGATCCTCTTCGCGATCGGCATCCTCTACTTCGTGTCCGCCCTCGGCAGCGCGCTGGTCTCCAACTGGTGGTTGTTCCTCTTCTTCCGGTTCATCGGCGGCATCGGCGTCGGCGGGGCGTCGGTCGTGGCGCCCATCTACACCGCCGAGATCGCGCCCCCTGCCTCCCGCGGGCGACTGGTCGGGCTGGTGCAGTTCAACATCGTGCTCGGCATCCTGCTCGCGTACCTGTCGAACATGGTCATCGCCGGGATGCTCAGTGACGACGTGGCGTGGCGGTGGATGTTCGGCGTCGAGGCGCTCCCGGCGGCGATCTTCTTCCTGCTCCTGTTCACGACCCCGGAGAGTCCGCGCTGGCTCTACACCGTGGGCCGCAGGGACGAGGCGCGGGCCCTGCTCGAACGGCTTGCGGGGGAGGGCGACGACGTGGCGGAGGCCGAGCGGGAGATCGAACGTGCCCTCGCCGAGGACAAGAGCGCCCTGCGGGTGCCGTTCTTCGCCCCCGAGCACCGCAAGGTCATCATGCTCGCGTTCGCGATCGCGGCCTTCAACCAACTCTCCGGCATCAACGCGATCCTCTACTACGCGCCGGACGTGTTCCGGATGGCGGGTGCCGAGGAGCAGGCGGCGTTCC
>JAUNTP010000194.1 GCA_030538585.1 Mobilicoccus sp.
ACCTCGACCCCGAGGTCGCCGAGCGGCCCGACGACCTCGTCGTCTACGGCGGCACGGGCCGGGCGGTGCGTTCGTGGGAGGCGTTCGACGCGATCGTTGCGACGCTCAAGACCCTCGAAGACGACGAGACACTGCTCGTGCAGTCGGGCAAGCCGGTCGGGGTGTTCCGGACCAACGTGTGGGCGCCGCGCGTGCTCATCGCCAACTCCAACCTCGTCGGTGACTGGGCCACGTGGCCCGAGTTCCGCAAGCTCGAGGCCGAGGGCCTGATGATGTACGGCCAGATGACGGCCGGATCGTGGATCTACATCGCGACGCAGGGCATCCTGCAGGGCACGTTCGAGACCTTCGCCGCCGTCGCGAAGAAGCTGCACGAGCAGGGGCGTCTCGACCAGCCGACGCTCGCGGGCACCCTGACCCTCACCGGCGGGTGCGGCGGCATGGGGGGCGCGCAGCCGCTCGCCGTCACTCTCAACGAGGGCGCCTGCCTCGTCGTCGACGTCGACCGGGCGCGCATGGAGCGTCGTGTCGCCAAGCGCTACCTCGACGAGGTGGTCGACGACCTCGACGTCGCGCTCGAGAAGGTCGCTGCAGCCAAGGCCGAGAAGCGCGGATGGTCGGTGGGGCTCGTCGGCAACGCCGCGGAGGTGTTCCCGGAGATCTTGCGTCGACACAAGTCCGGCGAGGTGACGGTCGACGTCGTCACCGACCAGACCAGCGCCCACGACCCGCTTTCCTACCTGCCGGCCGAGATCGCCGTCGAGGCATGGCAGGACGAGGCGAAGGCCGACGCCGAGGGCTTCACCAAGAAGGCGCGTGAGTCGATGGCCGCGCAGGTGCAGGCCATGGTCGAGTTCCAGGACGAGGGCGCCGAGGTGTTCGACTACGGCAACTCGATCCGCGACGAGGCCCGTCAGGCCGGCTTCGCCCGCGCGTTCGAGTTCCCCGGCTTCGTGCCCGCCTACATCCGCCCGCTGTTCTGCGAGGGCCTCGGCCCGTTCCGGTGGGTGGCGCTCTCGGGGGATCCGGAGGACATCCGCGTCACCGACGAGGCGATCAAGGAGTTGTTCCCCGAGAACGAGCACCTACACCGCTGGCTCGACGCCGCCGCCGAGCGCGTCGAATTCGAGGGCCTCCCGGCGCGGATCTGCTGGCTCGGGTACGGCGAGCGCCACCAGGCGGGCCTGCTCTTCAACCGGCTCGTCGCCGAGGGCAGGGTCAAGGCGCCCATCGTCATCGGGCGTGACCACCTCGACTCCGGTTCGGTCGCCTCGCCCTACCGCGAGACCGAGGGCATGGCCGACGGCTCCGACGCCATCGCCGACTGGCCGCTCCTCAACGCCCTCACTGCGACGAGCTCCGGCGCGACGTGGGTGTCGATCCACCACGGCGGCGGCGTGGGCATCGGCCGCTCGATCCACGCCGGTCAGGTGGGCGTCGCCGACGGCACCGAGCTGGCAGCCGAGAAGCTCTCTCGCCTGCTCACCAACGACCCCGGCATGGGCGTCATCCGCCACGTTGACGCGGGCTATGACCGCGCGGTCGAGGTGGCCGAGGAACGTGGGGTGCGCATTCCCATGCGCGAGACCCACGCCTGACCCCACTCGCCGACACCGTCGTTTCGAACGAGCGGTTTCGGCGGCGGGGACGGCTGGGGAGGCCCAGGCTGGGTGGGCACGACGACACGTGACGTGAGGACAGGAGTGACATGAGTGAGCTCATCACCGGCATCGGCGAGCTGCTGACCAACGACCCCGAACGGCCCGTCATCGCCGACGCGGCGCTCGTCATCGAGGGCGAGACGATCGCCTGGGTCGGTGAGGCGCGTGAGGCTCCGGATGCCGACCGTCGCACGATGCTGCAGGGACGCGCGGTGCTGCCCGGGTGGGTCGACTCGCACACCCACCTCGTGTTCGCGGGCGATCGTTCGGCGGAGTTCGCGGCGCGGATGGCGGGGGAGTCGTACTCCGCCGGCGGCATCGGCGTCACGACCGAGGCGACGCGGGCAGCGAGCGACGACACCCTCGCGGCGCTGCTCGGTGATCGGGTGCGGGAGGCCGTCGCGGGCGGCACGACCTATCTCGAGACGAAGACCGGGTACGGCCTCACCGTCGAGGAGGAGGCGCGCGCGGCCAAGCTCGCGGCGAAGGCCGTCGATGAGGTCACCTTCCTCGGCGCCCACCTGGTCCCGACGGGGCCGGACGGCGACCGCGTCGACGCCGATGAGTACGTCGACCTCGTGTGCGGCCGGATGCTGGAGGCCGTCGCGCCGTACGTGCAGTGGGCCGACGTGTTCTGCGAGGAGGGCGCGTTCACGCCCGAGCAGTCGCGGCGCGTCCTGGAGGCGTGTCAGGCCGCCGGTCTCGGGCTGCGCGTGCACGGCAACCAGCTCGGTCACAGCGGCGGGGTCGCACTCGCTGTCGAGATGGGCGCGGCGAGCGTCGATCACGTCAACTTTCTCAGCGACGAGGATGTCGAAGCCCTCGCTTCCTCTGAGGTGGTCGCGACGGTCCTGCCTGCCTGCGACCTGTCGACCCGCGCCCCGCTCGCCCCGGCGCGCCGCCTGCTCGACGCGGGCGCGACCGTGGCGATCGCGAGCAACTGCAATCCCGGCACGAGCTACACGAGCTCGATGAACTTCTGCGTCGGTGCCGCCGTGCTGCAGATGGGGTTGAGCATCGTCGAGGCCGTGCGCGCAGCGACGTGGGGCGGCGCTCGCGCCCTGCGCCGCGAGACCGCTCGCGACGGCGCGCCCGCCATCGGCGCCATCGCCCCGGGCACCCGCGCCGACCTGCACGTTCTCGACGCCCCCGCCGCCATCCACCTCGCCTACCGCCCCGGCATGCCCCTCACGTGGGCCGTCTGGCGGGCGGGCCGCCAGGTCCACGCCCCCGTCCTGTGACGGCACCGCAGCCCCTCACAGCCATCGCCACATCTGAAAGGCCACATCCATGTCCGACCACGCCACCGTGACCCTCTCCACGAGCGGGCTCACCGCCGCCGAGGTCGTCGCGGTCGCCCGCGACGGCGCCCGCGTCGAGCTCGACCCCGCCGCGCGGGAGGAGGTGGCGCGCGTCCGCGCCCACATCGACGAGCTCGCCGCCTCCCACATCCCCGCGTACGGCATCTCGACCGGGTTCGGGGCGCTCGCCACCGAGCACATCCCCGTCGAGAAGCGCACCAAGCTGCAGCGCTCCCTCATCCGCTCCCACGCCGCCGGGATGGGCCCGACCGTCGAGCGGGAGGTCGTGCGCGCCCTCATGCTGCTGCGCGCCAAGACCCTCGCCTCCGGTCACACCGGCATCCGGCCGCAGACCCTGGAGACGATGATCGCCCTGCTCAACGCCGGGATCACGCCCGTCGTCCACGAGTTCGGCTCCCTCGGATGCTCCGGCGACCTCGCGCCCCTGTCGCACTGCGCGCTCGTGCTCATGGGTGAGGGCCGCGCGACCGGGTCCGACGGTGTCGAGCGGCCAGTGCCCGACCTGCTCGCCGACGCCGGCATCGAGCCCGTCGTCCTCGCCGAGAAGGAGGGACTCGCCCTCATCAACGGCACCGACGGCATGCTCGGCATGCTCCTCATGGCCCTCGCAGACCTGCGCGACCTCGCCGACATCGCCGACGTCACCGCGGCCCTGTCCATCGAGGCGCTGCTCGGCACCGACCAGGCGTTCATCCCCGAACTCCACGCTCCGCTGCGCCCCCACCCCGGCCAGGCCGTCTCCGCCGACCGGATGCTGCGCGTCCTTTCCGGATCGGGCATCGTCGCCTCGCACCGCGAAGGCGACACCCGCGTGCAGGACGCCTACTCGCTGCGGTGCGCTCCGCAGGTCGCAGGCTCGCTGCGCGACACGATCACCTACGCGCAGACCGTCGCCGACCGCGAGCTCGCCGCCGCCATCGACAACCCCGTCGTCCTCGAGGACGGGCGGGTGCGCAGCAACGGCAACTTTCACGGCGCCCCCATCGCCCACGTGCTCGACTTCGTCGCCATCCCCGTCGCCGATCTCGCGTCGATGGCCGAGCGCCGCACCGACCGCATGCTCGACGTCAAGCGCTCCCACGGGCTGCCGCCGTTCCTCGCCGACGACCCGGGCACCGACTCGGGCCTGATGATCGCGCAGTACACCCAGGCCGGCATCGTGTCGGACCTCAAACGGCTCGCGGTGCCGTCCTCCGTCGACTCGATCCCGAGCTCGGCGATGCAGGAGGACCACGTGTCGATGGGCTGGCACGGGGCCCGCAAGCTGCGACAGGCCGTCGTGTCGCTGCGTCGGGTGCTCGCTATCGAGCTGGTCGCCGCCACGCGCGCCATTCGGATCCGGGAGCCCTTGACGCCCAGCCCGGTGACGGCGGCCCTGCTCGACGCACTGCCCGTCGCGGGGCCGGGACCGGACGAGTTCCTCGCGCCGCAGCTCCAGGCCGCCGAGGACTTTCTCGCCTCGGGGGAGTTCCTCGCGATCGTGGAGCGCACCCTGGCCTGAGCCGGAACGAGGACTGGGCGTCGAAACGGGCTGAGCCCGTCTCGACGCCCAGTGCTGTCAGCGGCGTGGGGTGACGCTCAGACGATGGCGCCGTTGTCGTCGGGGTAGTCGACGCCTGCACCGGAGGCCTTTTCCTGCTTCGGGGCCGCGGGCTGCTGACCCTGCGGCGCTCCCTGGCCCGGTTGGCCCTGCCGGCTGTTCTGCACCTGCGAGCGGACCTCATCCATGTCGAGGGCGCGGACCTGGGCGATGACGTCCTCCAACGCCTCGGCCGGCAGCGCGCCCGGCTGGGCGAACACGGGGATGCCCTGGCGGACCGCCATGATCGTCGGCACCGACGTGATCTGCGCCGCGCCCGCCAGCTCCTGCTCGGCGTCGACGTCGACCTTGGTGAAGGCGATGTCGGTGTGCCGGCTCGCCGCCTCCTCGTAGACCGGGGCGAAGTTGCGGCACGGTCCGCACCACGAGGCCCAGAAGTCGATGAGGACGATCTCGTGGGAGCCGAGGGTCTCCTCGAAGTTCTGGCTGCTCAGTTCGATGGTCGTCATGGGCTCGTCAACGACGCACCCCCGACGGGCATTCCCCGACAGGGGCGTGAACGGGGTCAGCGCTGCTTGCTGGTAAGGTCGAGGAGCCGGCCCCGGGGGGTCGGCGCTTCACCATCCAGCGTCGGAGCCCAATCAGCGGCACCGACTGAGAGCAGCAGGCGGCCACGGAGGCTCCCTGCCGCACGAGGCCACGATGCGCCTCCCTCGAGCGCGACAGACGCTCGCGAACAGTCGCCGGACATCGGCGCACAGGCACGTTCATCACCACGTCAGGTGGATCAGGAGCGCGCCTTCGGATCGACACCTGAAGTGAGAGAACCATGAGTCCCAAGAACCCCGGCGCGCCCAAGAAGCCGCGCTGGTCCCAAGCCAAGAAGGCCGCCGCCCGAAAAGCGGGCACGAGCGGCCCCCGCCCCGACCGCAAGCCAGCCCGTCCCCGCCGGGACGACACCCGTTCGGCCCCGGCCCGCGACGGCGACCGTTACAGCGCACCCCGCCAGGGCCACCGCGCCGACCGGCGCGAGGACGCCTCACGCGACAGCCGCCCCGGTCAGCGTGGCGGCTGGCAGGATCGCGGCTCGGCCGGACGCGACGACCGGTACGCCGGCCGGCGCGACGACCGCCGTGGCGGCCCGCGTCGCTACGGCGACCGCGACGGATCGCGCGACCGTTTCGGCGGCCGCGTCGATCGATTCGGCGGCCGCGACGACCGCTACCCGGCCCGTGACCGCGATGACCGCGCTCCTCGCCGCGATGACCGCTTCGCCGGGCGCGACGACCGCGGCGGCGACCGTCGCTACGGCCGGCGTGATGACCGGGGCTACGGCCACCGGAACGATCGCGGCTACGGCAACCGTGACGACCG
>JAUNTP010000195.1:0-3147 GCA_030538585.1 Mobilicoccus sp.
ATCGAGCCGGCATGCACGTGCGACAGACCCCGCGAGGCCCGCACGAACACCTCCCACAGCGGCCAGAGAGGGGCGTCGGGGCCGTCGGCGGGCGTCGTTGCGTCGGACATGTGCGATCTCCGAAAGGGTCGGGCACGGCCCCGTCAGCGGGGCGGGCAGGGTGGGGTCAGGCGTGCTTGAGGGCGGTGGACTGCTCGCGTTCGGCCATCTTGCGCGAGTACGCAGCGCTGGCCTCGCGGACCCACGCACCGTCCTCGTGGGCCTTGATGCGGTGCGCCATCCGCTGAACGTTGCAGGGGCCGTGGCCGGCGATGACCGACATGAACTCGTCCCAGTCGAGGTCGCCGTAGTCGTAGTGACCGCGCTCCTCGTTCCACTTCAGGTCGGGGTCCGGCAGGGTGAGCCCGAGCGCCTCGGCCTGCGGCACCATCATGTCGACGAACCGCTGACGCAGCTCGTCGTTGGAGAACCGCTTGATCTTCCACGCCATCGACTGCTGGGAGTTCGGGGAGTCCGCGTCCGGCGGGCCGAACATTTGCAGCGCCGGCCCGTAGTAGCGGTTGACGGCGTCTTGGGCCATCTGCTTCTGCTCCGGGGTGCCGTTCGCGAGCGCGTGCAGCACCTCCCAGCCCTGGCGCTGGTGGAACGACTCCTCCTTGCAGACCCGCACCATAGCCCGGCCGTACGGACCGAAGCTCGCGCGGCACAGCGGCACCTGGTTGCAGATGGCCGCGCCGTCGACGAGCCACCCGATCGCGCCCACGTCGGCCCACGTCAGGGCGGGGTAGTTGAAGATCGAGGAGTACTTGGCCTTGCCCGACATGAGCTGGTCGTACATCTCGTCGCGGCTGGTGCCGAGCGTCTCGGCGGCCGAGTACAGGTACAAACCGTGCCCGGCCTCGTCCTGCACCTTGGCGATGAGGATGGCCTTGCGCTTGAGCGAGGGTGCGCGGCTGATCCACGTGCCTTCGGGCTGCATGCCGATGATCTCGGAGTGCGCGTGCTGGGAGATCTGACGCACGAGCGACTTGCGGTAGGCGGCAGGCATCCAGTCGCGGGGCTCCACGCGGTCGTCGGCCTCGATGAGGGCGTCGAAGTGCGCTTGAGCAGCGCTTTCATCGATCGCTCCGTCCTCGACGGCTCGCAGGTCTGGCCGAGTGGTCATCACGTCACCTCGCGGGTCGTGGGAAGGGCGAGGGTGTGGCGCCGTCGCCCTGTCGGCCCGAATTACCGACTGAAGGTTCAGTATATGGTGCCGACGCGCGGATTCAAGGCGCGTCCGCAGGTCGGCCGCACGGATCTGACCGTGCAAATGGTGCGAGCCGGGCAGCGGGCGCCGTTCGCCGATGTGGGACGATTCTCTCGTGGGAGAACAACGCACGCGCCGGGGACGACCCGGTCACGATCAGCGCGCCGTCCTCCTCGCCGCCGTCGAAGCCTTTGACGCCCACGGGTACGACGCCACGACGATGGGCATGATCGCCGAGCGTCTGGGGGTCTCGAAGTCGGCGCTCTATCACCATGTCGAGGGTAAAGAAGAACTCCTCACCCTGGCCTTGGAAACGGCGTTCGACGCCCTCGACGACGGCCTGCGGGACACCGAGGACTCCGGAGACTCCCTCGACGTCCGGTTCGAGGAGTTCATCCGGCGAATGGTCGCGATTCTCGTCGAGTACCAGCCGTTCGTGCGCCTGCTGCTGCGCCTGCGGGGCAACAGCCCGGCCGAGCAGCACGCCCTCGCGCGGCGCCGCCAGTTCGACGCCCGCATGGCGGCCCTGGTCGAGCAGGCGCAGCGCGCCGGGCTGCTGCGTGACGACGTCGACGCCGTCGTCGTGGCCCGCCTCGTGTTCGGCGCGATGAACTCGACCGTCGAGTGGTTTCGCCCGCAGGGTCGCGTGTCGCAGGAGGAACTCACCGAGGCTGTCCTCACCCTCGTCCTGCACGGGGTGGCCACCTCCACGCTCCTCTCGAGCAGTTGAGTACCCCCACGCCGGAGGAGCTACGCGCCGGCATTCTCGACCTCCTGGGTCAGCGCGCCGACGGCGCGACGATCTGCCCCTCGGAGGTGGCGCGGGCGCTCGGCGACGAGTCCTGGCGCGACCTCATGAGCCCCGTGCGCGACGCTGCGGCGGAGCTCGTCGCGGCCGGTGAGATCGAGGTGACCCAACGGGGCGAGGTCATCGACCTCGCCGAGGCCCGCGGCCCGATCCGGCTGCGCCGCACGAGCACCCGATGACCACGAAGCGCGCGTCAGCCCCGTCGACGACCTCGGACGAGCCACCCCACTGGCTGTTGCCGATCGACCCGGCCGCGCACGCCGAGCACCTGCCACCCGATTGGCGGACCCGCCCCGACGCGACGGAGATCTGGGAGGCGATCGGCCTCTCCCAGCCGACGACGCGCTGGTGCCTACGGTCGGGCTACCGCACGATGCGACCCGGTGACGCCATCTGGGCCTACCTGTCCCGACGTCAGGAGCTGTGCGCCGTCGGCCGAGTCGAGGACGTCGTCGAGGAGGCGGGGCGCTGGTTCGTGCTCGTCGAGTGGGATGAGGCGGCCACCGAGGCGCTATGCCGCACCCCACTCCCCCGATCTCGCTTCGAGCAGGTGCCGATGTCGATCTGCCGGGGCCGGCCCGCCGCAGCTGACGTGCTCACGCGCCACCGTGGCGATCTGCCACGAGGAGACCGCTGAGTCAGGCGTAGGTCGCGCCGCGGCGCAGCTCGCGCGGCGGCATCCCGAACCAGCGGCGGCAGGCGCGGGTCAGCGCAGCGGGTTCGGACAGGCCGACCATCCCCGCGACCTGCCGCAGCGGCAGGTCGGTAGTGACGATGAGCCGGTGCGCGCGCTCGCGGCGCACCTCGTCGAGCACCTCCTCGAAGGTCGTGCCCTCCGCGGCCAGCCGGCGCTGCAGGGTGCGCGGGTGCATGGCCAGCAGGTTCGCGACCGACCCGATCAAGGGCGGGCTCGTGCCGAGCGAGTTCGCCAGCACGCGGCTCACCTGACCGCTGACCGTTGCCGCGTGCTCGCGGCCGTGGGTCTCCAGGTAGGTCATGGCCATCTCGTGCAGGAGCGCGTCGCCGGTGTCGAGGCGCCGGTCGAGCAGCCGGCGCGGCACCCGCAGCAGGCCCTCGCCGGTGCGGAAGC
>JAUNTP010000195.1:3157-5842 GCA_030538585.1 Mobilicoccus sp.
CGGAACACCTCGCGGTAGATGCTCTCGGCGGCGATCGGAGGGCCGGGCAAGTGCGCCCCGCGCAGCCCGTAGCCGCGCGACTCGGCGCCCTCTGCGCAGAACTGCACGTCGGAGCAGAACAGCAGCAGGAGCCGGTGCAGCAGCCCGAGCCCGAGTTCGAGCCCCAGCGGCAGGGCGTCAGGGCCGAGCCGAATGGCCAGCACGCCCGCCTCGCCGCGGGGATCGGGCGCCACGCTGACCGTGGCGGCGGAGGCGTGCATGAACAGGAAACGATCCGCGCAGGCCAGCGCCTCGCCGACGCTGGGGGCGCTCTCCAGCGCGACGGCGAGCGGGCCGAGCACGCCGAGGTCCTGGCGTTGGGAGAGCAGCAGCGGTAGCTCGGGGTGGCCCAGCTCGCCGGCGGCCAGCGTCAGGCAGCTCGCGAACTGGTCGGTCGGCAGGAGCGCGTCGTCGTCCGACACCGCGGCGAGGTCGATGCCGGTGCGGCGCAGATAGCCGGCCGCGTCGCCACCGAGCTCGGCGACCAGGGAGTCGAATCCGCGCAGTGCGGCGGCGCGGATGAGCGTGACCATCGGCCCATCCCACGCCGGATGTCGCGCAGAGTCAACTAACTGTCGCGAAGGGTCAAGTTCTCGCCGGGCTCAGGGAGTTGGACTGGGTATGCACGACATCCGATCCAGCCTCGAGCAGGAGGCCCCCGTGAACACCACAGCGAAGACCGCATCCCAGCCGACCCGCACCGTGCCCGGCCCCGAAATCAAACCGATCGTCGGCACGCTGCACGCGATGGACACGCAGGCGCCCATCCAGGGCATGATGCGCCACGCCGAGCGGTACGGCGAGATCTTCCGCCACCAGCTGCCCACCAACGACGGCTCGCTCTTCGTCATTTCCTCCCAGCGACTCGTCGACGAGCTGTGCGACGAATCCCGTTTCGACAAGCGGGTGCACAACCCGCTGAAGAACATCCGCGCGTTCGGCGGCGACGGCCTGTTCACCGCGCGCACCGACGAGCCCAACTGGGGCAAGGCGCACCGCATTCTCATGCCTGCGTTCTCACCGGTCGCGCTGACCGGCATGTACGACGGGATGGTCGACATCGCCGAGCAGCTGATGCTCAAGTGGGAGCGGCTCGGGCCCGAGGCGGATGTCGACGTCACGCACGACTTCACCCGCCTGACGCTGGACACCATCGCGCTGTGCTCGTTCAGCTACCGATTCAACAGCTTCTACAGCGAGTCGATGCACCCGTTCATCGACTCGATGGTCGACGCGCTGGAGGAGTCCGGCCAGCGCGGCCGACGGCTGCCGATCCAGAACCGCCTCATGCTGCTGACGCAGCGCCGCTACGACGAGGACATCGCGGTGCTGCACGAGGTGGCGGACCGGATCATCGCGCACCGCCGAGAGCACCCGCTGCCCGACGGCCAGAGCGACATCCTCGACACGATGCTGACCGCCACCGACCCGAAGACCGGCGAGACCCTCTCCGACGAGAACGTGCGCTACCAGATGGTGACCTTCCTTATCGCCGGGCACGAGACGACCTCCGGTCTGCTGAGCTTCACGCTGTACGAGCTGCTGAAGAACCCGCAGGTCATGGCGCGGGCGCGGGCGCACGTCGACGAGGTGCTCGACGGGCGGTACCCGACGTACGCCGACCTGGCGAAGCTGGGCTACCTCGACCAGATCCTGCGCGAGACCCTGCGGTTGTGGCCGACCGCGCCGGCGTTCGCGGTCTACCCGCACGAGTCGACCGCCATCGGAGCGAAGGACGGCGAGGCCGGCTACGCGATCACCCCGGACGACACCGCGCTCGTGCTCACCCCGCAGCTGCACCGCGACCCCTCCGTGTGGCCCGACCCGGAGCGCTTCGACCCGGACCGGTTCGCCTTCGACCGGGCGCAGGCGATCCCGAGCAACGCGTGGAAGCCGTTCGGCAACGGGCAGCGCTCGTGCATCGGCCGCGGGTTCGCGCTGCAGGAGGCGCAGCTCGTGCTCGCGCTCATGCTGCAGCGCTTCGACATCGACTGGGCTGACCCCAGCTACGAGTTGACGGTCAAGGAGACGCTGACGCTCAAGCCCGACGGGTTCTTCGCGCGGTTCTCCCGGCGGGAGGGGTACGCGGCCCAGGCGCCGGTCGCCGCGCAGGGTGAGGCCGGGGAGCAGGACGAGCCGGCGGCGGTGGAGCGCCACGGCACGCCGGTGCGGATCCTGTTCGGCTCCAACGCGGGCACCAGCGAGGCGTTCGCCAACCAGGTCGCCCAGCGGGCCACCCGCCTGGGCTACGCGCCGACCGTGGCCGCCCTCGACGAGGCGACCGGCGACCTGCCGGGCGACGGCGCGGTCGTCGTCGTGTCCGCCTCGTACGAGGGGCAGCCGCCGGACAACGCCAAGCAGTTCGTCTCCTGGCTGGAGGGTGTCACGGACGGCGCCCTCGACGGTGTGCGGTTCGCGGTCTTCGGCTGCGGCAACACCGACTGGGCGCGTACCTACCAGCGGATTCCGACCCTCATCGACGAGCAGTTGGAGCGGGCGGGTGCGACCCGCCTGATCGAGCGCGGCGAGGCGAACGCCCGCGGCGACTTCTTCGGGGACTTCGACGCCTGGCACGAGCGGCTGTGGCCCGCGATCGGAGATGCCCTGGGCGTCGAGGCTGCCGCCGAGGCACCGGCCGAGGCGGAG
>JAUNTP010000196.1:0-2972 GCA_030538585.1 Mobilicoccus sp.
TGGTGGTCTCGAGACGCTTCGCTGCTCGACCAACGGGGACGGCGGTGGTCTCGAGACGCTTCGCTGCTCGACGAACGGGCGGCGGGGGAGGGCGCCTTGTTCGTGGTGCTCGGGCGCGCCCCCCAGGTTGTGCCCAGGCGAGCCGGAATACTGGTGGCCCATGAGCGATCTGCACCTCGACCCCCCTTCCCGCCGGTCTCGTGACGAGGCGTCGGGGACGGTCGATGTGCGCCGAGGGGCGTCCGCGATGTCGCTCAAGGACCCCAGCGCCCTCCCGCCGCGGATGCGCATCCGCCGCGCCTTCACCCTCGTGTTGCTGACGTTGGTGGCGCCCGGGTCGGCGCAGATCATCGCGGGCAGTCGCGGCCTCGGCCGTTTCGCGCTGCGCACCGCGGTGCTCTGCGTGGGGCTCGTCGTCCTCGCCGGAGCCCTGTGGCTGCTGAGCCCCTCGACCCTGCTCGGCATCGTCTCCGGACCATGGTTCCTCGGGGCACTCACCGCCGCGCTCGTCCTCGCCGCCCTGTTCTGGGCGTTTCTCTTTCTCGACGCGCTTCGCCTGGCCCGCCTGCGCCTCGTGCCACGCCGCACCCGGCAGGGCGTCGCCCTCCTCACCGCGCTGCTCATGGCCCTGACCAGCGGACCCCTGCTCACGGCAGCCTGGCTCGTGTGGGCGGGCCGCACCGCCGTCGTCAACGTGTTCGGCACCGGGGCCGGCCGAGGCCCGGTCGACGGTCGCTACAACGTCCTCCTGCTCGGCTCCGACGCCGACGCCGACCGCGTCGGAGTCCGGCCCGACACGATCATGCTCGCCAGCGTCGACGCGAGCACCGGCACGAGCGCCCTGTTCGGGTTCGCCCGCGACACCGAGAACATCGACTTCGAACCCGGCTCGACGATGCACCGCCTCATGCCCGAAGGCTGGAACTGCGGCGACCAATGCCTCCTGAACGGCCTCTACCAGTGGGCGCAGGAGCACCGCGACCAGTTTCCCGCCGACGTCCAGAACCCCGGCGCGCTCGCCATGACCGAGGCCGTCGAATCCCTCACCGGCCTCGACATCCAGTACTACGCGATGGTCGATCTCGTCGGGTTCCGCCGGTTCGTGGACGCCGTCGGCGGCCTCGACGTGCAGGTGGGGCGGGCGACCCCCATCGGCGGCGGCACCTCACCGATCTACGGCTACATCCAGCCTGGCCTCCAGCACCTCGACGGGTATCACGCCCTCTGGTACGCCCGCTCCCGCGAAGGCGCCTCCAACTACGACCGCATGGCGCGCCAGAAGTGCGTCATGACCGCGATGCTGCACCAACTCGACCCCGCCACCGTGCTGCTGCGCGCCCAGGAGATCGCCGACATCTCCGGCGGCACCATCGAGACCAACATGCCGAACTCGGCCCTCGGTCGCATGAGCGGGGTCGCCCTCAAAGCGCGCGAGGCCGACATGACGACGATCAACTTCACCCCGCCCCTCATCGACCCGTGGAGTTACGACCCGGAGCGCATCCGGCAGATCGTCGCTCGGGCCGTCGCGGGGGAGGAGGACCCGACCCGCGACGACAACGCACCGGCCGCCACCGGCAGCGCCGAGGCGCACACCGCGCCGGCCACCGCCGCCGGCCCCGCCGACACCGGCGCCGGCAGCACCGACACCACCCCCGACGGCACGGCCGGAGCGAGCCCCGCGACCAGCCCCGCCGCCGACGAGTACGCCTTCTCCGTGAGCGACGACGCAGGGCTCATCTGCGGCGTCCCGTGAGGGCTCCCGCGACGGGGCGCTGTGGGATAGCAGAATGGGGCCGATGACCGGCGACGAGCAACGGGAGACCACGTGAGCGGACAGACTTCGGCGAAGATGCCCGCGGTGAGCGTCGTCATGCCCGTCCTCGAGGAGGAGCGACACCTACGTGCCGCGGTGCGACGCGTGCTCGCGCAGGACTACCCGGGCGAGCTGGAGGTCGTGCTCGCCGTCGGCCCCAGCAAGGACCGCACCCAGGAGGTCGCCGACGCTCTCGCGGCCGAAGACTCACGCGTGCGCATCGTCGCCAACCCCAGCGGCCGCACCCCGGACGCCCTCAACGCCGGTATCGCGGCGTCCAGCCACGAGATCGTCGCCCGCGTCGACGGCCACGCCGAGCTGTGCGACGGCTACCTGACCACGGCTGTCACCGAGCTCATGCGGGTCGGAGCCGACAACGTCGGCGGCATCATGGACGCCCAGGGCCACACCCACCTCGAACGCGCCGTCGCCGCCGCGATGAAGAGCAAGATCGGTGTCGGCAACGCGCGCTTTCACGTCGGCGGGCAGGCCGGGGAGGCCGAGACCGTCTACCTCGGGGTGTTCCGCCGCGCGGCCCTGGAGCAGGCCGGCGGCTACGACTCCCACTTCGCCCGCGCGCAGGACTGGGAGCTCAACCACCGGATCCGCTCGGCCGGGGGTCTCGTCTGGTTCGTGCCCGACCTCACCGTCACCTACCGCCCGCGCGGCAGCTTCGAGGCCCTCGCGCGTCAGTACTTCAACTACGGACGGTGGCGGCGCGTGGTCGCGGCCCGGCACGAGGGCACGATCAACCTGCGCTATCTCGCCCCGCCCGCGATGGTCCTCGGGACGACCGCCGCGACGGTCGCCGGACTCGCCTCGCGCCGCACCCGGCCCGCGCTGCTCGTCCCGCTCGCCTACCTCGGCGCCGTCGTGGCCGGTGGGCTCGCCATCAGCCGCGGCGAGACCCCCACCACCCGCGTCCAGACCCCCGCCGTGCTCGCCACGATGCACTGGTGCTGGGGCATCGGGTTCCTCACCAGCCCGCGCCGCCTGCGCGCGACCAGCTCGGCAGGTGCGACGCGCGCATGAGGGTGCTCATGCTCGTGGCGACCTCCGTCGCCACCGATACGAGGGTGTTGCGCGAGGCGACCACCCTCGTCGAGGCCGGTCACGACGTGCACATCATCGGCAAGTCGGTGCCCACCGACTTCGA
>JAUNTP010000196.1:2982-5832 GCA_030538585.1 Mobilicoccus sp.
CGCCCGGAGTCAGCGTGTCGAGCGTGGGCACCTCCTCGGTGTTCCGGGCCGAAGGTGCGCCCTCGATGACGGGTCGCCGCCTGCCGCCGCACCTGCGCCTGGCCCGCTGGCTGCTGCTGCCGCAGCATCGCGCGTCGGCGTTCGGACGCTGGGCGGCGGGCGCGCTCGCCGACGGCCGCGGGCGGGAGTTCGACGTGGTTCACGCCCACGACTTCACCGCGTTGGAGGCCGGCGCCACCCTCGCCGACGAGCGCGGCGTGCCCCTGGTCTACGACACCCACGAACTGTGGAGCGGACGGCCTCGCGAATACCGCCCGACGCCCCTGCTCGACCGGCGCGAACGGGCCCTCGAAGCGCGCCTCGGCGGGCGGGCCGACGTCGTCATCACGGTCGGCGACGGGGTCGCGGACGCCCTGCGCCATCGGTACGGGTGGGACCACGTCGAGGTCGTGCGCAACACCTTTCCTCGCCTGCAGACTCCCGCTCCGACACCTCCGGAGCGTCCCCGCGCCCTCGAGTACGCCGGGCGCATCGCCGCCTATCGCGAGCTCGACACCATCGCCGCCGCCAGTGAGCGACTCACCGACCTCGGCCTGCCCGTCACCCTGCGTGGTCCCGCCGACGGCACGTGGCTCGCCGGGTTCGACCCCCGCGCCGCCACCGTCGAACCTGCCTGCCGCCCAGACGAAGTCACGGCCCACCTCGCTGCCGCGGGCCTCGTGCTCGTCACGCATTCGGACCGGTGGGAGAACCACCGTCTCGCCCTGCCCAACAAACTCTTTCACGCCGTGCAGGCGGGCGCACCCGTCATCGCTACCGACGTCGGCGAACTCGCCGCCACCGTGCGTGCGTACGGCATCGGCACCCTCTATACCCCGGGCGACGCGGACGCTCTCGTCGAGGCCGCCCGCGAGGCCGTGGCACACTATGGCGCGCTGCGCACGGCCGTTGCCGAGGCGGCCGACGAGCTCAGCTGGGAGGCCGACGGACGCCGCCTGCAGCAGGTGTACGCACGACTGCAGGCGAGCCCCGACCGACCACGCCCGCAGGGGTGAGTACCGTGGGCCCAGCACCGACCGAGGATAGGAGCACGATGAACGCTGGACACGGCGGTCAGCGATGAGTGCGGTCACCACTCCCTCCTCGGGCGACGACACACCGCTCTACAGCCGGTACGAACCGCACCGGGCGGGCATGCCGCCGCTGCGGACCTACTTGCGGGAGTTGTGGCGCCGACGTGAGTTCGCCACCGAGACCTCCAAGGCCAACATGCGCGCGGCCAACACGCGCACGTTCTTCGGGCAGGCCTGGCTCGTCATCAACCCGCTGCTGCTGGCGCTCGTCTACTACATCCTCGTCGACGTGCTGCGGGGTCGGGCGGGGGAGCCGTTCGACGCGACGTTCTTCGCGCACCTCACGGCCGGGCTGTTCGTCTTCTACTTCTTTCAGGGCGCCGTCAATACCGGCGCGAACTCGGTGACCGGTGCGGGCAAAGTCATCCTCAACACGGCCATGCCGCGGCTGCTGCTGCCGATCTCAGCCGTGCGCACGGGGTTCTTCCGATTCCTGCCCACGGTGCCCGTCTACTTCATCTTCCACGTTCTCGCGGGCAACCCGTGGAACGTCGCGACCTTCGTGGCAGCGCCGATCTTCCTGCTGCTCCTGACGATCTTCGCCACCGGTCTCGCCTCGCTGTTCGCGGCACTGCAGGTGTACTTCCGCGACGCGACCAGCTTTCTGCCCTACGTCATGCGCATCTGGCTGTACTCCTCGCCGGTGCTGTGGACCATCGACCAACTCCCCGCGAGCCTCGCCCCGTTCGCCGCCTTCAACCCGCTCTACGCGCTCATCGGCGGCTACAACGAGGCGCTGCAGCAAGGGATCTTCCCCGACCTGCGCATCTGGCTGCTCGCCCTCGCGTGGGCGTTCGGGGCCCTCATCGTGGGCTCGGTGTACTTCCTCGTGAGGGAGCGTGATTTCGCTGTCCGCCTCTGACCGCTCCGGATCCTCCTCCGCCGACAAGCCGGGCGGCTTCTCCGTCGGGGGTGCGTTCGCTCTCGGCAGCCGCAAGGACGACAAGGCGCGTCGCAAGGCCGAGCGCGCCGAGGCCCAGGTCGACCACCACTACGTCGACAACTCGGCCCGCACCGACCTCGCGGTGAGCGTGCAACACCTGTCGATCACCTACCGGACCACCTTCGAACGGGTTCCGACCTTCAAGAACGCCATCGTGCGCGCCGGGCGTGGCGAACGCGCGCTCGTCGAGGTCAAGGCGCTCAAAGACGTCTCGTTCGAGGTGCCCAACGGCACCGCGCTCGGCATCATCGGCGCCAACGGGGCCGGCAAATCGACCATCATGCGCACTATCGCCGGCATCTTGCCGCCCACTCAAGGGCGCGTCGAAGTGTGGGGCCGTGCCAGCACCCTGTTGGCGCTGGGTGTGGGGTTCAATGCGCAACTCTCGGGCCGCGAGAACGTCATCCTCGGCGGGCTCGCCTCCGGGCTGTCGCGCAAGGAGGTCGCCGAGCGCGCCGAAGAAGTGGCCGAATGGGCCGAACTCGGCGACTACATCGACGCCCCCATGCGCACGTACTCCTCGGGCATGTTCAGCCGCCTCGCGTTCAGCGTCGCCGTGCACATGAAACCCGACATCCTCATGATCGACGAGGCCCTCTCGGCCGGTGACGCCGCGTTCCGCGAAAAGGCGAACGCGAAGATGGACGAACTGCGCTCATCGGCGCGGGCGATGTTCCTCGTCAGTCACGGCCTCAACAGCATCAAAGACATGTGCAACGACTGCATCTGGCTGCACAAGGGGCAGGTGATGATGCACGACACCCCCGAGGCCTG
>JAUNTP010000197.1 GCA_030538585.1 Mobilicoccus sp.
CCGCCGTTGCCGGTGTACGGCCCCTCGGTGCCCTCGCGAACCACGACGAAGTCGATGCCCTCGGGCGCGACCGCATCGATGTCGAGCGGGCTGCGCACGCCCGGAAACAGCCTGGTGGGGCGCAGGTTGACGTAGTGGTCGAGCTCGAAGCGCATCTTCAGCAACAGTCCGCGTTCGAGCACCCCTGACGGCACGCTCGGGTCGCCGATCGCGCCGAGCAGGATGGCGTCGTGACGCCGCAGGTCCTCGAGGGTGCCCTCGGGCAGCGCCTCCCCGGTCTCGTGCCAGGTGCGGGCGCCGAGCGTGTAGTCGGTGGCCTTCAGCCCGTCCTCGCCGAGCACGGCCGTGAGCGCCTTGAGCGCCTCGGCCGTGACTTCGGGGCCGATGCCATCACCACCGATGACGGCGATGTCGAGCGGGCTCGTGGTGGCAGCGGTGTCGACCATGCCGTCATTCTAGATGCGCCGTCTCGACGGGCGATATGACAATCTCGCAAAATGGGACGGCTCGGTGCTCCTACTCGCTCCTCGACCAGCGTGGTGGGCGATCAGACTCGGCCGCCGGAGGGCAGCAGCGACGACCGGTAGATCGAGCTGTAGCGCACATTCAGCCCCGTCCGCGGCGCCTCGATCATCTGACCGTTGCCGACGTAGAGACCCACGTGGTGGATCGACCGCTCGCTCGCGCCGAAGAACACGAGGTCACCAGGCTGCAGGTCGGCGATCGCCACCCGCTGAGACCCCTCGTACTGCCACTGCGCCGTGCGCGGGATGCTCCGCCCGCCGGTGCGCCATGCACCGACCGTGAGGCCGGAGCAGTCGAACGCCGCCGGCCCGTTGCCACCCCACAGGTACGGCTTGCCGAGCTGGGCCCGGGCGAACGCGATGGCCGCCGCCGCTGCTGCACGGTCGGGCTCGGGCAGATCCACGGGCGGGGTCTGCGCGTCACCGGTGTCGTCGACCTCATCGGCCAACGCCTCGATGCGTGCCCGCACCTCTTCGGCCTGCGCCTCCTCGGCGGCACGCTCGAGCTCTGCCTGTCGCCGCTCCTCGACCTCGACGCTCGTGCGCCGGAGCTCGGCGAGACGCTCGATGAGGCGCGTCTCCTCCGCCTCCAGCTCATCGGTGAGCCGCTCGGCCGTGGCCACGGCCTCCTGCGCCTGCGTCAACGCCTCCTGTGCGCCGGCGGCCGCCTCCTGCTGGGCCGCCTCCGCCGCTTCGGCGCGCGCGTGCGCGTCCTGCGCGCTCGCATGGGCGTCCTTCGCCTCGGCGAGGGTGTCGGCGCGGTGGGTCTGCGCGGCCCGCACGTCGGCGTCACGCCGCGCGAGATCGGAGGTCGGCCCGCCAGTGAGCAGCCAGGCCAATTCCCCCAGCGTGCCGCCCTGCATGTACAGGCGCGTCGCCATCGACTCCAGGTCGCGCTGGGAGCGCTGCGATTGGGCATCGGCCTCGCGGACGGCGTCCGCCGCCTCGGCCGCCTCGGCGGTGCGGCGCGTGAGCAGTTCGCGAGCAGCGTTCGCCTTCTCGGCGGCGAGTTGGGCCTCGACGTGCGCGGCCTCGACCTCCGCGCGGGATTCCTCCAGCGATTCCTGGAGCCGCTCGACGTCACTCTCCCCCGCCTCGGCGGCCGCGCGGGCGGCGTCGATCACCGCCTCGGTCGTCGTCACGCGGGCGGGGCTCGACGACGGGCTTGGCGTCGGGGTCGGGGTGGGCTCGGCGAGGGCGACGGTCGGCGTCGCCACGGCGAGCGCCATCGCGAGCGTCACGCCGGCGCGCCACCGACGAACGTCGGCTCGAACAGGTCGATCTGACACGGAGGCCTTCCGGGAGGGATGGACGGGCTTCTCATGCGCGGCAGGGTCACGAACGAGCCTGCACCACAACACCTATCGACCGGGCGTCGGCAACATGAAGGAAAGACGACGATCCTCTCTTTCCTCTCTGCGGAACACCCCTGCCGTGCACCCGACTACATAGGTTAGGCTCACCTACATGATCGTGTGTCAGTGCGAGGTGGTGAGCCACCACGCCATCCACGTCGCCGTGGACGAGGGTGCGGCCACCCTCGCTCAAGTGTGCCGCAGCACCAAGGCCGGCACCGACTGCGGTGGGTGCGTGTTCGGAGTGCGCAAGGTCATCGAGTCCTATACTCGCTCCGACCACGTCACCCTGCACCAACCTCTCAAGGAGCCCGATGCAGCCGCGCAGCCCCCGCGTCGTCGAGTTGCTTAACGAAGCACTCACCTTCGAACTCACCGTCGTCAACGCCTACTTCCTGCACGCCCGCATGCTCGACAACTGGGGACTGCCCCAGCTGGGCAAGGTCTTCTACGACCTGTCGATCGGGGAGATGAAGGACGCCGACGAGCTCATCAACCGCGTCCTCATGTACGACGGGCACCCCAACGTGCAGCGCCTCAACCCGATCTCCGTTGGGGAGAGCGTCGAGGAGATGCTGCGTCTGGGCCTGGAAAGCGAGATCGCGGCCGTCGCGCAGTTCAACGCCTCCGCCCAGGAGTGCCACGACCTCGGCGACCACGCCACCGCGAGCATCTTCGAGGAGATGGCGCGCGACGAGGAGGAGCACGCCGACTGGTTCGAGGGCCAGCTCGACGCCATCGAGCGCACGGGCATCCAGAACTACACGGCGATGCAGCTAGCGCCAGGAGAAGCCCCGGCCTGAGCGCACCCCACGTCACACGCACAACGCCGAAACCGTCGGTTCGAACCGACGGTTTCGGCGTTTTCGTGTGCTCAGGTCAGCGTGCGGCCGAGCCCTCGGTGTAGTCCGAGTCGTCGTCCTTGACCCACGCCATGAGCTTGCGCAGCTCCTTGCCGGTGGACTCGATCTGGTGCTGGGCGCCCTTCTCGCGGAGCTCCATGAACTCCTTGGCGCCGTTGTCCTGGTCGTCGATGAACCGCTTGGCGAACGCGCCGCTCTGGATGTCGGCGAGCACCGCCTTCATGTTCTCCTTGACGCTCGGGTCGATGACCCGCGGGCCGGAGACGTAGTCGCCGTACTCGGCCGTGTCGGAGATCGACCAGCGCTGCTTGGCGATGCCGCCCTCGACCATGAGGTCGACGATGAGCTTGAGCTCGTGCAGGACCTCGAAGTAGGCGATCTCCGGCTGGTACCCGGCCTCGACGAGGGTCTCGAAGCCGTACATGATGAGCTGGCTCGCGCCACCGCAGAGGACGGCCTGCTCACCGAACAGGTCGGACTCGGCCTCCTCGGTGAACGTCGAGCCGATACCGCCGGCGCGCAGACCACCGATGGCCTTGGCGTAGGACTTGGCCAGCTCCCACGCCGAGCCGGACTCGTCCTTCTCGACGCAGACCAGCACCGGCACGCCGCGACCGTTGGTGTACTCGCGGCGCACGATGTGCCCCGGGCCCTTGGGGGCCACCATGAACACGTCGACACCCGAGGGCGCCTCGATGTAGCCGAAGCGGATGTTGAACCCGTGGGCGAACATCAGCGCCGCGTCGCTCTTGAGGTTGGGGGCGATGTGCTCGGCGTACACCTTTCGCTGGTGCTGGTCGGGCACGAGGATGACGACGACGTCGGCCTCCTTGGTCGCCTCGGCGACGGTGAGGACACGCAGGCCCTCGGCCTCGGCCTTGGCGCGGCTCTTGCTGCCCTCGGCCAGACCGATGCGGACGTCGACGCCGGAGTCACGCAGGTTGAGCGCGTGCGCGTGGCCCTGGCTGCCGTAACCGATGACGGCGACCTTCTTGTCGGAGATGATCGACAGGTCGGCGTCGTCGTCGTAGAACATCTGCGCCACTGGGGGCTCCTTCGATTGCGGGGGTGGTGGGTCAGGAACGGGACGTGCGGTCGGTGATGGAGCGGGGGCCGCGGCCGATGGCGACCATGCCGGACTGGACCAGCTCGCGGATGCCGTAGGGCTCCAGCAGCGCCAGCAGTGCCTCGAGCTTTTCCAGCTTGCCGGTGGCCTCGATGGTGACCGAGTCGGCGCTGACGTCGACGACGCGGGCGCGGAACAGGTTCACTGTCTCCAACACGTGGGTGCGCGTGGAGGCGTCGGTGCGGACCTTGATGAGGATGAGGCGGCGCTCGACGTAGGTGTCGAGTTCGACGACCTTGACGACCTCGATGAGCTTGTTGAGCTGCTTGGTGACCTGCTCGACGGGCAGCTCGTCGGCGTCGACGGCGAGCGTCATGCGTGAGACGGACGGGTCCTCGGTCTCGCCGACGGCGAGGGAGGCGATGTTGAACCCTCGGCGGGAGAACAGACCGGCGATGCGGGTGAGCACACCGGGGCGGTTCTCCACGAGGACGGACAGCACGTGGCGGCTCATCGGCTCGCTCCTTCTTGCTCCTGCTCGATCAGCTCGGCGGTCATGTCGGCCTCGGCGTCGACCGCGGTCTCCTCGCGATCCCACACCGGCGACATGCCGCGCGCGTACATGATCTCGTCGTTGCTGACCCCGGCAGGCACCATCGGCCACACCATGGCGTCGCGGCAGACGACGAAGTCGATGACGACGGGCCGGTCGTTGATCTCCAGGGCCTGCTTGATGGTGGCATCGACGTCATCGACGCTCTCGCAGCGCAGGCCCACACACCCGTAGGCGTCTGCGAGCTTGACGAAGTCGGGCACTCGCACCGTGTCGTGGCCGGTGTTGAGGTCGGTGTTGGAGTAGCGGCCCTCGTAGAACAGGGTCTGCCACTGGCGCACCATGCCCAGCGAGCTGTTGTTGATGACGGCGATCTTGATGGGGATGTTGTTGATGACGCAGGTGGCAAGCTCCTGGTTCGTCATCTGGAAGCAGCCGTCGCCGTCGATCCCCCACACGACCCGGTCAGGTGCGCCGGCCTTGGCGCCCATGGCGGCGGGCACGCAGTAGCCCATCGTGCCGAGGCCACCGGAGTTGAGCCAGGAGTTGGGTCGCTGGTAGTCGATGAACTGCGCCGCCCACATCTGGTGCTGGCCGACACCGGCCGCGTAGATGGCCTCCGGTCCGGTGAGTTCACCGATCCGCTTGATGACGTACTGCGGGGAGAGCAGACCCGTCTCCGGCTCGGTCCAGCCGAGGGGGTAGCGCTCCTTCCAGGAGGCCGTCTCGGTGTGCCATGCGTCGAGGTCGGGGGCGTACCCCTGCTCGCGCAGCTCGCGGGCCAGCTCAGTGGCGACCTCGGCGCAGTCGCCAACCATCGGCACGTCCGCGACGCGGTTCTTGCCCACCTCGGCGGGGTCGATGTCGGCGTGAATGACCTTGGCCAGCGGCGCGAACGTGGCGAGCTTGCCGGTGACGCGGTCGTCGAAGCGCACCCCGAGGGCGATGAGCAGGTCGGCCTTCTGCAGGGCCGTCACCGCGGACACCGACCCGTGCATGCCGGGCATGCCGAGGTGCAACTCGTGGTCATCCGGCACGACGCCGCGACCCATGAGGGTCGTGACCAGCGGGATCTGCGTCAGGTCGACGAGCTCACGCATCTGCTCACTGGCCCCGGAGCGCACGACCCCGCCGCCGAGGTAGAACACCGGGCGCCGGGCGGCGGCGATGAGCTTGGCGGCCTCACGGATCTGCTTGGCGTGCGGCTTGGTCACCGGCCGGTAGTTGGGCAGGTCCAATTTGGGCGGCCAACTGAACGACGTGCGCGCCTGCAGCGCGTCCTTGGTGATGTCGACGAGCACCGGCCCGGGGCGACCCGTGGAGGCGATGTGGAACGCCTCGGCGATGGCGCGCGGGATGTCGTCGGGGTCGGTGATGAGGTAGTTGTGCTTGGTGATCGGCATCGTGATGCCGCGGATGTCGGCCTCCTGGAAGGCGTC
>JAUNTP010000198.1:0-4590 GCA_030538585.1 Mobilicoccus sp.
GCGGTCACCACCATGCACAACTCCAGTAACTCTCCTTGCAGACGCTTCGCTCCTCGACCAACGGGGGTGGCGTCGACCGCCGTTGGTCGAGGAGGAGCGAAGCGACGTCTCGAGACCACCGCCCGCTGGACCGCTCAGCGGGGCGTCAGACGCATCGCGACGGTCTCGTCGGCGCCGACCTGGGCGGTGACGGCGAGTTGTCCGCGGGCGTTGATACCGCTGACGTCGCTGATGACCCAGCCACGCTGAAGCCGGGAGATGGACGTGAGGTCGGTGGTGCGGCCGTTCTGCCACCTGACGGCGCGGCCGTCCTTGACGCCGAAGACGACCCCGGAGTCGGTGACGATCCGCGGCGTGAGACCGCCCGCGCCGCGCAGCGGTGTCGGGTTGCTGCGGTGGGACAGCCATACGGTCGTGGCACGGCCGTCCTTGTCGATCGTGCGCCCGGCGATGCGGGCTCCGTTCGGGGAGATCGCGTCCGCAGAGCTCGCGGTCCCGGCGGGAGCACGCAGGAAGGTGACGCCGCGGGTCGTCATCGTGGCGGCGCGGGGGTAGATATCGGTGTACTGCCAGGAGGGAGCTTCTTGGTTGATGGTGGCGACGCCTCGGTCGGAGATGCCGGTGACCGAGCAGTTGCCCCACCCCGAGGGCCACGCGTGACTGGTGACAGAACCGCTCTGATAGGAGCCGACGAAAGGTACGCCGACGCGGTAGTTCTGGGCGCAGCCGGCGACGTCCCCGCGGGTGTTCACGGCGGAGAGACTGAACCCCTGAAAGCTGGAGGCGTTGAGGTCCTTCACCTTGCCCATCGTGACGCGAGCGCCGTTCCATCGGAACAGTCCTTCGTACCCCGAGCCGTAGACGTGTCCCGACCCGGTGATGGCCTGCGGATAGGCGCCGTACGGGGTGAGCTTCTCCGCTGACGCGAGCGCACGGACCCTGCGGCCGTTGGCGATGAACGTGGGCTGGGAGGTGGAGGCGACGAGGACGTCGCCGGAGTTGGCGATCCCGCGGGCGGTGGTGCCGTAGCTGTGGCCGCTGGACGTGGCGCGTGGGCCGACGACCTCGCCGCTGTATCCCCCGGCGTTGCGGCCGGGTGCGGCGTGGGCGGCCCCGACGACGGTCGGGCCGACGAGGCCGATCGAGACGAGTCCGACGACGAGTGCGGTGCGGGTCGCGGTGAGTGTGCTGGACATGACGATCCCCCTGATCGATGCGTTGCCCCCGATGCCGAACGGATGTCCGACATGCCTGAGATTAGACCCGCAACTGGTCACGAATGCCGTTGTCGATCAGTGATTCTCGCGACAGCGTCACACTCTCCGAGCTCACGCGCGCGGCACCCGCCGCCGGCGCGGCCGACGACGGGTGCGTGGGGCGGTCAGAGACGGAAGCGGTCGAAGCGGATCGCTCCGGCAGCGGTGTGCTGCATGTCGACGTACCAGCTCGTGATCTCGCCGGTGCCGGTGTGCAGGGCCTGGAAGACGACGTACCTGTTGTCGGCGATGAAGGGGGTGGGTTCCCCGGCATCCGTGCGCAGCGGGGCGATGGTGGGGACGATGGGGTCGAGCCCGCCGGGGTTGCCTTGGGCAAGGTAGTCGCCGGTGTTCCAGGGCGCTGGTGGGACGGGGCGGCTGCGGCCCGAGAGCGGGTGGAACGCGCCGTAGCTGTTGCCGGTGTTGGAGGCCTCCAGGTAATGGGTGCCGCCCGGAGCTGTGAATCTGTTCCACAGATGGCTGTGGCCGTTGTAGACGAGGTTGACCTTCGCCCGTTCGAGCAGGGGCGCGAGGTCGTGCAGGGCGACGTTGCCGGCCGAGGGGTAGTCGTACCGGATGCCGATGAGGCGGCCGGTGTCGTCCTTCTCCTCGACTCGGACGGGGTGGACGAACTGGGGCATGACGTTGTCGCCGAGTCCGTGCGGGCCCTCGTGGAGCATGACGATGCGGTAGCGGGCGCGGCGGAACTCTGGCGAGCGGGTTTCGGCCTGCAGCCAGCGGTACTGGGCGGAGCCGACGCCGATGTCTTCAAAGATGAACTCGCCGTAGCCCTGCTCGAGGGGCTTCTCGAGGGCGTCCTTCGCCTCCTGGTAGCGGGAGCGGGTGGTGCGCGCCGCCGGGTCGGGGACGGCGTCGGTGCCGCGCCAGATGCGCGTGGAGTAGAGGACGACGAGCCGCACGTCGCCGACGGTGGTGGCGTAGTACTGCTCGTTGCCGGGGAGGGTGAAGATCTCCTCGTAGGTGCGGCTGGAGAACGAGTTGTCCTCGATCCACTGCGCCTTGACGGCGGCGTCACCGCTGGGATTGACGCGGCTCGCGACCTTGGCGTACTCGCGGGTGGCGACCTCGACGGGGATCGGGTTGTTGAAGGAGGCGCCGAGCTGGGTATGGCCGTCGATGCGCCCTTGAACTTCGTGGTTGCCGATCGCCGGGTAGAGGGGGGCGTGCTGGATGATGTCGGCGCCGCGGTAGAGCACGTCGTCGGTGCCTTTGCGGCCGGCGGTGCCTTGCAGGACGGGGAAGAACGCGGAGCCGCGGTCGTCGTCGAACCATTCGGAGGCACGGTCGGGGATGTTGACGAGGTCGCCGGCGAAGAACACGGCGGCGATGGGGCCGAGTTCGCGTTCGATGGTCGCCTTGGCGTAGGTCATGTTGGCGGGGGTGTTGATCATCGCCTGGTGATCGGAGGTGAGCATGATGACGGCGTCGTCGCCGCGGCGCAGCGACGGGCCGAGGGTGTAGGCGCCGGAGATGGCGGCGGCGCGTCCGTCGACGCTGAGCACCCGGTAGGGCGTGCGCGACCCGGGGCGCAGACCGGTGACGACGGCTTCGTGGCGCCAGATGGGGCGTCGACGGATGCCCTCGCTGGGGCGGCGCGACTCTGGCAGGTAGGACTGGGCGTCTTCACGGGTGCGGCTCAACTGGGTGGTGCGTGCGGCGACGATGGCGAGTCCGCGCTGGTCGCGGCGTCGGGAGCGGCCGGAGAGGGCGAGCCGTCCTTGCGCGGCGTCGAGGGCGTGGACGCCCCGGCCGAGAACGACGTGGTGGCTGGTTCCGCGCTGTTCGGTGAACCAGACGACGCGCACACGGTCACGCTCGGGCAGTTGGAGGAACGGCTCGGTGAGAAGGGAGATCTGCCCACCGTGCGCATAGGAGGTGCGCGAGGAGAGGGCGACCGTGGCGGCTGCACCGGCCGTGAGGCCGAGCATCGAACGACGAGAGAGACGGGCGACGGGGCGTTCGGTGGTGTCCACGGCCTCATCCTGTGCGCGCCGTGCGCCACGAACAACGTTACGGATCAAGGGTTCACGCAAGCGTCATGCCCGCGCCGTGTTGCAACTGTTCTGCCCGGACGGGACGCCCACGCGGTCGTCTGGCCGGGGCTGGCGCTGTTTGCGCGAACGCGGGCGGCCACGGCTGTGGACAAGTGACTGGCCGTGACCCACAGGAGCGCAGGCCGCGGGAAGGGTGTCGCTCATGACGACACAGACGGACGGGCTGCCTTCGCCCGATATGCGTTTCGGCCCCGATCACTATGAGCAGCGCTGGCCACTCGGAGCGCACTCGTGCGAGCTGTGCAACGGCGTCGCCATCTGGCAGGGCCCGTGGGACGACCGCGACGTGGCGGTCGCCGAACGAACGTTCCCGGGCCGCTACGTGACCCTCGACGCCGAGGGCAATCTCTTCGTCGGCCCCTGCGACCCGGGCGTCACCCGCAACCTCATCGCCCGCCGCCGAGAGCAGCGACCCACCGGGCGACCCCTCGCATCCCGAGACCTCCGCGCCCTCGCCGCCGCCCTGCAGCCGAAAGAGCCGGCGGCGCAACGTCCCCCCGCGAGCAAATCTGCGTAGCGAGCACAGACATCTGAGGGACGTACACTCTTCTGTACAGGAGGGCCGCATGAGGACCATGAGTTACACCGACAGCCGCGCCAACTATGCGAGCGTGCTCGACTCCGTCGTCGCCGACCGTGAGGAGGTGATCGTCACGCGCGCTGGTCATGATCCCGTCGTCATCGTGTCGCTCGATGAGTACGAGTCGCTGCGCGAAAGCGCGTACCTCATGCGTTCCCCCGCCAACGCGCGACGACTCCTCGACGCGGTTGACCGTCTGGAGAGCGGACGCGGCGAACGCCACGACGTGATCGACCCTGACTGACGTGCTCCTCGTCTGGGACGAGCACGCCTGGGCGGACTACTTGTGGTGGCAGGCCCAGGACCGCAGGCTGCTGAAACGCATCAACACACTCCTCGTTGACATCGCTCGCAACGGCAACGACGGCATCGGTAAGCCTGAACCGCTCCGCCACCTCGACGGGTACTGGTCGAGGCGCATCACCGACGAACACCGACTCGTCTACAAGATCGGGAACGACGAGATCCGCATCGCAGCCTGCCGCTACCACTACGGCTGATCGGGCACCGGATCCGCGCTCAAGACCGGCGCTCACCTAGTCGCACCCGACCTGGCGGGCAGCCACCGACACCGACCTCCATCGTGTGGGCGAACGTCTCGCCGCGACTATGCACCCTCGGTGAGGCAGGAGCGCCATCCTTCGTCGGCGCGGTCGCGGCGCCAGGTCGGCTCATCCCC
>JAUNTP010000198.1:4690-5800 GCA_030538585.1 Mobilicoccus sp.
GGCTCATCCCCTTCTGCGCGGGGAGCACGTAGAGACTTTCGAGCGGGCATCGCAGGAACGGGGCTCATCCCCGGCGGACAGCAGCCTCGAGATCCTTGAATCTCCCGGGCGCACTCGGCGCCGCAACGATGCGCCCTCGTCGTGAGGGCGAACAGCAGCCCGACTCAGACAACTGACCACGGATCGCATCAGTCGTGCCGCAACGATGCGCCCTCGTCGTGAGGGCGAACAGCTCTCCACGGCTCGCTACCAGCACACCTCGGTGGTGCCGCAACGATGCGCCCTCGTCGTGAGGGCGAACAGCCGGCGCTGCAGACGGCCGGGGAATGGCTGACCCGCAAGCCGCAACGATGCGCCCTCGTCGTGAGGGCGAACAGCACCGCAGACGAGATCGCCGACCACCTCATCAACACCGCCGCAACGATGCGCCCTCGTCGTGAGGGCGAACAGACGCCGCCATCGAATCCGCCGCCAAGCTTGTCTACATCGCCGCAACGATGCGCCCTCGTCGTGAGGGCGAACAGGGCACGTGGGCGGCCCGGCTCTCGGCGAGCATCGCCTGGTTGCCGCAACGATGCGCCCTCGTCGTGAGGGCGAACAGGACATCGCTCCCCCCGCCCACTTAACCGCCGAGAGGGCCGCAACGATGCGCCCTCGTCGTGAGGGCGAACAGACCTCGTCACCGCTGCCCATCACCGCACAAATCGCGTAGCCGCAACGATGCGCCCTCGTCGTGAGGGCGAACAGAGTCCACAAAGCCATGACTCATCACGCTCCCTTCGTGCCGCAACGATGCGCCCTCGTCGTGAGGGCGAACAGGCGGGGTCGACGAAGCAGGCGATGTGGTCTTCGATGCCGCAACGATGCGCCCTCGTCGTGAGGGCGAACAGGCCGGGGACCCGGCCGCGGGCAAGACCACCCTGTCCAGGGGCCGCAACGATGCGCCCTCGTCGTGAGGGCGAACAGGTTGGCAGCCTGAGTCTGCGGCGTCACCTGGATCTCGCCGCAACGATGCGCCCTCGTCGTGAGGGCGAACAGCGCCCACGCGGTGCCGCCGACGACGGCGAGCTTGATCCAGCCGCAACGATGCGCCCTCGTCGTGAGGGCGAA
>JAUNTP010000199.1 GCA_030538585.1 Mobilicoccus sp.
GAGACCACCTGCCGCTAGCGTGGTCCCTGCCCACCACGCCCCGCGCCAGGACGGAGTCCGAGGTGGTTTCGAGACGTCGCTGCGCTCCTCCTCCTAGGATCGAGGAAGGAGCGGAGCGACTGTCGCGAGATCAACCAACGGGGGGGTGAGGCGACTCACTTCAGCAAGAGGCGGCCCATCACGAGGCGCTGGATCTGGTTGGTGCCTTCGTAGATCTGGGTGATCTTGGCGTCGCGCATCATGCGCTCGACGGGGTGGTCTTCGACGTAGCCGGCGCCGCCGAGGAGTTGGACGGCGTCGGTGGTGACCTTCATGGCGACGTCGCCGGCGAAGCACTTGGCGGCCGCCCCGAAGAACGACAGGTCGTCGTCGGCGCGTTCGGACTTGCTGGCGGCGACGTACACGAGCTGGCGGGCGGCTTCGAGTTCCATGGCCATGTCGGCGAGCATGAACTGGATGGCCTGGTTGTCGGCGATGGCCTTGCCGAACTGCTTGCGCTCCTTGACGTACCCGATGGCGTAGTCCAGCGCCCCCTGGGCGATGCCGACGGCCTGCGCGCCGATGGTGACGCGGGTGTGGTCGAGGGTGCGCAGCGCGATCTTGAGGCCTTCGCCCTCGGCGCCGATGATGCGGTCGCCGGGGATGCGGCAGTTGTCGAAGAACAACTCGCGGGTCGGGGAGCCCTTGATACCGAGCTTGCGCTCCGGCTCGCCGAACGTGAACCCTTCGTCGTCCTTCTCGACGACGAATGCGGTGACGTTGGCGCCGCGGCGGCCGTCGGGGTCGGTGACGGCGAGGACCGTGTAGTACTCGGACTCCCCCGCGTTGGTGATCCACGACTTCTGCCCGTTGATGACCCAGTCGTCGCCTTCGCGCTTGGCGCGGGTCTTCATCGAGGCGGTGTCGGAGCCGGCCTCGCGCTCGGACAGGCCGTAGCTGAACATGGCCTCGCCAGCGGCCATGGGCGAGAGGTACTTCTTCTTGATCTCCTCGTTGCCGCCGAGGATGACGGGCATCGAGCCGAGCTTGTTGACGGCCGGGATGAGGCTGGAGCTCGCGCAGACGCGGGCCACCTCTTCGATGACGATGCAGGTGGCGAGCGCGTCGGCGCCCATGCCGCCGTACTCCTCCGGCACGTGGGGGGCGTGGAAGTCGGCCGCGACGAGCGCGTCGAGAGCTTCCTGCGGGAACACCTTGTCGTGGTCGACCTTCGTCGCGTGGGGCGCGATCTGCCCCTCGGAGATCGCGCGGATCGCCGCCCGGAGCTCCTCGTGATCGTCGGAGGTCTTGAACAGGTCGAAGTCACGGTTGCCACTCATGTCGGCAGCGTAGCCGGGCGCCCGGGGTCGTGGCGGTCGAGCGCTCAGAACGATCGAGCGACGCACATCGCGGGGTCGCGCCGGTCGGACGTCCGAAGCCGCGAGGGGTTCGTCAAGAACGGCACCACCGTTGGCAAAGGTTGCGCGCGCCGCGGGCGGAAACCTACATCCACCTGCGGTGATGCCGATGAGGACAAGGCCCGCGGAACTGTCCGACCGCGGAAGGACACTCACTGCTCGACTGCCACGAAGGAGGCCGCACGCGTGAATGTGGGCGCGCAGCCTCTGCGACTACTGGATCGGCACACGTGGGTGACGCTCCTGCTGATCGGGACCGGCTTCGGTGTCGTCTCCACGCTCGCCATCGGTGTCGAGGGGCAGCTGGAGCGCGCGTTGGCGGTGAGTGCCGTCCCGGCCGTGTTGGGGTACACGGCGCTGGTGCTGTCGCGGGGGCACGGGAGCTCGATCGTGCCGGCGACCCTGTTCAACCTCTTGCTCGCCGCGACGGCGGTGGGGATCGCGGTGCACGACGGTGCCGTATTGGCATCGTCTCGTAACCTCCATCCCTTCGTGTCGACCGCCCTCGGGATGTCAATATTGCTGCAGGCAGCCGTCCTCGTGGTCACCCTCGAGTCGATACGGCGCCTGCGCGACCAAGGGGGGCCGCGCGTCGGCAACGAGGGGGGATTGTGACCGTTCGGCTCATCTACCGGTCCTACGGCGGGGAGAACCTGAAGTCCCGCCCCGAGTGGTTCAGCAAGCTGTTGTGCGCAGCGTCGTTCGCGCGCGCCGCGGGCCGGGCGGGCGTGGAGGTGCTGTGGCTCAACGACGGTCCCGTGCCCGAGGACCGGATGCGGTTGTTCACCGATTTCGGTGAGGTGCAGACCATCGCGGGCGGCCCGGTGGGGATGCGCGGGAGCTACGTCACCGCACTCAAGCTCGCCGTCGAGAGCGACTGGGCCGACGACGACATCGTGTACTTCTGCGAGGACGACTACCTCCACACCCCGGACGCCGTCGAGGTGCTCCACGGGCTCCAGGCGCGCCCGGAGGTGTCCTACCTCGCGCTGCACGGCGGCACCCCCGACTACGCCAACGAGTTCGAGTTCCCCGGCGGCTTTCGATACCCGCAGGGGTGGCCCGTTCACGAGGGATTCACCGTCGGCGGTCATGACTTCGTCCACGGCGTGAGCACGACCAGCACGTTCGGCGCTCGGGTCGGCGCCTTGCGGGCCGACTACGGCATCTTTCGGCAGGCGATGATCCCGTTCCGCCGCCGATTCCTCGACCACGAGACGTGTGTCGTCTACCAGGGGCAACCCCCGTACCGACTCCACGAGCACGTGACCGGCCCGCCCCGCGATTTCGTCCCCGGCGTCCGGGGCGTGCTGCGGGCGGCGGTCCTCGTGCCGTTCCGCGTGGCGCTCACCGCGCGATCGCGGCAGAACGCCCGCTCACCGCACTGGCTGTTCACGGCGTCCCCCAACCTCGCCGGACACATCGAGGACGACGTCCTCAATCCGGGACGCGACTGGGCCGCTCTCGCCGAGCAGACCCGTGAGTGGGCGGAGCAGCACGGCTACATGGTTCCTGCCGTCGCGCACTGAGTCCGCCTGCTCTCACGCACGCGTCTCGACTGTCGGGGCAATGAATCGCCCCCCGGCACGGTGGCAGCGCGCCGGGGGGCGGCCGAGCGGTGGCAGCCGCGCCGGCAGTGGCAGAACTGTGCAGGGCGTCGAGGGGGATGGTGTCCCTACCTCTCGGCCGTCGTTCCACTCATCGGCAGACGTGTGATGACTCGTAGGTCACCGTGGCAACTTCCGGGACGCGTTCGCGTGCGTGGCCGTTGCGGAACGTCGAGAGTAGCGTGCAGGCATGACCGAGACGTACGAGCTCAACGACGGAACCACCCTGCCCCGCATCGGGTTCGGCACCTACCCGCTGCGAGGTCCGGAGGGGGTCGAGGCGATCCGCGCAGCCCTCGAGAACGGATACCGGTTGCTGGACTCCGCGGTGAACTACCGCAACGAGTACGAGGTGGGCGAGGCCCTGCGGACCAGCGGCGTCCCCCGGGAAGAGGTGAGAGTCGCGACGAAGGTCGCCGGTCGTGACCACGGCCGGACGCGCACCCTCAAGTCGGTCCAGGCGTCGCTGGAGACGATCGGGGTGGAGCAGCTCGACCTCGTGCTCATCCACTGGCCCAACCCGAGCCAGGGCCTCTACCGGGAGACCTGGCAGGCCCTCGTCGAGGCCCGCGAGCAGGGGCTCGTGCGCACCATCGGTGTCTGTAACTTCACCGAGACCCACCTGCGCGAGATCATCGACGACACCGGCGTCACCCCGGCGGTCAACCAGATCGAACTGCACCCGAGGTTCCCGCAACAGCGGATGCGCGAGGTGCACGCCGAGCTCGGGATCCAGACCGAGTCGTGGAGTCCGCTCGGCAAGGCCGACGCGGCGTACGACGAGCCGGCCGTCGCCGACGCGGCCCGCGCGCACGACGTCACGCCCGCCCAGGTGATCCTGCGGTGGCAGGTGCAGATCGGCTCGCTGCCGCTCCCCAAGTCCGCGACCCCCGCACGCCAGCGACAGAACCTCGACGTGTTCGGGTTCGACCTCAGCGAGGACGAGGTCGACGCGATCACCGCGCTCGGGAAGGCCGACGGGCGCCTCTTCGGCGGCGACCCGGATGTTCACGAAGAGTGGTGAACCTCAGAGCAGAGCGGTGAACAGGCGAGCGCACCAATCCGGATCGTCCACGACGGCCTCCTACGGCAGGCGCAGCACCGTCCACCCGTGCGCCGTGAGGGTGCAGTAGCGACGGCAGTCCCGTGCGAACGCCTCCGGAGAGGCGTGGAACGCGAAGCTGTCGCCCTCCACGACGAGGCGTCGCGACGTGTCGGCGACCGCAACACGCCCGTGACGGCCCCGGCCTGGCACGCGCGCACCACACCGGGGCCTCTATCGGCGGCGGGCGGCCTCCGGCGGCGCACCTCGATGATTCTGACCTGCGAAGATGCCGGCGAGGCAGGCCGGCCTCCGGCGTGATACGCCCCTGGGTGGCGTGCATCTCGGTGCCGGGCGCCATGGCGGGCGGGGTCGGTGGCGGACGGCGCACACGCCGACGGGACGGTCGATGGCCGGAGCGGCGGCCCGTTCTTGGGACACTGAACGCCACATCACCTGGCCGGGAGGGGTTTTCGTGCGCATCACGGCGCCAGAGCAGCGTGTCGTCGCCCGGCCCGAGGCTCCCGTCGTTCGGGGCGCGGCCTGGGTGGCGATGCTCGCGGTGGTGGTGTCGCTGGTGGCGCATCTCTCCCGGGTGGGGTGGGGCCTGGACCGCACCGACGAGGGTCAGTACCTGCTGCTCCTCAACGACCCCGAGGTGAGCCGGTCCACGGTGTTCTTGTTCGGGTACGTCCTGCATCCGGTGTACCAGCTCGTCGGCGGTGACATCACGGTGTTGCGGGTCGTCGGCATCCTGGGGTGCGTCGCGGCGGCGGCCGTGCTCGGCGTGCTTGCGGCGCGACTGTCGGGCTTGTCACGCGCGCCCGGGGTCGTGGCCGCGGTGGTCGTGGCCGGGTTCGGGCTGGGCCCGACGCTGTACTTCCCGCTCACGCCCAGCTACAACACGCTGGCGTTCTGGGGCGTGGCCCTGTGGGGTGCGGGGCTCCTGGCGGTGGCGGCGTCGCGCGCCGGCGTGCTCGGGCTCCCGATCGCCGGGCCGGTGATGATGGGACTGGGCGGCGTCGTGGCGTTCTCGGGTAAGGCGACCAGCGGCGCCGCGCTCGCCGTGCTCACCATCGTCGTCGCTCTCGTGATGGTCGTGTCGTCGGCCGATCGCCGTCGAAGTGCGATCGAGCTGGGGACCGGTATCGGTGCCGGGGCCGCCGTGGGGCTCATGACGCTCATGGCGGTGGTCGGCCACGGCCCCGGCTGGTTCGTGGACTTCTATCGAGACGGTGCCCGCAGCGTGGCTCTCCTGCAGGGGCACGACGAGCTGGTCCGGTGGGACTCGTTCTCGATGGACGGCGTGTTCGCCGTGCCGACGGTCATGGCGTTCGTCGCCACGTGTGTGGCGATGTCGTTCGCGCGACGTGCGTCTGTGTTCGGGTGGGTGTTCGTCGCGGTGCAACTGGCCGTGACGGCCGGGGTGGTCGCGATGGCCGTGCTGCGGGGCGGTGAGGCGACGGGCTCCCCGGTGATGCTGCTGGGGTGGTGGCTCATCCCCGTGGTGGCAGTGATCGCCGTGACGCAGGCACCGTCGGAGGATGCGCTCGTGGCTGCCCGGGATCGGGTGCTGCTGGTGGCGGTGTTCGCCCTCCTGCCGTTGGTCTACGTGGTGGGGACGAACGGCAACTACTGGATCGCCCAGGCGCGTGGCGCGGTGTTCTGGGTGGTGGCGGGGCTGCTGCTCCTGGGTGGCCGCCCGGCGCACCGCGCGGTGTTTACTGC
>JAUNTP010000200.1 GCA_030538585.1 Mobilicoccus sp.
CTCGAGACCACTGCCCGCGTGAGTCCGTCAGTCTCGATGGTCTCGAGACGTCGCTTTGCTCCTCCTCGACCAACGGGTGGGGGCGGCCGTCTCGCGCCCAGCGGGCTCCTCGGGGTCAGGAGAGGCCGAGGTGCTTGAAGGCCTTGGCGAGGCCGTCGTCCTCCACGTCGGCGGTGACGTGGTCGGCCATGGCGCGGATGTCGTCGCTGCCGTTGCCCATCGACACACCGACCGCGCACACCTCGAGCATGGGGATGTCGACGGCGGCGTCGCCGAACGCGATGGTGTCGGCCAGGTCTGCACCCAGATGCTCCACCAGCGCATGGACGGCGTCCGCCTTGGTGATGCCCGAGACGGCGAGATCACCGAACAGGGCGTGCGCGCCGCGCCCGCCCCAGGTGCGCGATTCGAGGTCGGGAAAACGCTCCGTCGCGGCGACGTGATCGTCGTAGGAGTCCAGCAGGAAGCTGATCTTGTTGACGTCGTCGCGGTAGGGATCCGCGCCGAAGATCATGTGCGGGAACACGTCCTTGACGGTGAGTCCCTCGGTCTCACCGCCCTTGCTGCCCACGTAAGCCTTCGCGGCCGGCACCGCTGCCTGCTCGAAGTCGTCGCTGCCGTACAGCCCCGAGTTGGCCTCGAGGTAGAACTCCAGACCCCGTTCGCCCAACCAGTCGACCACCGCTCGGGTCTGCTCCGCGCTGAGGCACCGGTGCATCACGACGTGCCCCTCGTGCTCGACGTACCCGCCGTTGGCGCCGACAAGACCGTCGAGGCCGATGTCCCACAGCTCGTCGTACACCTCGGCCTTACTGCGGCCCGTGCAGAGGAACACGAGGTGCCCGGCCGCGCGCGCGGCGCGGATGGCCTCGACCGCCGAGGCGGGGATGCGGTTGTGGTAGTCGACCAGGGTGCCGTCGACGTCGAGAAAGATGATGCGGCGCGTCATGGCCTCATCCTCACAGGCGTCACATCTGCGGGCGGCCGTTGGCGTCGACGATCTCGTACACCTGCATGGACGCCGCGGCCAGTTCGAGAACGTGCTCGGCGGGCACCACGACGTGGGTGTGCTCGCCCTGCTGCGGGTTCTCCCAGACGCTGTCCCACAGCAGCCGATACCCGGCTGCGGACGTGAGCGGAGGCAGCCGCACCTCGTCCGCGGTCGACTTGCCCTGGAACACGAGCAGCAGCGAGGTGCCGTCGACGTCACGCCCGTCGAGCAGGGTCTGCAGCACCCGGCACCGCGGGTCCTCCCACGACTCCCACGTCATCTGTTCGCCGTAGCGGCCGAACCACTCGACGTCGGCTCGTCCGTCGCCCTCGACGACGTCGGCCGGGAAGAAGTGCCGCTGTCGCACGACCGGGTGCGTGCGACGCAACTCGAGCAGAAAGCGGGTGGTCTCGACGAGGTCCCGCTGCCAGCCGGCGTGGTCCCAGTCCAGCCAGGAGGTCTCGTTGTCCTGGCAGTAGGCGTTGTTGTTGCCGCCCTGCGAGCGGCCGAACTCATCCCCGGCGCACAGCATCGGGGTGCCGGTGGAGAGCAGCGTCGTGGCGAGCAGATTGCGCACCGAGCGCCGCCGCCGCAGGCGCACCTCCTCGTCGTCGGTGGGGCCCTCGACGCCGTGGTTCCACGACCGGTTGTCCCCGTGCCCGTCACGGTTGTGCTCGCCGTTGGCCTCGTTGTGCTTGCGCTCGTACGCGGTGGTGTCGGCCACGGTGTAGCCGTCGTGCGAGGCGACGTAGTTGATCGAGGCGACCGGCCCCCGATCACCCGTGCCGAACAGGTCTTGGCTGCCGCTCACCCGCGTCGCGAGCTCCCGCACGCCGTGCCCGTTACTGGCCCGCGTGGCGACGTCGGGTAGCCAGAAGGTGCGCACCGTGTCACGGAACCGGTCGTTCCACTCGGCGAACGGCGGCGGGAACTGGCCCGTGCGCCACCCGTGCATGCCGACGTCCCACGGTTCGGCGATGTGCTTGAGCTCGCGTAGGAGCGGGTCGGTGCGCAGCGCGACGAGGAATGCGTGATCGGGGTGGAAGTCGTCGCCCGGCCCGCGCGCCAACGCCACGGCGAGGTCGAACCGGAACCCGTCGATGCGGAACTCGCTCGCCCAGTACCGCAGCGAGTCGAGCACCATCCCGCACGTCGTCGGGTTGCGCAGGTCGACGGTGTTGCCGCAGCCGGTGACGTCGATGTTGTGGCCCCAGTCGTCGAGCCGGTAGTACGTCTGCGCGTCGATGCCGCGCCAGCTCAGCGTCGGGCCGTCCGAGCCCTGCTCGGCGGTGTGGTTGTAGACGACGTCGAGGATGACCTCGATGCCGTTCTCGTGCAGGGTGCGCACCATCCCCTTGACCTCGTCGATGACGCCCTGCGGGTCGGTCGCGGCGGCGTACGCGGCGTGCGGCGCGAAGAACCCGAGGGTGTTGTACCCCCAGAAGTTGCGCATGCCCCGCTGGGCCAGATGCTGCTCGTCCATGAAGGCGTGCACGGGGAGCAGTTCGAGGGTCGTCACGCCCAGGTGGTGCAGGTGTCCGATGAACGCCGGGTGCGCGAGGCCCGCGTAGGTGCCCCGCAGGTGCTCGGGCACTCCCGGGTGCCGCAGGGTCGCCCCGCGTACGTGCGCCTCGTAGATCACGGTGTCGCGCCAGGGGACGCGGTGATGCGCGCCCTCACCCCAGTCGAACCCGTCGTGGACGACGACCGAGCGCGCCATCACCGGCGCGCTGTCGCGGTCGTCACGCACGTCCGGGCTGCCCTCGAACTCCTCGTCGACCTCGTGGCCGAACAGCGGCGGCGACCACTGCGGGGCGCCTTCGATGGCCCGCGCGTACGGATCGAGCACGAGCTTGGCCGGGTTGTGGCGCATCCCGGCCGATGGACGCCACGGCCCGTGGACGCGATAGCCGTACCGCTGCCCGGGCCCGACACCCGGCACGTGCACCCACCAGATGTGATGCACCCGGTGCGTCATCGGTACCCGCGTCTCGGTGACGCCCGCCTCGTCACCGGCCTCGAACAGGCACACCTCGACAGCGTCCGCGTGCGCGGCGTAGACCGCGAACGTCGTTCCGGAGTCGTCGGGGCGCGCTCCCAGCGGTGGGGCGATATCGCTGAGTCGTGGCATAGGTCCAGATTACGGGGGGCGTCACCGCGACGCCCACCACGCCCGAGGATCGCCGCGCCGGAGGTGACGAGCAGATGAATATGCGTGGTGGCTTCGGTGATCGCCCCGAACCTCGCTACCGTTGTGTCCATGACCGACCCGACTTCCGTACCCAACTTCCCCCCGCCCGCCGACGAGAACCCGCTGCGCTCCCGGGTCGTGGACGCGCTGCAGGCCGAGGGGTTCCGCCCCGACCTCGACGGTGACGGCGACGTGAGCTTCAAGGTCGAGGGCCAGCAGCTCTTCGTCCACTGCGCCGAAGGCGAGGTGCCCGTCATGCGGGTCTTCGGGCAGTGGCAGATCGGCGAAGACCTGCCCTCCGACGAGATGACCCGCCTGCGCAACGCCAACGACCTGTCGCTGCGCCTCAACATCGTCAAGGTCGGCGTCAACAACGGCACCCTCGTCGTCACGGCCGAGCACATCGTCGGCCCCGGCGCCGACGTGCGCGCCCTCATGGGCATCAGCACCCAGCTCGTCCTCACCGCCGTGCAGTTCTGGCACCAGATGATGCTCGGCCAGGACGTCTTCGGCGAGCAGGGCGGCCAGCCGCAGCCCGAGGCCTGAGCCCCGGCGCTACCGATCTCGGGGCCGGATCCGCACGTCGGTGCGGGTCCGGCCCCGCGCGTCTCACCCCGCTTGCAGGTGGTTACTCGCGGGTATTCCCGCGGGTGCCTGTGGGAACGCCCACGGCGGCACCCCTTGGGTTGACCCCACGGCAATGCGTAGAGTCTCCTCCAGAGATTTCCGCGATCTACTGAGAGGCGCGACATGAACATCGTCGTCTGTGTCAAGCACGTACCGGACGCTCAAGGTGACCGCACCTTCGAGGATGCCGACAACACCATCGACCGGGACGCCGTCGACGGGCTGCTCTCCGAGCTCGACGAGTACGCCGTCGAAGAGGCGCTGAAGATCAAGGAGGCGGCCGGCGACGCCGAGGTGACCATCCTCACGATGGGTCCCGCCGGTGCCGCCGACGCCGTCAAGAAGGCCCTGCAGATGGGCGCCGACAAGGGCGTGCACGTCTCCGACGACGCCATCGCCGGTTCCGACGCCGCCGCCACCTCCCTCGTCCTCGCCGAGGCCATCAAGAAGTGCGGTCAGGTCGACCTCGTCCTCACCGGCATGGCCTCCACCGACGGCGTCATGTCCGTGGTCCCGGCAATGCTCGCCGAGCGGCTCGACCTGCCGCAGGTGACGTTCGCCGCCGAGCTCACCGTCGAGGGTGACCAGGTCACCATCCGCCGTGACGGCGACGTCGCCACCGAGATGGTGCAGGGCTCCCTCCCGGCCGTCGTGTCGGTCACCGACCAGATCAACGAGCCGCGCTACCCCTCCTTCAAGGGCATCATGGCGGCCAAGAAGAAGCCGCTGGAGACGTGGTCGCTCGACGACCTCGGCGTCGACGCCGGGCAGGTCGGTCTGGAGGCGGCGTGGACCAAGGTGCTCGACACCTCCAAGCGTCCCCCGCGCGAGCAGGGCCTCATCGTCACCGACGACGGCAGCGGCGGCGCCGTGCTCGCCCAGTACCTGTCCATGCAGAAGTTCGTCTGAGCCGGATCGATCGAGAAGGAGAACACCCATGTCTGAAGTCCTCGTTCTGGTCGACCACGTCGACGGTGACGTCCGCAAGACCACGGCCGAGCTGCTGACGTTCGCGCGTCGCCTCGGTGAGCCGTCGGCGGTCATCCTCGGTGCCGGTGCAGAGGCCGCCACCGACTACCTCACACGGTTCGGCGCCGAGAAGATCTACACGGTCGATGGCGGCGACATCGACGACTACCTCGTCGCCCCGGTGGCCGAGGTTCTCGCCCAGCTGGTGGAGAAGACCTCCCCGGCCGCGGTGCTGCTCTCCAGCTCCGCGCACGGCAAGGAGATCGCGGCGCGTCTGTCGATCAAGTGCTCCTCGGGTCTCATCACCGACGCCGTCGACGTGCGCGCCGGTGGCGACGGCGTGGAGACGACGCAGTCGGTGTTCGCCGGCGGGTGGACCGTCGACGCGACCGTCACCGAGGGCACCCCGATCGTCACGGTCAAGCCCAACTCGGTCGCCCCGGAGGAGACGAGTGGTGCGGGCGCCGTCGAGGCGTTCGAGGCGTCGATCTCCGAGGGCGCCAAGTCCGCGAAGATCACCGAGCGCCGCGAGAAGCAGAGCACGGGCCGCCCCGAGCTCACCGAGGCTGCGATCGTCGTCTCCGGTGGACGCGGCACCGCGGGTGACTTCGGCGCCGTCGAGAACTTCGCCGACGCCCTCGGCGCCGCTGTCGGTGCCTCCCGCGCCGCGGTCGACGCCGGCTGGTACCCGCACACCAGCCAGGTGGGTCAGACCGGTAAGCAGGTCAGCCCGCAGCTCTACGTCGCGGCCGGCATCTCCGGTGCCATCCAGCACCGCGCCGGCATGCAGACCAGCAAGACGATCATCGCCATCAACAAGGACGAGGAGGCGCCGATCTTCGAGCTCGTCGACTTCGGCGTCGTCGGCGACCTCTTCACGGTTCTGCCCCAGGCGACCGAGGCGGTCAACTCCAACAAGGGCTGAACGCTCACGCTCACTGCTGCGGCCCGGTCACCTGACAGGTGACCGGGCCGCAGCGCGTCCGGCGCCG
>JAUNTP010000201.1 GCA_030538585.1 Mobilicoccus sp.
TCGGTAGCTCGCCGGGCTCATAACCCGGAGGTCGCAGGTTCAAATCCTGCCCCCGCTACCACGCAGAAGGACCCTCGGCCAACAGGCTGGGGGTCCTTCGTCGTTGCTGCGCCCGCCCTGTCCACGTCGTCACCGGCTCGCTCGTGTCGAGAAGCGCGCTAGCTGGTTGAATGGGGATCGCACATCGGACGCGACGAAAGGGCAGTGATGCCGAGCACCGTCAAAGGAGTGATCGCCCGCGCCAAGGGCGCTCCCGTCGAAGTGGTCGACATCGTCGTCCCGGACCCCGGTCCGGGCGAGGCGGTCGTCACCGTGCAGGCCTGCGGGGTCTGCCACACCGACCTGCACTACCGCGAAGGCGGCATCAACGACGAGTTCCCGTTCCTCCTCGGGCACGAGGCCGCCGGGGTCGTCGAGGCCGTCGGTGAGGGGGTCACCGAGGTCGAGGTCGGCGACTTCGTCGTCCTCAACTGGCGCGCCGTCTGCGGCGAGTGCCGCGCCTGCGCCAAGGGGGAGCCCAAGTACTGCTTCGCCACCCACAACGCCACCCAGAAGATGACGCTCACCGACGGCACCGAGCTCTCCCCGGCCCTGGGGATCGGCGCCTTCGCCGAGAAGACGCTCGTCGCCGCCGGGCAGTGCACCAAGGTCGAACAGGCCGACCCGGCCGCCGTCGGACTCCTGGGGTGCGGTGTCATGGCCGGTTTCGGCGCCGCCGTCAACACCGGCGCCGTGCAGCGCGGGGAGTCCATCGCCGTCTTCGGCTGCGGTGGTGTCGGTGACGCCGCCATTGCCGGCGCCGTCGTCGCGGGGGCGACGACGATCATCGCCGTCGACGTCGATGTCCGAAAGCTCGAATGGGCCAAGGGCTTCGGCGCCACGCACACGATCAACGCCAAGGAGACCGACCCGGTCGAGGCCATCCGCGATCTCACCGGCGGGTTCGGGGCCGACGTCGTCGTCGAGGCCGTGGGCCGCCCCGAGACCTACGAGCAGGCGTTCTACGCCCGCGACCTCGCCGGGCGCGTCGTCCTCGTCGGAGTACCCACCCCCGACCTCACGGTCGAGCTGCCGATGATCGACCTGTTCGGTCGTGGCGGAGCCCTCAAGAGCAGCTGGTACGGCGACTGCCTGCCCAGCCGCGACTTCCCCTACCTCGTCGAGCTCTACCGCCAGGGGCGCTTCGACCTCGACGGGTTCATCACCGAGCGCATCGCGCTCGACGAGATCGAAGGAGCGTTCGACAAGATGCACGACGGGTCAGTCCTCCGCTCGGTGGTGATCCTGTGAGCGCCTCGGAGATCATCGAGACGCCCGGCACGGTCGAGGGGGTTCGCGTCGAACGGGTCATCACCACCGGCACCTTCGCCCTCGACGGGGGCGAGTGGGAGGTCGACAACAACATCTGGCTCGTCGGCAACGACTCCGAGGTGCTCGTCATCGACGCCGCCCACGAGGCCGAGCCGATCCTCGAGGCCATCGGCGACCGACGCGTCGTCGCCATCGCCCTCACCCACGGTCACAACGACCACATCAACGCCAGCGACGAACTCCGCGAGAAGACCGGGGCCGCCCGTCACCTCCACCCGAAGGACCGGGTGCTGTGGGATCAGCACTTCACCGACACCGCCCCCGAGGCCGAGCTCGCCGACGGACAGACCATCGAGGTTGCGGGCGTCACGCTGACCGTGCTCCACACGCCGGGGCACGCGCCGGGCGCGGTGTGCTTGCACAGCCCCGACCTGGCGGTCCTGTTCTCCGGTGACACGTTGTTCAACGGTGGGCCGGGCGCCACGGGCCGCTCATTCAGCAGTTTCGACGTCATCGTCGAGTCGATCACCGACCGACTGCTCACCCTCCCGAGCGAGACGCTGGTGCTCACGGGCCACGGCGACGCCACGACGATCGGCGATGAGGCACCCGACCGTCAGAAGTGGATCGACGAGCACGAGGACTGACGACACTCGTTCGCCGAAACCGTAGGTTCGGAACCTACGGTTTCGGCGTCGGTGGGGGTTGCGGGGGATTCGTCGTCCTCCCCGTAGGGTGGGGGGATGCCCTTGGACTACCCCGTGCAGGAGACGACGTTGCCCAACGGGTTGCGGGTCGTCGTGAGCGAGGACCACACGGCGCCTGTCGTCGCGGTCAACCTGTGGGTGGGGGTGGGGTCGCGGCACGAACAACCCGGGCGCACCGGGTTCGCGCACCTCTTCGAGCACCTCATGTTCCAGGGATCGCGCAACGTCGCGAGCGGTGAACACTTCTCGGCGCTCATGGCGGTGGGGGCCCGCCTCAACGCAACGACGTGGTTCGACCGCACCAACTACTTCCAGACCCTGCCCAGCGGCGCCCTCGACCTCGCCCTGTGGATGGAGGCCGACCGGCACGGTCACCTCCTCGACGCGGTCACGCAGGAGAACCTCGACAACCAGCGCGACGTCGTCAAGGAGGAGAAGCGGCAGCGGTACGACAACCAGCCGTACGGCGAGGCACTCCACCACCTCTACGCCGGCGTCTTCCCCGAGGGGCACCCGTACCACCACCCGACGATCGGGTCGATGGCCGACCTCGACGCGGCCACCGTGCAGGACGTCCACGACTTCTTCCTGCGCTGGTACCACCCGGCCAACACCGTCCTGACCCTGTGCGGCGACGTCACCCCCGAGCAGGGATTCACGGCCGTGGAACGCTACTTCGGAGCGCTCGACCGGCAGGGTGGGGTCTCCTCCGCCGAGAGCGCGCCGCTCCTGCCCCTGGCGGCACCCACGCGAATCGACGTCGGTCAGGAGGTGCCCGCGCCGCGCCTGTACCTCGGGTTCCGCCTGCCCCCGGACCACACCCCGGAGTTCGACGCGTGCGCTCTCGCCATCGAGATGATCGGCGGCACCGCCATCTCCCGGCTGGAGCGGCGCCTCGTGCGCGGCACTGAGCAGGCGACGTTCGCCTCCACCGCCGCCCTCGGCCTCGCCGACGGGGTGTCGCTGGGGTTCCTCGCCGCGCAACCCTCCGACGGCGTCGCCCTCGACGGATTGGAGGCCGCGATCTGCACCGAGCTGGAGGACTTCGCGGCGAACGGGCCCGCCACCGCCGAGATGGAGGCAGCCGCAGCTCAGAACGAGCGCGAGTGGCTGTCCGTGCTCGGTGATGTGGAGCGCCGCGCCGACCAGATCAGCAGGCTCACGCTCCTGCACGACGACCCGAACGGCATCAACACCCAGCTCGACCGGCTCGACGCCGTGACGCCCGACATGGTGCGCGAGGCGGCCGCCACGTGGCTGCGTCCCGAGAACCGCGTCGCCGTCGCCTACCCAGGAGGTCCCGCATGATCGAGCGCCCCACCGTCGACCGGCCCTCGGCCTGGACGTTCCCTACCGGAGCCTCCCACCGGCTCTCCTGCGGCGCCGACCTGCTCACCTTCGACCTGCCCGGCCAGCACGTGGTCTCAGCTCAGGTCGTGCTGCCCATGCCGCTGCACACCGAACCCGAGCATCTCGAAGGGGTCGGCACGATCATGGCGCGCACTCTCGACGAGGGAGCCGCCGGCCGTGACGCCGAGCAGATGATGGAGCTCATGGAGCGCACCGGCATGGCGTTCCACGCCGGTGCGGGGGAGCGGGGTCTTGCCGTTGATGTCGACGTGCCAGCCCGTCGCCTGGACCAGGCCGTGCCGCTGCTCGTCGACATCCTGACCGAGCCGATGTTCGGGGAGGCCGAGGTCGCCCGGCACGTGCGCTCGCGGCTCGCCGAGATCGACCAGGAGGACGCCAACCCCGGCGCGCGCGCAGCGCGGGAGTTCGCCGCGACGTTCTATCGCGCCGGTACTCGGGCCTCGCGCCCCACGGCCGGACGACGCGACACGGTCGGCGCCATCACCGCGGACGACGTGCGCGCCCATCACGCCCGTCTGGGGGCACGCGGCGCCACGGTGGTCATCGCCGGTGACCTGCGCGACCTTGACATCGAGTCGGTGGATGCCGCGTTCGCCCGCTGGACCGACGCCGGCATGGACACCGCCCCCGCGCCACTGGAGCGAGCCGAGGACGCGGAGCGTGTCGTCGTCGTCGACCGGCCCGGCAGCGTGCAGAGCGAACTGCACCTAGGATGCGCGAGCCCCGACCGGCGCGTGCCCGGCGGCTGGGCGCCGTTCCCCGTCATCGCCTACCTGCTCGGGGGCGCCCCGCAGGCGCGACTCGACGCGGTGCTGCGCGAGGAGAAGGGCTACACCTACGGCATGCGCTCGATCGCGCGGCCCCGCACCGACGGCGGGCTGTTCGTCGCGTCGGGCTCCGTGCGCACCGAGGTGACCGCTCAGTCTGTCGATCTCGCGCTCGGGATCCTCGACGGTGCGGTCGAGGGATTCACCCCCGAGGAGACCCGCGCAGGCGTCGACTTCTTGTCCTTGACGGCGCCGGGTCGGTTCGCGACGGCCGACGCCGTGGCCTCCGAGGCCGCGGCCCGGGCGATGGACGGACTCGGCACCGCGCACACGAGCGAGGTCATCGCCGACACCCTCACCCTCACCCCGGAGCGCCTCACCGCCGCGTACACCGACCACGTCGACCGACGCTGGACCGTCGTCGTCGTCGGAGACGCCGAGGTGATCCGCCCCGACCTCGAAGCGGCGGGCCACACCGTCACCGTCGTCTCCTGAGGTCTCCCGCGCCTCGGGCTCACCGACCCACGACATTCGCCGAAACCGTCGGTTCGAACCGACGGTTTCGGCGATGGGGGTGGGGCGTCAGGCGGAGGGGCGCAGGTGATTGAGGACCTCGTCGTGGACGAGGCCGTTGGTGGCCACCGCGTTGCCACCCCACGGGCCGTCCTGCCCGTCCAGGGAGGTGAACCGGCCACCGGCCTCCGTGACGATCGGCACGAGCGCGGCCATGTCGTACAACTCCAGCTCCGGCTCGCACGCGATATCGACTCCGCCCTCGGCGACGAGCATGTACGACCAGAAGTCGCCGTACGCCCGGCTCCGCCACACAGTCGAGGTGAGGTCGGTGAACCGCTCCTCCAAACCGTGCTTCTTCCATTCACCCAGCTCGGAATACGACAACGACGCGTCCTCGACGCGCGCCACCGACGACACCTTCATGCGCTTGGCCCCCGCCAGCGACCGGCCTGTCCACGCACCCGTGCCCTTGGCGGCCCACCAGCGGCGGTTGAGCGCCGGCGCCGACACCAGACCCACGACGACCTCGTCGTCCTCGACGAGCGCCATGAGCGTGGCCCACACCGGCACCCCGCGGACGTAGTTCTTCGTGCCGTCGATCGGGTCGACGACCCACTTGCGGCTGCCGTGACCCGTCGTGCCGCCCTCCTCGCCGATGACCGCGTCACGCGAACGCGCCCGCTTCAACTGCGCGCGGATCAACTCCTCGGCATCCCGGTCGGCGTCACTCACCGGCGTGAGATCCGGCTTGGACTCCACGACGAGATCCTCGGCCTGGTACCGGCCCATCGTGACGCGTTCGACGGAGTCCGCAAGGACATGAGCAAGGCGAAGGTCATCGGTGTAGTCGGCCACCCGCCCAACCTATCGCCCGAAACGCCCTGACGGGCGCAGGAGTCCGGCGACACTCGCACCCCCTCGTTGGTTGAGGAGGAGCGCAGCGACGTCTCGAAACCATGGTGACGTCAGGAGAGAGGCTCGGCGGTGGTCTCGAGACGCTTCGCTCCTCGACCAACGGGGGTGGCTCAGTCCTCGAACTGTCTGGTCGGACTTCCGGCACCTCGGCCTACGGCAGGATGCTCGCTACG
>JAUNTP010000202.1 GCA_030538585.1 Mobilicoccus sp.
TTCGATCAGCGACGACATCGACGTCGTTCGGGTGTGCCATGGGGGCATGAACGCACTTCGGGCCCTCGCCGCCGCCCTGCTCGCTGCCGTCGTCGCGACGGTTCTCGTGGCGCCTGCGTGGGCCGCGCCCCGCACACCGGTCGAGCCGTCCGCGGCCGATGTCACGGCGTGGCTCGACGGGATGGTGCCAGCGCTCATCGACAGCCGCGAGGTCGCCGGGGGAGTGGTCGTCGCGGTCGTCTCCGGAGGGCAGACCGTCGCTCTGCGCGGGTACGGGGCGGCTGACGCCGACGCTGCGACCCGCGCGACGACCCCGCTGGACCCGGAGCGCCACCTCGTGCGTGTCGGGTCGATCACCAAGACGATGACGAGCATCGCCGTGCTCCGCCTCGTCGAGGACGGGCGCCTCGACCTCGACACCGATGTGCAGACCTACCTCGACTTTCCGCTGGCCGCCCCGCGCGGTGCCGTGACGCTGCGGGATCTGCTCAGTCACACCGCCGGGTTCGAGGAGCGCTTCGCCGGACTCGACAGCCACACCGCCGAGGGCATGGCCTCGCTGCGACAGGTCGTCTCGACCGACCAGCCCGAGCAGATCTTCACCCCAGGTGAGGTGGCCGCCTACTCCAACTACGGCCTCGACCTCGCCGGCTACATCGTCGAGCACGTCACCGGGGTGCCGTACGAGGTGCACATCGACTCGACCATCCTGACGCCGTTGGGCATGACGTCCTCGACCGCGGCGCAACCGCCCGCCGCAGAGCTGGCTTCGCGCGTCGCCGCCGGATTCGCCGAGCGCGGCAGCGAGCCGGGTGCGTTCGAGTTCATCGCCTCCCGACCGGCCGGGTCGGTGTCGGCCAGTGCCGCCGACATGGCGACGTACATGAACGCCCTGCTCGGGCACGGCGGGGACGATGTCATCCCCAGCGCGGTCCGCACCCGCATCATCGAAGCGGGTGCCATGGATGACGATCTGTCCAAGGCCGGGTACATGGCCCTGGGGTTTCACCACGAGGACCTCGGCGGGCACCACGTGCTCGGGCACGGTGGCGACACGATGCTCTTTCACACGCAACTCTCGATCGCGCCCGAGGCCGATCTCGGCATCTTCGTCGGGATGACCGGCGGGGCTACCGGAGATGTGCGCGGCGAGATCGAGCGCGCCTTCTGGCGCCGCTACCTCGCTCCGACACCAGCGTGGGAGGAGCGCCCGGCGGGCAGCGCCGAACGTGCGGCGGCCGTCGCGGGCACGTGGCGGTTCACGCGGCGGGCCGAGTCGTCGTTCTTGGCCGCCATCAGCCCGACCGAACGGATCAGTGCCACCGCCGACGGCGACCTCGTCGCGCTCGGCGAGACGTGGCGTGAGGTCGAACCGTGGGTGTGGCAGGACGACGCCGGTGAGGCGCGGATCGCCGGCCGAGTCCACGACGGGTCGGTCGTGGCGGTGGCGCCCACCGGGTACTTCGCTGCGACGCCGGGCGGACTGCTCACGAGCAGCGAGACGGCGCTCACTGCGCTGGTGGCGCTGGCAGTGTTCGCCGTGGCCGCGGTGACGTTCGGGGGCGAGGGGTGCGGGGCCTGTGGCGACGCCGGGCGGCTCCGCGAGAGGGCACAGTGGCGTCGGGCTCGCCCGGTCGTTGGACCGGCTGGTTCGTCCTCGCGCCGCTGGTCGCGGTAGCCGCGCTCATCGTGCTCATCTGGCCGCTCGCGAACGGCGACCTGGCCACGCCGCTGCCGATCGGCGCGTTGCGGGTCGCACAGGTGGCACTGTTGCTCACCGGCGTCGGCGTCCTCGCCTTCGCGCTGCGGGCGTGGACGCTCGCTCGATCGCGCCGCATCCTGGCCGCGTTGGGATGGGTGTTGCTCGTGGTGGCGGGGAGCGTCATCGTCAGCCTCGCCGCCACCAACGGGCTCCTCTTGTGGGACGCGACCTACTGACTCACCGCAGCGCCGCGAGGCCGATGAGGATCAGGATGACCAGGGAGAGCGCGAGCGATACGACGGCCACGGCGCGACGCTTCTGCGGCCAGACCGGCAGGGACGGAACCTTCCACAGCGCAATGACGATCGTCGCTGCCGCGAGGCCGGGCAGTATCCCGGCGACCGCGTGCGGGAGGAGATGCCAGGGGCTCCACACGAACGCGATCAGGCCGCCGACTGCCGCGTCGATGGCGCCGGAGGCTGCGGCCACCCGGGAGGTGGCGCCGCGCAGGCCGACCCAGGCGGAGAAGATCAGCACGGCGGCGACGAGCAGGGGCATCCCGGTGAACAAGCCCCACGACGGGCCCGCGTCCCGCGCCTCGTGGCCCGGTGACGCGAGCGCGATCCCGATGTCGTCGACCGACTGGTCGGTGTTGCCGAGGACCACGGCGGCGGTCTCGGCCTCCCGATCGACGGCCATCATCGTGCGCGAGCCGGCGGTGCCGCCGTTGTGCCAGGTGATCGTGCCCGCATCGGTGTCCTGCACGACCCAGGCGAGGCCCTGACCCCGGCCGTCCTCATCGAGCACGGGGTCGAGGGCGGCCATGCCGGGGGCGGTCCCGTCCAGTACGGCAGTCGCGAAACGGCCCATGTCGGCCGCTGTGGTCCGCGTGGAGGACCCGGCGGGGGCATAGCCCTCCCCGGTCCACGTCGTGGTGGACCTGCCGCTCGCGCGGTGCGGCTCAGCCAGACGTGTCGACTCCGGAGTGCCGGGCAGTTGGATCGTCGTGTCGGTCATGCCGAGGGGGCCGGTAAGGCGCTGTTCCAGCAGGTCGATCCACGAGTCGACTCCCGCGGCGCGGGCCGTGGCGTGGCCGAGCAGAGCGGTGCCCGCGTTGGAGTAGGCGGGGGTGTCGGTGGGGGAGATCTCGGTCTCGGCGCTCTGGTCGAGCACCCACTCAGTCGTGTCGTTCGCGTAGACGTCGCCGCCGAGCAGAGACCGCAGGATGGTGCCCGCGCCCCCGACGAGCTGGGGCATGCCGCTGGTGTGCGTGGCGAGCTGGCGGGGGGTGGCCGCGCCAGCCGAGGTGCCGGCGAGCTCGGGCAGGTAGGTGGCGACCGGCTCGTCGAGGTCCATCTCGCCGCGCTCGACCGCGTCGGCGAGCAGCATCCCGGTGAAGACTTTGGTAATGGACCCCAACTCGTACAAGGTCTCCGGGGAGGGGGCTTGGTCGGACCCGTCGAGGTCTCCGAGGCCCGCGTACGTCGTGCCCCGCGGGGTGGCGCGCACGACGGACAGGGTGCGCAGGCCGGCGCCGTCGCCGACGAGGCCGGTGACCTCCTCGATGAGTGCCGGGTCACCGGAGCGGGCCTCGCCCAGATCGGTCGTCGGACCGGCCACGGCACCCAGCAGGGCGCCGAGGAGCGCCCCGACGAGGGTGACGATGACGACGAGACGTGGCGTGGGCGGATTGGTGAGCGTCGGTGAAGACGGCATGGTGGAATCGCCTCCCGGCGTGGGTGGGTTTGGGCGGTGAGGTTGGACGCGGGGCGTCAGATGGTGGCGGAGATGAGGACGAGGAGGGGGACGACCCGGGCGGCCGGGACGGTGTAGCGGCCGCGGCCGGCCGAGGCGAGCCAGCCTGCCGCCACGAGGGCGCGCAGGTGGTGGTGCAGTTGGCCAGTGGTGCCGAGACCGTCGGTCTCCGCGCGAGCCGGGGGGGGGGGCGTGCCGGTGGGCCAGAGGCGCAGCAGGTGCAGGCGCACGGGGTGGCCGAGGGCCGCCAGGCTCGGGGCCACCGCGCCCCAGTCGTCGGTGAGGAGGTCGTCGGTGGTGCGGCCCCACTGCCATTCAGCGAGGCCGTCGGGGGTCTGCAGGTGCCCGGCGAACGCGACGGCGCCGTCGGGGTAGAGGCGTTGCATCTCGCGGAGGAACCACAGGCGTTCCTGCGGATCCGTAGCGGCACCGCTGTCGTCGGGTTGCTGCAGGCGTGCCACCGCCTCCTCGACCGCGCGCAGTCGGGCTTCGATGTCGGCCATGAGTCAAAACTACGTCACTACGTAGAAACGATCAAGAGGGGTCGAGTGAATCTGGCTCGGTGAGTCATTGGCGCGTCCGTAGGGTGAGCGCATGACTGTTCTACGCGTCGGTCTCGCTGCGTTCGGTGTCATCTCGCGGAGCCTGCACGCCCCGGCCATCGCGGGCACGCCGGGGCTCGAGTTGGCTGCCGTCGCCACGTCACGTTCGACCGAGGTGGCTCCCCAGGTGCCGGGGGTGCGGCTGCACGACTCGCCGGTCCGGCTGCTCGCGGACGACGAAGTCGACGTCGTCGTCATCACCACGCCCAACGACACCCACGTGCCGCTCGCGCTCGCGGCGATCGAGGCAGGCAAGCACGTCATCCTCGAGAAGCCCGTGGCGCTCAACGCCGACGAGGGGGAACGATTGCTCGCCGCCGCGGAGCAGGCCCAGGCCGAGGGGTTGGTCGTGAGCGCGTTCCACAACCGTCGTTGGGACGGCGATCTCGCGACCCTGCGGCGCGTCCTCGACGAGGGGCTCGTCGGGCGGCCGGTGACGCTGGAGTCGCGGTGGGACCGGTTTCGCCCGATCGTGCAGCAGCGGTGGCGCGAATCCGGAGCGCCCGGCGGGGGAGTGTGGGCCGACCTCGGCACCCACCTCGTCGACCAGGCGCTGGTCCTGTTCGGCGAGCCGGAGTGGGTGTGGGGCGATCTGCGCGCCACCCGCGACGGAGCGCTCATCGACGACGAGGCGCACGTCGTCCTCGGCTACGGCGACCTGCGGGTGAGCATCGTCGTGTCATCGCTGAGCGGGCTTGCCACGCCCCGGTTCGTGCTGCGGGGGACCCGGGGCTCGGTGCTTATCGACGGAGACGTCGCAGAGCTGCCCCGCGGCGTGGGGGATGAGGCCGGCACCGAGGCGGTACGGGCGGTGTTCGCCGACGCCGACGGTCCACGCGACATTCGCCGAGAGCCTTCGCGTCCGGCCGCGTTCTACGCAGCGTTCCGCGACGCCGTGCTCGGCGGGGGAGAGGTGCCGGTGCCGATCAGTGACGCGGTGGCGGGCCTGCGCATTCTCGACGCCGCCCGCCGCAGCAGCGAGGAGGGGCAGCGCATTGACGTAGCGCGCGCGGTTGTCGGTGGCGCTGAGTAGGGTCGTCGACATGGCTTCTCAGACCCCCAGCGTTCCCCGACCGAACTCCGGCGACATCGTCGAGGTCATCCTCGATGACCACCGTCTTTTCGAGGCCCAGATGCGCGACCTGCGCGACTCCTCCGGCGACCGCCCCGCTGCCCTGGCGGCGTTCTCTGCGTTGATGGTCGCGCACAGCCTCGCCGAGGAGACGCAGGTGTACCCGACCCTCAAGCGCAAGACCGACGACGTCGGCGAGCACGAAGCCGAGCACGGCGAGGAGGAGCACGCCGAGAGCCTGGCCGACCTGCTCGCTCTCCTGGAGGTCGACGAGGTCGGTAGTGAGGACTTCGACGAGGCGGTCGAGAAGGTCTGCAACTCGCTGTTCCACCACCTCACCGAGGAGGAGCTGACCATCCTCAACCCGGCCCGCTACGACCTCGAGGACGAGACGCGTCAGAAGCTGGGCTCGACGTTCTTGGCCGAGCGCAACCGCCTCCTCGACGAGGACTGCGGCACGGTCACCTACGTTCGCCGTGAGGTCAAGAAGGCGGTCAAGGAGGACTTGGTCGACGCCGACGACGTCCCGGCCTCAGCCACCCCCTGACTCACGCTCCGCTGGTCGATTTCGAGACGCTTCGCTCCTCAATCCGGCGGAGGAGGAGCGAAGCGAC
>JAUNTP010000203.1 GCA_030538585.1 Mobilicoccus sp.
CGAAACGCCCGATCGGGTGGGACGTCGAAGATCCGGGGCCGCCACCGTTCTGAGAAGTGCGGCCCGCGACATCACGTGCAGGGGTGAGGCGCGGCGCCGACGAACCTGGACGGGTCCGCCGGCGCCGCGAACGGGTCAGAGGGTGCGGCAGTTGCTGATCTGCTTCGTGCCGTTGAACCGCGCCTCGAACCACAGCTGCGACGCCGCGATGTGCGGCAGCGCGCCACCGATATGGCTGAGGTTGAGGTGGGTACGCAACTGCACGTCGGCCCCCTGCGCACACCAGTCCTTCGCGAGCTGCTTGCCCACCGCGTACGGAATCACGTCGTCACCCACGGCGTGCGTGATGAGGATCGGCACGTTCGGCTTGCGCTTCCCGATGCGGTTGTCCGCGAGGATGCTCTTCATCGGCTCGACCGCGAACCCGGCGTACAGCGGCTCACCGGTCTTGCTGATCGTGGCGGTCTTGAGACCCGAGAACTGCACGACCTCGCTCCAGCAGTTGTTCTCCGCCCGTCGCAGCGTCTCCAGGCCCGCGTCGGTGACGAAGTCCGACGGGTCGAGGTCGTATGCCGTCATGAGGCCGATCGACGAGTACAGCCCGAAGCCCGAGTACAGGCTGCCGTCGATGCGCTTGCCGACGGCCTCGAGGTCGGCCGGGGGTGCCCCGGCGACGGCACCCCTGATGTCGAGCTCGGGGGCGTACTCCGGCGCAAGCTCAGCGGCCGCCGCGACGGCGCCGCCGCCCTGGGAGTAACCGTTGAGGCCGACCGGGCTCGTCGCCGTGATGCCGTTGAAGCCCGCGTTCTGCGCGGCGCGCGCCATGTCGAGCACGGCGTGCGCTTGCGCCGCCCGCACCATGTACGTGTGCGAACCCGGCGTGCCGAGACCCTGGTAGTCGGGAACCGCGATGGCGTACCCGCGCATGAGGAGGTTCTTCATGAGGAGGACTTCGTACTGCGTCGTCTGCTGGAACTGGCGCGACGCGGCGCAGCGATCGGCCATGCCCTGCGTACCGGGTGCGTGCACGATGATCGGACGCTGCTGGCCCGGCCCGATCCAGCGGGCGCGGGGCACGACGACCAGGCCGGTCGCGGCGATCGTGCGGCCCTGGCGGTCCTTCGTGGAGTACATGATGCGGCGGGCGTCGAACGCGACGTCGTAGGAGCGCAGCGGGTCGGCGGCCGTGTCGCCGTACTCACTACGGATCACCGTGCCCGGCGTGGCAGGGATCTCGGCGGGCGGCTCGTAGAACGCGGGCCGTGTGGCCTCCTCCGCCCCGGTGAGCGTGCCCGCTCCCGCGGTGCCCGGCACGTCGGTGCCGGCAGCGTTGGCGGTGAGTGCGCTACTCACGGTGAGCACGGCACAGGCGGTGCCGACGGCGGCACGGCGCAGCAAAGCTGAGGACATCGTTGTCTCCTGGCAGGGGGAAGTGATCCGCGCCGACCGGCTGCGGTGCGTGGAAACCTACGCGACAGTAACCTTCCTGGCAAGGGTTTCTGTGGGGCGAAAGTCGACGCGGAACCTCGTGGCGCCACCTGCACGAATGAGCGCTTGGTCAGCCTGGCGAGCCCACTCGCCGTTGGTCGAGGAGCGAAGCGTCTCGAAACCACTGGCCACCTGACCGCGTCGCGGCACGGTGGTCTCGAGACGTCGCTTCGCTCCTCCTCGACCAACGGCATTGCGTTTCTCACAATGTCGCTTCGCTCCTCTTTCGGATTGAGGAGCGAAGCGACGCGAGATCAACCAGCGCCCTCTCAGCTCACTGGCGGACGTAGACGCTGGCGCCCATCTCGATGAACTCGCGGGACTTGGCCGCCATGCCCTCTTCGACCTCGCCGCGGGCGGCGCCGTAGGTCTTGCGGATGTCGGCGCTGATGCGCATCGAGCAGAACTTCGGGCCGCACATCGAACAGAAGTGCGCGGTCTTGGCAGGCTCGGCGGGCAGCGTCTCGTCGTGGAACGCCTGCGCCGTCACCGGGTCGAGCGACAGCGCGAACTGGTCGTGCCACCGGAACTCGAACCGGGCCCGGCTCATGGCGTCGTCCCAGGCCCGCGCGCCGGGGTGCCCCTTGGCGACGTCGGCGGCGTGCGCCGCGATCTTGTAGGTGATGACGCCGGTCTTGACGTCGTCGCGGTTCGGCAGCCCCAAATGCTCCTTGGGGGTGACGTAGCAGAGCATCGCCGTGCCGCCCCACGCGATGTTCGTCGCGCCGATGGCCGAGGTGATGTGGTCATACCCCGGCGCGACGTCGGTGACGAGCGGGCCGAGGGTGTAGAACGGCGCGCCGTGGCACCAGTCCTGCTGCATCTCGACGTTCTCGGCGACGAGGTTGAGCGGCACGTGCCCCGGCCCCTCCACCATGACTTGCACGTCGTACTCCCACGCCCGCTGGGTGAGCTCGGCGAGCGTGCGCAGTTCCGCCAGTTGGGCCTCGTCGTTGGCGTCGGCCACCGAGCCGGGGCGCAGACCGTCACCGAGGCTGAACGCGACGTCGTAGGCGGCGAAGATCTCGCACAGCTCGTCGAAATGCTCGTACAAGAAGCTCTCGCGGTGATGCGCCAGGCACCAGCCCGCCATGATCGAGCCGCCCCGGCTCACGATGCCGGTGACGCGGTCGGCCGTGAGCGGCACATACCGGAGGAGAACCCCGGCGTGGATGGTCATGTAGTCCACGCCTTGCTCGCACTGCTCGATGACCGTGTCGCGGAAGATCTCCCACGTGAGGTCTTCGGCTTTGCCGTCGACCTTCTCCAGCGCCTGATAGATCGGGACGGTCCCGATCGGGACCGGCGCATTGCGGATGATCCATTCCCGCGTGGTGTGGATGTCGTCGCCGGTGGAGAGGTCCATGAGAGTGTCGGCGCCCCACGTCACGGCCCAGGTGAGCTTGTCGACCTCTTCGGCGATCGAACTCGTCACGGCCGAGTTGCCGATGTTCGCGTTGATCTTGACGAGGAAGTCGCGGCCGATGATCATCGGCTCACTCTCGGGGTGGTTGACGTTCGCCGGAATGATCGCCCGCCCGGAGGCGACCGCCTCACGCACCTTCTCCGGCTCGCAGCCTTCGCGGGCCGCGACGAACGCCATCTCGGGAGTGACGATGCCCTGGCGTGCGTAGTGCATCTGCGTCACGCGGCGCCCGGACCTCGCTCGCAGGGGCGCGCGCCGCTCGCCCTTCCACTCCATGGAGGACTCGCCGCGACGCAGCGCCGAACGCCCGTCGTCGAGGAGGTCGCGCTCACGGCCGGTGTAGGTCTCCACGTCGTCCCTGGCCGCGATCCACTCGGCTCGCAGGGCGGGGAGGCCCTCCTCGGGCACCGAGCCGGGGCCGGAGGTGGCATAGCGGTCCACGTGTTCGCCGTTGGTGAGGGATACGCGCGTGACGGGAACGGCGAGCTCCTCGCCGTTCGGGCCCGTCACCGGGTGCTCGACCCGGCTGTGGGAGGGGTGCAGGACGGTGAGGTGCTCGGCGCGCACGCCGGTCTCGGTGGTGCTCATGACTCTCGCTTCCGCTCGGCCGGGAAAGGCCGGAAGCGAGGTCTTGACGGGGAAGCGGGAAGGGACACTGCCGCGCTACCCACCACGACATCCCTCCGCCGGCATGACCCGGATCAGGTGTGACGGTCCGGGACGGCATCGGTCCCATCTCAGCCTGCTGCCGCAGGCACCCGTGGTCGGTCCGCCCACCCTAGCCGTCTTCGGGCGCGAAAAGCGGGCGGGTCCCCGGATCTCCGGGGCCCGCCCGCTGTTCTGGCGGAGGATGACCGGCGTCAGCGCAGCCAGGAGTTGCCGACGATGCGGCCCCACCAGCGGCCGAGGCCGAGAGTGTCACCGGAGAGCGTCATGGCCGAGACGATCAGCACGATCGCGTAGAGGAAGTAGCTGCTGACGATCGGGTTGGTGACCGACACGTCGGCGGGCTGACCGAGCGGGAAGGCCGCGAGGTGCATCATCGTCACCATCGCCACGCCGGAGACGGCGGCGATCTTGAGGCCCGCGCCCAGCATCATGGCGATACCGATGCCCGCCAGGCCGAGCATGAACAGCCAATCGATGATCGGGTTACCGGCGAGGGCACTGAAGAAGTCGGCGAACGGCCCGCTCACGTTGGAGAGGTACCCGGTGGTGGGCGAGCCCCCGTTGATCCAGGCGCGCTCGGCCGGGGTCGCGAATCCGAGACCGAACAGCTTGTCGATGAACGCCCAGAAGAAATAGAAGCCGATGACGATACGACCGAAGGCGAGCACGCCACGCAGTGCGGGCGAGGCGATCACATCCTCCTGAAAGCGCGTCATCGTGCCGTCGTGACGGGTGGTGTCGGCGGTGCGGTCTGCTTGAAGGGCCATGACGCCCCTCCTTTCGGGAGGTATGGCCAGAGGATCTCTCCGGCCGATGCTTCAAGCTTAAATCGTCGCCAATCACGGCCATAGGGAAGAAAGTCCCTCTCTCGTTTCGAGATGCTGACCAGCCCCGGATCGGAGGCGTCAGCGTGACGCAATGATCGCTGAAAACCTTAGCCTCGCAACAGCATTCGCCGCCGAGGGGTGGTGGGCTTCTCGCGGGTCACGATGGCTTCGGCGATGCGTTCGCTCTCCCGGGCGATCTCGCGCAGCATCCCGCTGATGGGGTTGAGGTAGCCGGTGAACCACAGCCCGTCCGCGCTCGGGCGACCCCCAGAGACGCGCGGCAATCCGCGGTCGTCGAGGACCCCGAGATGACCGACAATCGGCTCGAGACCGCGCCGGTACCCCGTGGCCGCGACGACGACATCGGGGCTCATCCGCGTCCCGTCGGCGAGGACGACCTCAGGCCCGTCGAAGGCGGCCAGCGCCGCCACGGGCGAGACCTGTCCGGTGGTGATGGCCTCGATGATGCCGACGTCCTGCACGGGGATGGCGTGGTCGCGGCGCGCTCGGGTGAGCAGCCCCTCGGTGGGGCGGGGGAGTCCGTACGGGCGCAGATCGGGGGTGAGCAGGGCCCCGGCGCGGGCTGCGAGCCGATCGACGATCCACGTGGGCAGGTGCCGGATGAGGATCCCGCTGCGCTGGGTCGGCCACGGCCCGATCGAGCGGGGCAGGATGTGGGGCGGCGTACGCACCGCCAGGCTCACCGGCCCTGCGCCGTGCTCGAGCAGGTCCACCGCGATCTCGCACCCGGTGTTGCCGGTCCCGACGACGAGCACCGACCGCCCGCGGTACGGGGCTCCGTTGCGGTAGGTGTGAGAACCGACCAGCTCGCCGGTGAACCCCTCCACGCCCGGGTAGGACACGGGCACGGGAGTGTGGTTGTAGCCGGTGGCCACGACGACGTCGCGGGCGCTCAGCCGCTCACCGCCCGCGAGCGAGACCACCCACGAGCTTCCCGCCCGGTGGACGCCGGTGACCTCGGCGCCGGTGCGCACCTCGATGCCGTAGTGCTCCCGGTAGGCCTCGAGGTACTCGACGAGGTCGTCCCTCGCGATCCAGCGTCCGTAGCGGCGGGGGATCGGCAGCCCGGGCAGCGCTGATAGACGCCGCGTCGTGTGCAGGTGCAGCCGGTCGTAGTGAGCCCGCCAACTGGCCGCCACCTCGTCGCTCTTCTCGAGGACCAGCGGCCTGAGACCTCGCTCGATGCACGCCGCCGCCGCGGCGAGACCGGCAGGCCCGGCTCCGATGATGAGCACGTCGGGGATCGTCATTACCGAAGAGTAGGT
>JAUNTP010000204.1 GCA_030538585.1 Mobilicoccus sp.
GCGACGCCGCCGGCAAGGGCGGCACGATCAAGCGGTTCACCGAGCACCTCAACCCGCGCGCCGCTCGCGTGGTGGCGCTCAACAAGCCCACCGAGACCGAACTCGGCCAGTGGTACTTCCAGCGGTACGTGCAGCACCTGCCGACCGCCGGGGAGATGGTGCTGTTCGACCGGTCCTGGTACAACCGCGCGGGTGTCGAGCGGGTCATGGGGTTCGCCGACGAGGACCAGTACCGCCTGTTCATGGAGCAGGCGCCGGTGTTCGAGAAGATGCTCATCGACTCCGGCATCTCGCTGACGAAGTTCTGGTTCTCGGTCACCACGGGCGAGCAGCGCACCCGCTTCGCGATCCGGCAGATCGACCCGGTGCGCCGATGGAAGCTCTCCCCCATGGACATCGAGTCCATCGACCGGTGGGAGGACTACACGGCGGCCAAGGAGGAGATGTTCCGCCTCACCGACACCGACGTGGCGCCGTGGACGACGGTCAAGAGCAACGACAAGAAGCGGGGCCGCATCAACGCCATGCGGTTCTTCCTCTCCCAGTTCGACTACGAGGACAAGGACGAGACGGTCGTCTACCCCGCCGACGAGCAGATCGTGCGGCGCGGTCGCGACGCGGTCGACGACTGAGCACGACCACACAGCACGAGCGTCAACGCACCGACGGCGCCGGTTCCCCTGATGCGGGGGCCGGCGCCGTCGGCACGTGGTGAGGAGGGGTGAGCGTCGCCTCAGTCCTCTTCGACCCGGGACTCGTCGGGGTGGGAGCGCAGGTGCATGATCGCCAGCACCTGGCCACCGAACACGGTGGCGATCGCGATGACCATCATGATGATCGACTCGGTGCTCACGGCCGGCCTCCTTCCTGGGCGTCGGTGCGGGTCGCGCCCGTGTCGGTCGCCCGCGCGTCGTGCTGAGTGGGGTGTTCCTGGGTTCCGAGGTCGCGCTGCCCGGCGGCCGGGATGGCCGGTCCGGCCTCGGCCTCGAAGCGGGCCTGCGCGTCGCGCACTCGGTCGATGGAGCGCTGCGGCCACGGGGTTAGGGAGAGGATCAACGCGGCGACGATGAGGGCGCCGATCGTGCCCCACCCGAACGCGCCGACGTACCAGCTGGGCATGTCGCCGTACCCGTCTGTGACGAGCTTGCTCGTGCCCGAGAAGAACATGTACCCGAGCACGACGGGGGTGATGAAGCCGACGCATGCCATCCAGTACCAGCCGAGCTTGAAGCTCGACACGGCGTTGAGGTGATCGCGCAGCAGCGGCAGCTTGCGCGCCACCCAGGCGACGAGGATGCAGGCGAGCAGCGCGATACCGACGATGCCGACGGTGTTGACGAACGCGTCGACGACGTCGAGGAGGTTGAGGCCCGCCATGGTCGGCATGGTCGCGCAGGAGGCGAGCGCCATGAGGCCACCGACCACGAGGGTGGAGGTGCGGTCGCCCATGCCGGTCTTGTCGCGGATCGTCGCGATCGGCACCTGCGCGAGGGAGATGAGCGAGGTCAGACCGGCGAAGACGAGCGACCCGAAGAAGAGGGCACCGAAGATCGGGCCACCGGCCATCTCGTTGATGAGGGTCGGGAAGGCGATGAACGCCATGCCGATGCCGCCCGCAGCGACCTCGTCGACGTTGACGCCCGCCTGCACGGCCATGAAGCCGAGGGCGCCGAACACGGTGATACCGGCGAGGATCTCGAACGCCGAGTTGGAGAACCCGACGACGAGGCCGGAGCCCGTGAGGTTGGTGCGGCGCTTGAGGTAGGAGGCGTAGGTGAGCATCGCGCCGAGCATGACCGACAGCGAGAAGAAGATCTGGCCGTAGGCCGCCACCCACACCGACGGGTTCGAGAGCGCCTCGAAGTCGGGCCTGAAGAAGGCGTCGAGGCCCACCATGGCGCCCTCGAGGGTGAGGGAGCGCACGCACAGGCCGAGGAAGACGACGACGAGCAGCGGGATGAAGATCATGTTGAAGCGGCCGATGCCGTTCTGCACACCGAGCAGCAGCACGGCGAGGGTGACGACCCACACGATGACCATGGGGATGAGCACACCGGGCACGAACGGGCTGGTCAGCGTGTATTCACCGTTGAACTGCAGGTAGTCGCCGAAGAGGAACGCCTCCGGGTCGCTGCCCCACGCGGTGGTGAACGAGAACACGAAGTACGACATCGCCCACCCGATGATCGCCGCGTAGTAGATGGCGATGACGAACGGGATGAGCACCATCAGCCAGCCGAGCGGCTCGGTGAAGCGGCTCATCGAGCGCAGCGCCAGCGGCGGGCTGGCCCGGTAACGGTGGCCGAGGACGTAGTCGAGGAACAGCAGCGGGATACCTGCGGTGACGAGGGCCACGAGGTAGGGGATGATGAACGCGCCGCCGCCGTTCTCGTAGGCGACGTAGGGGAAACGCCAGATGTTTCCCAGACCGACGGCGCTACCGACGGCCGCGAAGATGAACGCGGACCGACCCGTGAACACCTCGCGCTTGGCCGACGTGGGTGTAGTGGCCATTTCGCTCCTTTGACGGATGAGCCTGATAGGGGAACGCGGGCCGCGTCGCGGCAGCGTGATAGCCGACTTGGTACCACGTCTGCGGAGTGTGAGATGGGCCTCACCGGAGTTTGGGCCGGGGCCAGCGGCGAGCGAGCACGCAGGCGCGCCCAACGGTCGCGCGGTGAGGGGTTCAGTCCCTCGGCATCATGCACATCATGGTGGCGATCATCGCGGCGCAGTGCTTCTCCACGCCGTCCTTCACCGCGTACACGTCACCCTGGCAGACGACGATGGTGCGCCCTGCGCGCACGACCGTGCCGCGGGCGATGAGCCGCGCCCCGGCGGCCGGTGCCATGAGGTTGATCTTGAACTCGATCGAGAGCACCTCGGCGCCGGGCGGCATCGTCGTCAAGGCGGCGTACCCGCACGCCGAATCGCAGATCGAGGTGGTGCTGCCGGCGTGGAAGAAGCCGTGCTGCTGGGTCAGCTCGTCGCGGAACGGCAGCTCGATCGTCACCTCACCGTCGGCGACGTGAGTCAGCTCGGCGCCGAGGTGCGCCATGAGGCCCTGCCGCGCGAAGGAGTCGCGGATCCTGGTGTCGAGGTCATCGGTGCTCATGGTGTCTCCTCGGGCGTCGTCTGCGACTCGGGTGGCTCGGGTGTCGTGGCAGGCGCATCGGGCCACGATCGGGGCCACGGCACCTGCGGGTAGGGGTCGACGAGGGTGTGGTCGGCGGCTGCCTTGAGGCGGCCTCCGTCGAGCACGACAGCGCCGGCGTCGACCATCCCGCGGACGAGTTCGTCGACGAAGCCCTCGGCGTCGCGGCGCAGCAGGCGAGCGGCGTCGCGCACCCACGCGCGGGCGAGCAGGTACTCCTCGATCGCGTCGGTGGGGATGCCGTCACGAATCATGAGGGCGTAGGCGAGGATGCGTCGGGCGCCGTACCAGACCGCCCCGTCGGGGTCGTCGACGAGCCGGGAGGCGCGGGTGTGGGCCTTGGCGAAGAACGCGGCTACGTCGGTCGGCGCGGGCCCGTGCGCGGGGAGCACGGTGGTGGCCGGCAGGTCCGCCATCCGTTCGAGGGAGGCCATAGCGGTGGCTGTCGCGTCGGTGCCGTCGAGGGCGAGCGCGACCCAGCCGACGTCGTAGGTGGAGACGGCGTCACCGACGACGAGGACGCCCGCCTCCGGTTGCCAGAGGGCGAGGTGCCCGGCGGTGTGGCCGGGCGTGGCGATGATCTCCCACGTGGCCTCGCCGAGGTCCATGCGGTCGCCGTCGCGCAGGGGGATGTCGACCGTGTAGGGCGCGACCGGCTGGTCGAGGTATTCGGCGACGCAGCAGCCGGGGTCGCGACGGTTGATGGCGTCGTGATCGGGCGCAGCGGCGGCGATGCCGCTCCCCCGCTGCTGGAAAAGGCCGTTACCGCCCACGTGGTCGGCGTGCCAGTGGGTGTTGACGACGAGGTCCGCACCCCCGACACGCTCGCTCACCCACGCGTGGGTCTCGTGGGCGTGGGCGACGAACCCGCTGTCGACCAACGCGGGTCGGGCGCCGTGCAGGAGCAGGAAGTTGGCGTCGGGAAACGGCCGAGGTCGGTACTCGATCCAAGCGGGGAGCGCGTCGGTCATGAGCCGGCGTGTCTCAGTCGAGGAGCTTCTCGGCGGCGGCGAGCACGACGCACGTGGTGAGCACGTCGAGGGCGCGGGTCAGCTCGTCAGTGGTCGGGAATGAGGGGGCGATGCGGATGTTGCGGTCGTCCGGGTCGTTGCCGCCGGGGAACGTGGCACCGGCGGGAGTGAGGGCGACCCCGGCCTCCTTGGCGAGCTGCACGACGCGCTTCGCGGTGCCGGGCACGACGTCGAGGTTGACGAAGTAGCCGCCCTGGGGGTCGCTCCACTCGGCAATGCCGAGGCCGCCCAGGTCCGCCTGGAGGGCCTTGCCGACGGCCTCGAACTTGGGCGCGAGGATCTCGGCGTGCTTGCGCATGTGCTCCTCGATACCGGCGGTGTCGCCGAAGAAGCGCACGTGGCGGAGCTGGTTGAGCTTGTCCGGGCCGATGGAGCGCAGCCCGTCGCGCTTGAGGAACCACGCGACGTTGTCGGGCGATCCACCGAAGAAGGAGACGCCACCGCCCGCGAAGGTGACCTTGGAGGTGGAGGCGAACACGAACGCCCGGTCGGGGTTGCCGGCCTGCGCGCAGGCGGCGAGGAGGTCGGGGAGGGTGTCCTGCTCGTCGCCTCGGGTGCCCAGGTGGTGGATGGCGTAGGCGTTGTCCCAGTAGATGCGGAAGTCGCTTGCGGCGGTCGGCATCGCGGCGAGGCGGCGCACGACCTCCTCGGAGAACGTGACGCCGGTGGGGTTGCTGTACTTGGGCACGCACCAGATGCCCTTGATGCCGGCGTCGTTCGCGACGAGAGCTTCGACCTCGTCCATGTCGGGGCCCTCATCGGTCATGGCGACGGTGGTGAGGCCGACACCGAGTTCGTCGCACACGGCGAAGTGGCGGTCGTAGCCGGGCGAGGGGGCGAGGAAGGTGACCTGCTGACCCGCCCAGGGGGCATCCCCGCCGGGGAGGGTCTGGAAGAAGGAGCTCGCGACGCAGAAGTGCATGAGCGCCAGGGAGGAGTTGTCGCGGGCGACGAGCTGGTCGGCCGGCACGTCGACGAGGGGGGCGAACATCTCCCGCAGCGCCTTGACGCCCTGAGGTGCGCCCCCGTAGTTGCGGAGGTCGCCCTCGGCGTCGGTGCTGTGATCGCCGGGTGCGAGGGAGGCGAGCATGTCCTCGCTGAGGTCGAGCTGGTCGGCACACGGCTTGCCGCGGGTGATGTCGAGCTTCTGCCCGGAGGCCTTGAACTCCTCGTAGCGGCTCGTGGCGGTGTCGCGGGCGGCGGCGAGGGCGGTGGTGTCGACGTTCGACATGGTGTTCCTTCCGGAGGGCACGTGTGCTCACCGCGAACGCTACCGACTCCGGCTGGCTGATCCAGACACCGCGCCCCGCTCGAACCATCAACCCGGCTGATTGGGGGCAACGCAGCACGCGTCGATGAGGTCACCCCACCCCACAGTTGGTCGAGGAGCGAGCGAAGCGCGCCTCTCGACACCATCGTGCTCTGACGGGGTGGCAGTACTGCGGAGGTCGGCCACTGCGTCAAGTCCTCGATGGTCTCGAGACGCT
>JAUNTP010000010.1 GCA_030538585.1 Mobilicoccus sp.
AGACGTCGCTTCGCTCCTCCTCGACCAACGGGGCGGCGCTCCTGCTCGACCAACGGGGGGCGGGGGGCGGGTCTCGCTCAGGGGTGGGACAGTGATCGCATGAGCCCTCGCAACGCGCCTGTCATTCTGCCCGATCAGTCCGGTCGCACGTGGCTCGTCACCGGCGCCACCAACGGCGTCGGTCGTGAAGTGGCCCGCGAGGCCGCCGCGGCCGGTGCCCGGGTGCTCATCACCTCCCGCGATGAGGAGCGCGGCACCGACACGGCCGCCGAGATCGGCGCCGCGGGGGTCGTCGCGGTCGACTTCGCCTCTCAAGCCGCCGTCCGTGAGGCAGCGGACCAGGTGAGCGAGTCGATCGACGTCCTCGTCGACAACGCGGGTGCCGTCACGCACTCCCGCCAGGAGAGCGAGGACGGGCACGAGCTCATGCTCGCCACCAACTTTCTCGGTCCGTTCGCGCTCACCAACCTCATCGCCGATCGGGTGCGTGGCCGCATCGTCATCGTCGGGTCGGACGCCCACCGGGGTGCCCGTGTCGACCTCGAGGATCCTCACTTCCGCACACGGCGTTGGTCGATCGGGGCCGCGTACGGCCAGTCGAAGCTGGCCGACATGCTGTGGGCCCTCGACCTCGACCGCCGCCTGCGCGCACTCGACCGTGATGTATCGGTACAGCTGGCTCATCCCGGCTGGGCGTTGACGAACCTGCAGAACGCCACACCGGACCCGCGCCTCAACCGCGCGATCACCGCCGTCTGCTCCGCGTTCGCGCAACCGGCCGCTGTCGCCGCCCGCTCGCTCCTCATCGCCGCGACCGCAGACCTACCCCCGGTGAGCTACGTCGGCCCTGGAGGCACAGGCGGGCTGCGCGGCGAACCGGCTCTCGCCGGCCGCTCGGTGCCGGCGTCGAACCCTCACCTGGCCCGGCAAGTGTGGGACCTCGGTGTTCGGGAGACCGGCACCGACCTCTGATGCGACGCATCGCAAGACCGATGTCCTCACAAGCGATAGCCGCGGTGGTCTCGAGACGTCGCTTCGCTCCTCCTCGACCAACGGGGGGTGGGGTGGCGCTCCTCGTCGACCCACCTGGGGAGAGTGCTCACTCCTCCAGGTAGGGACGCAGGAAGTCGACGACCGTGCGTTGCATCTCGGGCGGCGCGTAGTAGCGGGACTCGGCGTGACCGCCGTCGAGCAGGACGAGCTGCGTCGTCACACCGGCCTTCTCCAGCGCGGCGGCGGCGCGCTCGGACTGGGCGTGCGGGACGACGCAGTCCTGCCGGCCGTGAATGAACAGCGTCGGCGCCGACCCCGACGAGATGTGGGTCAGAGGGCTCGCCTCAGCCGCAGCCCGCGACCCCGCCTCCGACGCCGGGTCGGCACCGATGAGCCGCCCCTCCGGCGAGTCCGCCCCCGCGCTACCCGGGCCACACCCGGCCCGCACCCGATCCGCGACCAGACGGCCCAGATCAGAGACGCCGTAGAAGCTGACGACCGCCACCACGTCACTCGACCCCGGCGTCCCCTCCTCACCCTCGAAGCCGGCTTGCCCGCGCGTCGTGCCGAGCAGTTGCGCCAAGTGACCCCCGGCAGATTCTCCGGCTACGGCGATGCGCCCCTCATCCAGTCCGTAGCGTTCCGCGTGGGCCCGCACCCACCGCACCGCGGCCTTCGCGTCGTGGAGTTGCGCCGGCATCCGCGCCTCATGCAACAGCCGGTAGTCGATGCTCACCGTCGCCCATCCGCGGGAGAGCCACGCGTCGCGCATGGCAGCCACGTTCTGATCCTCGACCGTGTCGATCATCACCCGCGAGCCGGACTCCCACGCGCCGCCGTGGATGAACAGCACCACGGGTCGAGGCCCGCCGTGCCCGCAGGGGAGGGTGAGATCGAGCGTCTGCGACGCCCCACCCCCGTAGCGGCAACCACGCACCTGCCGAATCGCACTCTCGGACACCGCTCATCACGTCCCTTCCGACCAGCACTTCCGGCGACCGGCCTCGTGAACTCCGTCCCATCATGGCCCGGCCACCCCTCGCCCGCAGATCAGGCGGGGCAACAACGCCGGCGGTCGAGGTCACGTCCCATGCCGACCGTGCGTGAGGTGAGCGGTTCGGATGCCGGATATCGTTGGGCAACGTGACTCGCAGCTTCTACCTCGCGTCCGTCGAAGCCAGCTCCGGCAAGACGGCCCTGGCCGTCGGGCTTCTCGCCGAACTCTGCGCTCGAGGAGGTCGAGTCGGTGTCTTCCGACCCGTCGTCTCCGATCGACACTCCGACCCCATCCTCGAACTCCTCCATCCCCTGACGACGTCGACCGCCGAGTTGCACGACGCCGTCGGCGTGACCTACGACGAGATCAACCTGCGCACCGAGGCCGCGATCAGCACGGTCGTCGAGCGCTACCACGCGTTCGCGGCCGAGCACGACACCGTCCTCGTCGTCGGCTCCGACTTCACCGGCGTGCCCGCACCGGCCGAGTTCTCCACCAACGCTGCGCTCGCCGCCCACCTCGGCGCGAGCATGCTGCTCGTCGTCCCCGTCACCGCCTCCCCCGACGACGCCGCGAAAGCCGCTCTCGTGAGTGTGCTGGAGGCGCGCTCGCGGCACGCGGAGGTCAGCGCCGTCTTCGCCAACCGCGTCCCCTCCGACCGGCTGCACGACGTCCAGCGGGCGATCAGCGGCCAGCTCGACTCCCTCGACGGCGCGGCGCCGCAGGTGTTCGCCGTTCCCGCCGACCCGCTGCTCGCCTCCCCCACCGTGCGCGACCTCATGGCGTCGGTGGGAGGCCGCGTCATCGCCGGTGACGAGGCGCTGCTCGACCGCGAGTCCACCGGTCTCGTCGTCGCCGGCATGACGATGCCCAACGTGCTCGACCGGCTCCGCGACGGCAACGTCCTCATCTGCCCCGGCGACCGCGAAGAGGTGCTGCTGGCCGCGATCTGCGCCCACCGCTCATCGACGTTCCCCACCCTCGCCGGGGTCATCCTCAACGGCGGGTTCCTCCCCTCGGAGCAGATCTCCCGCCTCGTCGAAGGTCTCGAAGTCGAGGTGCCGATCGTCGCGTGCGAGGGCGGCACGATGTCGACGGCCATGGCGATGTACGAGGTCAAGGGGCGCATCAACCCGCAGTCGACCCGCAAGATCGAACACGCGCGCTCGCTCGTGCACGACCACGTCGACATGGACACCTTCCTCAACGGGCACGGCACCCACGAGACACCTGGCGCCCTGCCCCGCGTCGTGACGCCGCTCATGTTCGAGCACCAGATCATGGCCCGCGCCCGCGCCGCCGAAGCGCACATCGTCCTGCCCGAAGGCGTCGAGGACCGCATCCTGCGCGCCGCCGACACGTTGCTCTCCCGCCGCACGGCCCGCCTCACCCTCCTCGGCAACGAGAAGCAGATCCGCTCCCGCGGGTCCAAGCTCGGCCTGGGGCTCGAGCAGGCCACGATCATCGACCCACGCACCAGCGAGCTGCGGGAGTCCTACGCCGAGACGTACGCGGAGTTGCGCGCCCACAAGGGCGTCACCGTGGACGCCGCCCTCGACCGTCTCGTCGACCCGACCTACTTCGGCACGATGATGGTCAAGGCCGGGGACGCCGACGGCATGGTGTCGGGGTCGATCACGACCACCGCCCACACGATCCGCCCGGCGCTGGAGTTCATCCGCACCTCCCCGGGCGTCTCCGTCGTCAGCAGCGTGTTCTTCATGTGCCTGGCCGACAAGGTGCTCGTGTACGGCGACTGCGCCATCAACCCCGACCCCGGCGTCGAGCAGCTCGCCGACATCGCCATCACCTCGGCGAAGACCGCCTCCCAGTTCGGGGTCGAACCGCGCGTGGCGATGCTGTCCTACTCCACGGGCGGCTCCGGCAGCGGCGCCGACGTCGAGAAGGTGCGCGACGCGACCGCCATCGTGCGTGAGCGCGAACCGGACCTGCTCATCGAGGGGCCGATCCAGTACGACGCTGCCGTCGACCCGGCCGTGGCGGCGACCAAGCTCAAGGACTCACCCGTCGCGGGGCGGGCCACCGTGCTCGTGTTCCCCGACCTCAACACCGGCAACAACACGTACAAGGCCGTGCAGCGCAGCGCCTCGGCGGTCGCCGTCGGACCGGTGCTGCAGGGCCTCAACGCTCCCGTCAACGACCTCTCCCGCGGCGCCACCGTGCGGGACATCGTCAACACCGTCGCCATCACCGCGATCCAGGCCAAGGGATGACCATGCACGCTGTTCTCGTCGTCAACGCCGGTTCCTCCTCCCTCAAGTACCAGCTCGTCGACCCCGACACCGGCACCTCTTACGCCAAGGGCCTCGTCGAGCGCATCGGGTTGGAGTCCGGCCGCATCCGGCACGAGGTCGACGGGCAACGCCACGAGCGGCAGTTGCCCGTGGCCGACCACGTCGCCGCCATCGACCTGCTCAACGAGGCGTTCGCCACGCACGGGCCTGACCTTGCTGCCGTCGACCTCGTCGCCGTCGGGCACCGCGTCGTGCACGGCGGCTCCGAGTTCGCCGACCCGGTCGTCATCGACGACGCCGTCACCGCCACCGTGGAGCGGCTCGTGCCGTTGGCGCCGCTGCACAACCCCGGCAACCTTCAGGGCATCGCCGCCACGACCGCGACGTTCCCGGACACCCCACAGGTGGCCGTCTTCGACACCGCGTTCCACCAGACGATGCCCGAGGCGGCCGCCACCTACGCCGTGCCGAAGGCGTGGCGCGAGGAGAAGCTCGTGCGCCGCTACGGGTTCCACGGCACGTCGCACGCGTACGTGTCGCGGCGGGTCGCCGAGCTCATGGAGTGCGACCTCGCCGACGTCAAGACCGTCGTCCTGCACCTCGGCAACGGCGCGAGTGCCACCGCCGTCGACGGCGGCCGCTCGGTCGACACCTCCATGGGGCTCACCCCTCTCGAAGGGCTCGTCATGGGCACCCGCCCCGGCGACCTCGACCCCGGCATCGCCGGCCACCTGCTTGCAGGCGGCATGACCCCCGCCGAGCTCGACCGGGCACTGTCCAAAGAATCAGGGCTGCTCGGGCTCGCCGGGTCGGCGGACATGCGTGAAGTCATGGCGCGCCGCGCCGACGGTGACCCCGACGCGGCGCTGGCGCTCGACGTCGTCATCCACCGGCTGGTCCGCTACGTCGGGGCCTTCGCGGCCGTGCTGGGCGGACTCGACGCCATCGTGTTCACGGCGGGCGTCGGTGAGAACGACGACGAGGTCCGGGCCCTCGTGTTGGAGCGGCTCGGCGTGTTCGGGGTCGAGCTCGACGCCGGCGCGAACAGCGGCCTGCGCGGCCAGGAGCGACGCATCACCACCGACGCGAGCCGCGTGCAGGCGTGGGTCGTCCCGACCAATGAGGAGTGGGAGATCGCTCGCCAGGCGGCCCAGGTGGTGGCCGCCCGCTGAACCCTCCCCGCTCGAACGCTCAGACCGTGTGTTTCACACACGGTCTGAGCAGATGAGGCGAGTTGTCAGGTGTGGGTGACGGGGCCGTCGGCGGTGAGCCAGCCGCGGTACATGGCCGCGGAGTTCCAGGCGATGACGAGGTTGCCGGCGGGGTCGGTCGTGATGACGCCGCCGTCGACGCCGTGGTCGCCGAGGTGGACGTCGAGGACATCGCAGCACGCCTGCTCCGCGGTGGCGCCCGCGTAGCGGAGCCGGGCATGAAGGTCGTGCGCGAGGACGCCCCGCACGAAGAACTCACCCGTGCCCGTGCCGGAGACGGCGAGCGTCTCGTCGTCGGCGAAAGTCCCCGCGCCGACGAGTGGGGTGTCCCCGACCCGTCCGGGCAGCTGACCGGTGATGCCGCCCGTCGAGGTGGCTGCCGCGACGTGGCCGCCCTTGTCGCGGGCGACGGCCCCGACGGTGCCGTGGCTGCGCTCTTCGAGCAGTCGGGCGATCGCCGCCTCTTGGCGCGGGGTGACGAACCAGTCCTGGTCGGCGGTGAGGCATCCCCACTCGGCGAGCTGCTCGACCGATGGGTCGGCGATGAGCACGTGCGGGGTCTGGTCCAGCACCGACCGGGCGGCCAGCACCGGGTTGCGGGCGTCCCTCGCCGCCGCCACCGCCCCGGAGGAGCGATCGCCGGCCATGACGCAGGCGTCCAGCTCGGCGCGAGCATCTGTCGTCAGCGCTGCGCCGCGGCCCGCGTTGAAGAACGCGCAATCCTCGAGTTCGACCACGCTGGCGCACACGGCGTCCACCGCCGAACCGCCTGCGGCGAGGACCTCCTCACCCGCACGCAGGGAACGGGCCAGGCTCTCCTCCCGCTCGGCGCTCTCCTGCGCCGTGAGGGGGCGTGGGCGCGGCCCGGCCCCGCCGTGCACGGCGAGCGCGTACGACCCCCACGTCGGCACCATGGCGAGCTGCACGTCAGGCCGCGGCCCGGCACCTCGCCGGGTGGGTGGTGTGGCGTCGGTCATAGGGTGCTCCTTCGACGAACGAACGGATCTCACCTGACGGTAACGGTCCGCGCAGGGGCGGCATCTGGGCCCCGCCTGGGCGCCCGCATCGGTGCGTGGCGAGCTGTGCAGTGGCAGCGGAGCCCGTCTGGCGTGAGGATGGCAGGACCTCCCGCTCGGCGCGGGCCCGGCAACATGAGGAGCTGTCATGGCGAACGTGCTGGTCATCGGCGGTCACGGCAAGATCGCGCTGCTACTCACCCCCTTGCTCGTCGAGGATGGCCACGAGGTGACGTCGGTGATCCGCAACCCCGAGCATGTCCGCGATGTCGAGGAGGGTGGTGCCCGCTCGCTGGTGCTCGACGTGGAGTCCGCCTCGACGGAGCGGCTGGGCGACGCGATCAAGGGTCATGACGCCGTCGTGTGGAGCGCCGGCGCCGGAGGCGGTAACCCTGAGCGCACGTACGCCGTCGACCGCGACGCCGCGATCCGCTCGATGGACGCGGCCCGTGAGGCCGGGGTGCGGCGCTACGTCATGGTGTCCTACCACGGTGCCCGCCTCGACCACGGCGTCCCGGAGTCCGAGCCGTTCTTCCACTACGCCGAGGCCAAGGCCGCGGCCGATGCGCACCTGCGCAGCTCCGGGCTGGACTGGACGATTCTCGGTCCGGGCGCGCTGACCACGGAGCCCCCGAGCGGGACGATCGATCCCCAACCGAGCGGTGAGTCCCGCGACACCTCCCGCGCCAACGTCGCGCAGGTCATCGCGCAGACACTCGCCACACCCGCCACGATCGGGCGGCAGATCGAGTTCGTCGACGGCACCGTCCCCATCACCGAGGTCCTGACCGGCTGAGAGCCAGCCTGTCGCCGGAAGAGCCAGCGACCCCCACTCGTTGGTCGAGGAGCGAGCGAAGCGAGCGTCTCGAGACCACCGCCCGCGCCACCACGTCAGCCCTCGATGGTCGAGACGTCGCTACGCTCCTCCTCACCAACGGGGGTGCGTGCATCACGACGTCGCTGCGAGGACACTGGAGGTCAAGGAGGTGGGCCATGGTCGCTGCTCGCGCCGCCGATGTCGACGTCATCGCCGCGTCGCTGCCCGGTGCGGAGTTGGGCACGTCCTGGGGTGACCGGCCCACCTGGAAGGTGAGCGGCAAGGGGTTCGTGCTGTACCGAGCACCTCACGGCACCGCGATCGACCCAGAGACCGGGGAGCCGTTCACGGACCTCCTCGTCGTGTTCACGCCGGACATGTCGGCCAAGGAGGCGCTCGTTCAGGCCGACGGGCCGTTCATCGACATCCCGCACTTTCACGGACATCCCGGCGTGCTCGTGCAACTCTCCCGCCTGGGTGAGATCGAGCGGGACGAGCTCGTCGAGATCATCACCGAGGCGTGGGCGCACCGCGCGCCGCCGCGGGTCGTCGCCGAGCACCTCGGGGAACCGGTCGACGCGATTGCGGAGTTGCCGGCCCCGGCGCGGCGAGCCCTGTCGGCTGCGGGAATCACCACGCCCCAGCAGGCGGCTGCCGCCTCGGACGCCGAGCTGCTCGCCCTGCACGGGTTCGGGCCGAAGGCGTTGCGGACGCTGCGGGCAGCGCTGTAGTAGTCAACAGTCGATGCGCACGACCGCGCGCCGCTTCGACGGGCGGTGCACGATCTCGAAGCCGGCGGCCTCGTAGACGCTCAGCGGCCCGGGATGCTCCTCGCCCCAGGTGAGGTTCGCGACGGTGACCGGGTAGGCCTCCAGGGCGCGGGCGCCCCGCTGGCGGGCGAAGTCGACGGCCGCCGTGGCCAGCACCTGCGCGACGCCCTGCCCTCGGGCTCCCGGACGCACGAACAGGCAGGTGATCGCCCAAATGCTCGCGTCGGAGCGGTCCTCCGATCGACCGCGCCACGCCGTCTGGTTGGAGTTGCGCACCAGCCCGTCGTAGTCGTGTCGCGGCGCCACCGCGCACCAGCCGACCGGCTCGCCGTCGAGGCGGGCGACCAGCCCGCTGGTCTGCGGGGCGCCAGGGTCACCGCAGTGGGTCTGTTCACGCAGCCGGTCCACCCGCTCCGCCACCGGCATCCGACCGAACGACTCGCCGCGGGCGAGTCGGTAGCGCTGGCATCGGCAGTCCGACGCGCTGCCGCGGTCGAAGATCACGTCCAGCTCGGAGCAGTCGACCTGATTCGCTGGGACGACGTCGAGGACCATGGCTCCACTATCCGCCCGCTGCTGAGAGACTGCCAAGGACTCGACCCCTCGACGATCGGTCTCCCCATGACACGCACCGCGATCACCTCCAAGGGGGGAGCCGCGATCGGACCGTACTCGCACGGCATCGACACCGGGACGCTCGTGTTTCTGTCGGGGCAGACGCCGGTGGATCCGGCCACCGGAGCGCTCATCGACGGGGACATCGGCGCACAGACCCGGCGCTGCCTGGACAACCTCGCCGCGGTGTTGGCCGCGGGCGGGCTCGGGATGGACGACGTCGTCAAGTGCAACGTGTACCTCACCGACATGGGCGACTTCGCGGCGATGAACGAGGCCTACGCGAGCTACTTCGCGACGCCTTACCCGGCCCGCACCACCGTCGCCGTCGCGGCCCTGCCCCTCGGCGCCCGCGTCGAGATCGAGCTGGTCGCCCAGCGGCCCTGACGTCGTCGGCCTCGCCGCAGGTCAGGCGCGCACGTCGACCTGGGCGGGGATGCCGACGTAGGTGACCTGGACGTTCAAGGGCTCGCGCATGGCCTGGTCGTAGGCCTCCTGCCCGCGCTCGGCCAGGGACGTGCGCGGCTGCCCGGAGCGTTCATCCTCGGTCTTGAGCTTGTCCTGATCGAGCAGCATCCCGGCCATCCGCATCGTGGCGAGCTTGCGGGCGAGCACGTCGATCTTCTTCAACTCGGGGGAATCGACGCCGTGCTTGTCCTCGGCGTCGGCGTACATCGCGCCGAGCATCGCCTTGTCGTCCTCCTGCAGCATCGGCACCAGGCCACCGATGCGGTGCTCGAACCTCTCGAACAGGTCGCGCGGGTCGTTCATCCGCCAGTCCGATTGCCACGGGTTCTCGGCCTTGACCTTGCGCATCTGCGCGGTCTTGACCTGCAACGACCCGTCACTGATCATCGCCGAGAGGAGGTCCGGGGTGCGGATCGGCAGGCCAGCTCCCCCGTCGGCCGAGCGCGCGGAACCCGACGGCGACAGCTCGTACAGCAAGCCCTCGAGGCGGCTGAGCCCGAGCGCGCCCCCGGCGCCCTTGCCCGGGTCGATCTGGCGCAGGACGAAGTCCGTCGGCAGGCCGGAGTCGCGCAGCGCCTGACTGCCGGCGATGCGTTGGGCGATCCGCTCGTTCGAGGGGTCGAAGAGGTGCACCAGTGGGTCGCCCGTCATCGTGAACATCGACCCGACGGTCGGCGCCCATTGCGGCCCGATCGTGCTGCGCCAGTTGCCCAGGTCGCGCGCAAGCGCGTCGATGTCACCCAGGTCGCGCCCCGTGACCTGCGCGTGCTCGTAGAGATCGGCGACCATCGCCCGGTCGGCGGTGTTGAGAAAACCGGCCCACGTGCCGGTCGACGGGCGGCTGCTCTGGGTGTACGAAGGGAGCTTCGCGTCCGGGTCGGTGATCCCGAACAGCCGCTCCCGCAGCAGTTTCTCCCCGGAGACGATCGTCGGCGAGGCCTGCTGGGCGCCTGCCTGATCGAGCGAGGTTCGCCCCGTCACGGTCGGCCACACGCCGATGGTCGATGCGCTGATCGCTGTCGAACCGGTGCTGATCATGGGTGCCCTCCTTGGCTCCTGCGTGCATCCCGCCGTCCTGGCAGGCCGTCGACGCCGGGAGGGACTCAAAGGTCGACGCTCGTCGTCCTATCGTCACCGCCATCGCCCCACTGAGGCTTCCTGGACTGCTGTCCTGGCTCCTCACATGAGTGGCGGCGATCTTCGCCTGGGCGTCAGGGGCGGATGATCTCCTTGCCGGCGGCCTCCCAGGCGAGGATGCCGCCGTCGAGGTGGGCCGCGGAGCCCAGAAGTCAACCTAAACGCACCAATCGAGACCTTCATTGGTATGTTTAGGGCGATCTTTGGAGGTGTCGTGGAGTCCTTCGTCGTGATCGACGAGTTGCTGGCGTCTGTGCCGGGTTCGGTCGTGACGCGCCTGAGCCGCGTGGACGTCGGACGGGGCCGCGAAGACCTGTTCCGTCACCAACTGCCGTCGCTGCTCACCGAGCTGTCGACCCGGGCGCGCATCGAGTCCGTCACGGCCTCCAGTGCGTTGGAGGGCGTCGTCGTCGCAGACTCCAAACGTGCCCACAAGATCGTCGTCGACGGGGCGACCGTGCTGCGCAACCGCAGCGAGCAGGAGTTCGCCGGGTACCGCAGCACGCTCGATTACCTGTTCACCCAGGAGTGGCGGCCGATGAACATCGGGCTCGTCCTCCACCTGCATCGGCTGCTGTACACGCACACGGCCATGCCGGCCGGCGCCTTCAAGACCGACGATAACCTGGTCGTCGATCGGTCATCGGACGGTTCCGTCAATGTCCGTTTCCGCCCTGTGAGTGCCAACCGCACGGAGTACTACGTCCATGAACTGGTCGAACGGTATGCCGCTGAGCAGGTGCGCGCGGCCCATCACCCGGTGCTCCTCGTCGGTCTGTTCGTCCTTGACCTGTTGACGATCCACCCGTTCGCCGACGGCAACGGTCGCGTAGCCAGAGCCTTGACGAACGCGTTGCTCGCCGACTGTGGGTACGGAGTCGGCCGCTACGTGTCCCTGGAGCGGCAAATCGCCTCCACGGCCGAGGACTACTACGACAGTCTGCTTGCCTCTACTCGCGGCTGGCACACGCGCGAGCACGACCCGTGGCCGTGGCTGACCTACTTCACTGCGACCGTCATGGCCGCCTACGAGGATTTCGAGCAACGCGCCCTCACGCAGCCGGCGATGGGCACCAAACAGGATCGAGTGCGCGCGTGGGTGGTCGACATGGCTCCAGCCGTCTTCCGGTTGGCGGATGCGCGTAGCGCCCTACCTGGCATCAGTGACAACACCATCCGCCTCGTCCTGGAATCACTGAAGGCTGACGGGCGAGTCCGACCGGACGGCAGCGGGCGCGGCGCCGTGTGGCGCAAGTCCAGCTGAGCACTCAGGGTCGGCCGCGCACACCACGATGGCAGGAGCGACATTCCGGGCTACAGATGCCGTGCGGCTCGGACGGGGACCGGGAACGTGCTCGCAACACGGCCACGTCCTCTCAACCGCGGGTCAGCGACAGCTTGGAGGTGCTCATCCAGTCGATGGCGTTATCGGCGGCTACCTGGGCGTCGAGGCGTTCGGCGATCGACTTCGGGAACGGCGCCACCCGGCGGGTGTCGGCCGCGACATGCAGCGAGACGCTCTCGAACGTGCCCGCCAGTTCGTCACGCGTCTCGTTGACGAGGTAGATCATCATCTGCACGGCCTTGTCGGTGCGGGCGATGAACCGCACGCGGGAGGCGAGCGTGTCTCCCACGTGCACCTCGCGCAGATAGCGCAGATGGTGCTCGACGTCGAAGATCATGGCCGTCCCGGCGAGCGCATCATCGGGGCCGAGCCCGAAGCGGCCCAGGTAGTCCCAGCCGTGATCGTTGTAGATCTGCATGTAGGGAGCGATGTTCATGTGCCCGTTCGCGTCGACGTACTCCTGCGGCACCACCGTCCGCCCGGCACACGGCAACGCGGCCACCTGCGGCACGCTCGGGATCGACGTCATCGTTCCTCCTCGGTCTGCCCTGTCAGGCGTGGGGCGCAGGCGGTGAGCTGCCAGGTCGTCACCCGCTCCAGATGGGCCAGACGCTCGGGGGTGAGCACCTCGACCGCGGCGTCCCAGTGGATGGCGACGACATCGCCGACGTCGGCGCCCGACCAGCCGGGGGCGATGACCCGCTCGACCGGCCCACCCAACGCCAGCGCCCCGTCGAGCACCAACCGCGGGCCGCGCACGAGCAGGCCGTCGTCGCGGACCTCGATCACCTCGCCCCAGCCGATGCGGCACGACTCCAACACGGTGAGCGGCTCGGGGCGGCCCGTCGCCAGCAGCCGCGACCACGGATACACCCCGAACACGTGGAACGCGTGCGTGGGCGCCGCCTCGACGAGCAGGTCGGGGGTGAGGTGGGTCCACATCGGCCCCGCGATGGGCGCGATGCGCTCCAGCAGCGCCTCACCGAACGCGCGCCGGTCGATCGAGGCGAGCAGGTCCGAGCCCGTCCAGTAGGCCCGCACGACCTCCTCGGCGAGCGGGTCGAGACCGGACATGGCGCCGATGACCTGCTGATACGGCCACGCCCCCGTGAACGCGGCCGCTACCCGAGCCACCTGCCCCGGCTCCACGGACTCCCCGGCCGCCACGCGGGCGAGGACCGCGCCGGTCGGCGGGCCGCAGTACCCGAGCGCGTTCGGGGAGTGCGCGTAGCGGGCGAACAGCGCCCGACCGCGCTCGTCACCCGCGAGTGAATCAGGCACCGGCCCGGGCCAGACGGCCGTAGGTGTAGTACGCCGCGCACGCCCCCTCGGGGGACACCATGCATGTGCCGATCGGCGTCTGCGGGGTGCAGGCCGTGCCGAACACGCCGCACTCCCACGGCTTGATGGCACCGATGAGCACCTCGCCGCACTGGCAGGCGGGCGCGTCCTCGACGCGGTCCCCGGGCACGGCGTAGCGCTGCTCGGCGTCGAACTCGGCGTAGTCGGGGTGCACGCCGAGGCCGGAGTGCGGAATGTGGCCGAGGCCGCGCCATTCGAACGTCTCCCGGGGCGTGAGCGTCGCCGCCATGAGGGCGAGCGCGGCCGGGTTCCCCTCGGGCCGCACCACGCGGCCGTACTGGTTCTCCACCTCCGCGCGTGCCTCGGTGAGTTGCCTCAGGAGCATGTGGATCGACTGGAGCACATCGAGCGGCTCGAACCCGGCGACGACGACGGGCGCTCCGTACTCCCGCGCCGCGAACTGAAACGGCTGCAGGCCGACGACGGTCGCGACGTGTCCGGGACCGACGAAGCCGTCGATGCGGCGCCGGGGGTCGGCGAGGATCGCGCGCATCGGCGGCTCGATCGTCACGTGGTTGGCGAACACGCTGAAGTTGCTCACCCCCTGCTCCCGAGCGCGGTGCAGCGTCACGGCCGTGGAGGGGGCTGTCGTCTCGAACCCGACAGCGAAGAACACGACCGGCCGATCGGGATTCTCGACGGCGATGCGCAGCGCATCGAGCGGGGAGTACACGAAGCGCACGTCGGCGCCCCGGGCCTTGGCCTCCAGCAGGCTGCCGTTCGTGCCGGGCACCCGCATCATGTCGCCGAAGCACGTGAAGATGACGTCGGGCTGCTCGGCCAGCCACAGCGCGTCGTCGATGCGCCCCATCGGGATGATGCACACCGGGCAGCCCGGCCCGTGGATCATCTCGACCTCCTCGGGCAGCAGGTGCTCCAGGCCGTGCCGGTAGATCGTGTGCGTGTGCCCGCCGCAGATCTCCATGAGCGCGTAGCGACGGTCGCTGCCGCGCACGAGGTCACCGATGCGCTCGACGAGCACCTTCGCGGCGGCCGGGTCGCGGAACTCGTCGACGAACTTCATCGGACCCCCTCGGCAGTTGCGGGCAGATCCTCGGGGATGTCACCGGCGAACGCGGCGACCTCCTCGTCATAGACGTCCCCGAGGCGCCGCAACGCCTCGACGGTGGCGGCGGCCTCGGCCTCGTCGATGACCGACATGGCGAAGCCGACGTGGACGAGCACCCAGTCCCCGTCGCCGATGGGGGTGCCGTTGAGCAGCGCGGTGCTCACGGCGCGGCGTACACCGCTGACGTCGACGGTGGCGCTCTGGGCGCTCTCGTCGACGGGGCCGACGATCAGCCCGGGGATTCCGAGGCACATGGTGTCTCCTAGGTGTTCAGATCGTGACGGGTCAGCAGATGCGCGGGAGGGGGTCGCCGACGAGCGGCTCGACCATGCGTAGCCCGCCGTAGGGCGTGGCGAGGGTGACCTGGGCCGGCGGGTCGACGCCGATGCGACCGACGACCGCGGCCTCGGCGCCACCGGGCAGGGCACGCAGCGCCGCGACGGCGGCATCGGCCTCGTCGGCGGGCACGACCGCGACGAAGCAGCCCTCGTTGGCGACGTAGAGGGGGTCGATGCCGAGGATGTCGCAGGCGCCCGCGACCACGGGCGCGACCGGCAGGTCGGCCTCGGCCAACTCGACCGACAGACCGGTGTCGCGGGCAAGTTCGCAGGCGACGGTGCCGAGGCCGCCGCGAGTCGCATCCCGCATCCATGCCGTGCCTGGCGCGGCCTCCAACAGGGCCTCGACGAGGTGGTGGACGGCGCGGGTGTCGCTGCGCAGCTCGGGAGCCTCCAGCCCCAGACCGCCCCGAGCGAGCATGACGGCCATGCCGTGCGCCCCGATGGCCCCGGAGACGAGCAGCACGTCGCCGTCGCGGACGCGGTGAGCGCCGAGGTCGCGCCCGCTCGGCACGACACCGACGCCGGCAGTCGTGATGTAGAGGCGGTCGGCGGCGCCGCGCGGCACGACCTTGGTGTCGCCGGTGACGATCGTGACACCGGCCTCGCGCGCCGCACTCGCCATGTCGTCGACGATGCGACGCAGGTCGGCGATCGGCAGGCCCTCTTCGAGCACGAACGCCGCCGAGAGCCACCGCGGCTGCGCACCGCTCACGGCCAGGTCGTTGATGGTGCCGTGGACAGCGAGGTGACCGATGGATCCGCCGGGAAACTCGATCGGCTGCACGACGTAGGAGTCGGTCGTCAGCGCGACCCGCCCGGTCGGCGCGTCGAGCAGGGCCGCGTCGCCCAGGGTGGCGAGGGGATGGCTCGTGTCGTCACCGCGGAAGGCGTCGACGAAGACGTTCTCGACCAGCGCCGCCGAGGCGATTCCGCCTGCCCCGTGGGCGGTCGTCACGACCTCCTCGATGAGCCGCGGCCCGCGGGCGCGCACCCGCTCGATGCGGGCGATGGCGGCGTGCTCGTCGGCCGGCCTCATGCGGGCTCCTCCACGGTGACGCGCTCGACCGAACCGGCCGGGAGGGCGGTGATGGCGACGCCGGCGTGGATGAGGACGACGTCACCGGGGCTGACGGGTCCGACGACGGTGACGTCGACGTCCTCCTCACCGCACTCGGTGCGCACCCGGGCGGGACTGAACGGGTCGGAGGGAGCCGCGAGGACGACCCCTTCACGCCCCTCGTCCGAGCACGTCGTGCACGACGCGCTCGAGGGGGCGGCGGGCTCCGGGCTGGCGGCCTGAGCGATCTGGGCGTCGAGGTCGGCCAGCGTCGCGTCGAGGCTCGGGAACTCCTCCAGCAGGCCGGTGTCGGCCATGAGGCGGATCGTCTCGGCGGCCTGCTCGACCGACAGCGTGCTCATGACGTTGCCCAGATGGGCGAGCACGTAGTCCCCCACCGCGACGTCGGGCACGAAATCGATTCCCACGACACGACGTTCGCCGACGACGTCGATCTCAGCCCGTCGCGCCGGCCCCTCGGAGAACACCGACACGACTCGACCGGGGATTCCCAGACACATCCGACCACCACCTTCTTCCTGCAGCGATGGTCCCAGACGATTCCCGTCCACGGGAGCATCACCGTCGACGACGCTCCACCTCATGGGCGCCACACTCGGTGACCCGCCGCAGTCAGGGTGGCGCGGGCGACGGCGAGTTGCCCCAGGGACAGGCCGCCGTCGTTCGCCGGGACCTGGCGATGGGACAACAGGCGGAGCCCTCGCTGGTTCAGGAGATCACCGACGTCGGCGGTGACGATGCGGTTGAGCGCGACACCGCCCGAGAGGCCGACCACCCCGCCATCGGCCGCCGGTGCCGCGATGCTCACGAACGCCTCGGCGAGGGCACGGTGGAACGCCCGTGCCAGCCAGGCCCGCTCCCCATCAGGCAGCGCGGTCCCGGGGCGGCCGTCGAATCGCTCGACGAGGGAACGCAGGAGGACCTCCGTGCGCGCGACCCCCTCCTCCACCGGCAGGGGCAGACCGCCCTCGCCCGCGCCCGCGCCCCGGGGACCCGCGCGTCGGGCGAGCACCTCCAGCTCGATCGCCGCCTGCGCCTCATACGTGATCCGCGAACGCACCCCGAGCAAGGCTGCGACGACGTCGAACACGCGCCCCGCGCTGCTCGTCGGGGCGACCTGCGTCCCGGAGGCCACCATGGCGGGCACCGCGGTGGCCTCGGCGTCGGCGAGATCGGGCAGCAGCACCCGCAGACGTGCTGCCTCGACCCCGGCGTGGGTGAGCGCGGCCGCCGCGAGGCGCACCGGATGGCGCACCGCTCCGTCTCCGCCGGGCAGCGGTAGCGGCGCGAGGTGCCCGAGGCGCTCGGCCCGCGCGCCACCCTGACTCAGCCGCAACACCTCCCCGCCCCAGATCGTCCCGTCGCAGCCGTACCCAGTGCCGTCGGCGACGATTCCCACGAGGTCGGTGTCGAGCATCGCGTGCTCGGCGGCGAGGGAGGCCAGGTGGGCGTGATGGTGCTGCACGTCGAGGGTGGGAACATCCCACTCCTGCGCCAGACGGTGGGCCTTCGCTCGCGTCGCGTACCCCGGGTGGGCATCGCAGGCGATGAGAGCAGGACGCGCGTCGTGGAGGGTGAGCAGCTGCGCCAAACCGCGGTCATGAGCGCGCTGTGCGGCGAGAGTCTCCTGGTCACCGAGATGTGCCGACACAAAAGCGAGACCGTCGCGCAGCAACGCGCAGGTGTTCTTGAGCTCGGCCCCCACGGCCAGGACGACCGGCTCGTCGGGCCGCCCGGTCCGACCTAACGGGAGCGGTAGCGGAGCGTAGCCCCGCGAGCGTCGCACCGGTGCCACGTCACCACCGAGCGCGGCGACGACGGAGTCCTCCATGGGAACAGCGATAGGACGGTCGTGAAACAACAACCCGTCGGCGACCGAGGTGAGCCTGGCCAGGGCGTCGTCGTCCTCGAACACCAGCGGCGCCCCGGCGGCGTTGCCCGAGGTCATGACGAGCGCGACGACCCCCGCGTCGGCGAGGGCCGCGAAGAGGAGGTGGTGCAGGGGGGCGTACGGCAGAAGAAGCCCCACCTCCTCCAGGCCCGGCGCCACCGACGCGGCGAGGGGAGCCTCCTCCGCGACCGGTACGAGGACGATAGGGCGGGCCGCCGAGCACAGGGCTTCACCGGCGGGCGCTTCGATACGCCCGAACCGGGTGGCGCTCGCGAGGTCGGGTGTCATGACGGCGAGCGGCCGGTCAGGGCGACGCTTGCGCTCCCGGAGGCGCGCCACCGCGGCGTCATCGGTGGCGTCGCACGCGAGGTGGTACCCGCCGATTCCCTTGACCGCGACGATGCCCCCGCCACGCAGGACGTCGGCGGCCGCGGCGAGCACCCGGGCGTCGGCGTCACGTCCGCCGCCGTGGAGGGTGGCCTCCCCGGCCCGCCACGTCAGGCGCGGCCCGCAGTCGTGGCAGGAGATCGGCTGCGCGTGATAGCGCCGGTCGGTCGGGTCGCGGTACTCGACGGCGCACCGCTCGCACAGGGCGAAGTCTGCCATCGTCGTCGCGGGTCGGTCGTACGGCAGGTCGCGGATGATGCTCGCTCGCGGGCCGCAGTCGGTGCACGTGATGAACGGGTGACGGTGACGACGATCGCGGGGGTCGGCGAACTCGGCGAGACAGGAGTCGCAGACGGCGACGTCGGGCGGCACGAGCGTCCGGCCACCCGTGGCCTCGCGGCTCGCGACGATGACGAACTCCCCCTCCCCCGCCACGACCGGCACCTCGCGCGAGGCGACGTCGAGGATGTGCGCGAGCGGTGGCTTCTCGGCCGTGAGCGCCTGCTCGAAGGCCACCACGCGCTCGGTCGGCCCCTGCACCTCGACGAACACCGCGGTGGCGTCGTTGCCGACGTGCCCGGTGAGCTCGAGCCGCGCGGCCAAGCCCGCGACGAACGGCCGGAACCCCACCCCCTGCACGACGCCGACGATCGTGATAGCCCGCCGAATCTCACTCACGCTCCCACACCACGACCCGATTGTTGCCGGTGTCGGCGACGACGAGGACATCGCCGTGGCCGTGCACGGCGTACGGCCAGCACATCGAGTCCGGCAGCACGCCCGCGCCGCGGTTCTCGGCACCGCTGTGCGGGTCGCTCTGACCGAGCACGGTGTCGGCGACCAGCCGACCCGCACCGGGCAAGCGGTCGGTGAGAACGACCCGGTTGTTCGCCGTGTCGGCCACCGCCAGCCCGTCGCCGAACCGCGTGAGGCCGTACGGGAACCGGATGCGGCCGCGCTGCGGCATGTAGGGGAACTCGTCGGAGACGTCGTCGCTCTGCTGCCCGATGACGAGGTCCGCGGGCCCGTCGACGTCCGGGTGGGTCGTGTAGTGCAGGAGGCGGTGATTGCCCGCGTCCGCGACGAGCAGGCCACCCCCGGTCGCGGCGAAGGCGTGCGGCCAGCGGTAGGAGGCAGGGCCGACGCCCTCGCCCCGGTTCTCCTCCCGGGAGGCGGCATCCGGCTGGCCGAGGACGACCTCGGCGGGCACGCCCGGCTCGGGGAGCCCACCCCGCCAGATGAGGACCCGGCGGTTGCCGGTGTCGGCGACGTGGAACCGGCCGTCGATCATGGCGATCCCGTACGGCCAGTACGCCGTCTCGGCAGCCGCATTCGGCCGCCCCTGGTTGGGCTCGACGGCGACGAGGTCGGGCTGGAGCAGGACCCGGTCCGGCGGCGTCGCCGTCGCGGTGGGCACGCTCTCCCACACGAGCAGTCGATGGTGCCAGGCGTCGGCGACGACGAGAGCGCCACCGGTGACGATCACCCCCGTCGGCATCCGCATCCCCACCTCCGGGCCGCCGGTCGCCGGCCCTTCGGTGGTGGCGTCGGGTTGGCCGAGCACCACGTCAGCGGCAGCGTGATCGCGCGTCGGGACGCCGTGCCAGATCATGACGCGGTGGTTACCGGTGTCGGCGACGACAAGCAGGTCATCGTCGAGCCATACCCCGCGCGGCCCGTACATCGTGTGCGCGTGCGGGTGGGCATCAGGCAGAGCGAACCCGCCGGGTGCCGGAGCTCCCAACAGCACCCGCGGTCGCAGCGAGGAGCTCACTGCGGGGCGCGGAAGAGCGCCTCGACGGGAATGACCGTCGCCGACCCGCCGCGCACGAGTTCGAGAGCCCGCACCCCGGGGCAGGCCAGCGCGGCGTCCTCGACGTCACGCAGATGCCCGGTGGAGCCGCATCCGGAGGAGCCGACGAGCCGCACACGCGCGACACCGTCGGCGGTGAGCTCGACGAGTTCAGCGCTGCCCACCCTGGCCAGGGCCGCACGCAGGGCGATGCTCGGGTCGGGGCGGATGATGCCGGCCGCCGAGAAGACGAGCCGCACGCCCGGGTCGTCGACGAGTTCGAAGAGCAGCTCTTTGCCCCGGGGGTCGTCCTTGAGTCGCTTGACGATCGTCGTCAGCGCGCGCCGGTGCAGTTCGGTGAGCGCCGACAACCCGTCGGTGACGACCTGCTTCGGCAGCGGGTCGAGGTCGTCGATGTGCCCGTGGGCCTCGTCGAGTTGCCGGGCGACCTGCTCCAGGCTCCACCCGCTGAGGTCGACCGGCTCGCGGCCGTGCGTGCCGCTCACGCCTGCTCCCGGTGGCTCGTCATGTCGGCCATGGCCTGCGCGACTGTCGCCGCCGACGCCTCGTCGCCCGCGCGGGAGAACAACCGGCGCGACTCCTCCAGCCGGGTCTGCGCGTCGTCGAATCGGCCGAGGTGGGCCAGGCACGTGCCGAGGTTGGCGAGCACCCGCGCCCGGCCGAGAGGCTCGGTCGCGGCGCTGCGCACCTCGAGGATCTCGGAGTACAACTCGACGGCCTCGGCGAGGTTCTCCGCCGGATGCGCGCTGGGCGCATAGGCCAGGGCGTTGGCAAGGTTGAGGGTGGTGCTGGCCCACTGCCGGGGGGCTGATTCGCGCGTGAAGACCTCGAGCGCCGCCCGCAGCCCCTGAATGGCCACGCCGATGCGGAGCCGGTCGTTCGCGCTGCTCATCGGCATCGTCAGGTGCGCCGTCGCGAGGCCCTGCTGAGCGTTGGCCCACGTGTGCGGGTCGGAGTCCTTGCTCACGAGGCGCAAGGTGGCGTGGTAGTCCTCGACCGCGTACTGCAGGGGCACCGCTCCGGCGGCCGCGAGCTCGTGCCGGGCGCTGCCGCGATGCAGGTGGACCTCGGCGCGGGTCGTGGTCAGCTCGGTCGGGTCGAGCACCGCGAGCGCGGCGTCGAGGGCGGCGACCGCCTCCCGGGGATCGCCCCCGTGCTCCAGACGGAGCCCCGCGGCCTCGGCGCGTAACGCGGCAGCAAGGACGGGGCTGACCTCCTGCGCCGCGTCGGCGCCGCCGGTGAGCAGGGTGGTGGCGCGGTCGATGTCGCGGTCCTGCACGGCGTGGCCCGCGAGCGCCGAGGCGATCATGGCGCGCACCTCACCGGGCAGCGCCTCGTCGTCGGCGGGTGGGGTGACGCGTTCGCCGGTGCTGTAGGCGACGACGTCCCACAGCGCGGCGAGACCGGCATCGGCATCGGCGCGGGCGGCAGTGTCGAGGTCGCCCGCGAGGACGTAGCGGTTGTAGGCCGCGATCGGCCGGCTGCCCTCACTCGGCAGCGCGGCGGCGGCGCGGGCCGGTTCGCCGTCGTGCGCGAGCGCGAGCCATGCGAACGACTCCGGCCAGGGCTCGGGGAGCACCCCGGCCAGCAGCGCGTCGCGCACCTCCTGCGCGCCGGGGAGCGTGTCGTCGACGACGCAGAGTCCGGCCGGGAACGGAAAGAGTCCGACGGGGTGGGTCATGGGCTCTCCTTGCCATCGACGCAGGTCATCACGATGGTGACACGCTCGGAGGTGGATGGGTCGGTGGTCACGGATGCAGCGAGGCGAAGTGGTCACGGCGCAACAGGGCGATGACCTCGGTCGCTGCCCGGTCGACCGGTGGGCTCAGGGGGGCGTCGGGGTCGAGGGACGCGCTCTCGACGAGGTAGACCGTGATGTCGGACGGGAGGTGCGGGCCGAGGAGCCAATGCCCGAACGACAGGGCGTGATCCCAACGGAACGCGTGGAGGTTGAGGCCGGGCTGCGAGGGCAGCGCGGCCAGCTCCTCCGCGGGCACCCGGTAGATCGTGCCCGGCTCTGCGCCGGTGCGGGCGGCGTCGACGATGACGACCCGCTGGGCGCCCCGCATCCGAAACGCCACGTCCATGCCCGCGGTGCCGCCGTCGACGAGCGCGACCTCCTGCGGTACACCTTCGTCGAACAGCCGACGGATGACCACGGGTCCGAGCGCGTCGTCGCCGCGCAACGGATTGCCGCATCCGATGACGAGCAACGGCACCTCCGGCACCGGAAACCCGTCGTCGAGCAGTTCCCAGGGGGCCGGCTCCCGCGCCGACCCCCCGCTCACCGGGCCGCTCACACCATCCCGTTGACGACGAACGTGGAGAGCTCTTTGCCGCGCCCGTCGTAGGCGTGCACGGTGCACACGATGCAGGCGTCGAAGGAGCGGGTCACGTGCCCGAGCTCGATGGGGTCGTTCTGGTCGCGGATGGGGGTGCCCACCAGCGCCGTCTCGATCGGCCCGGCCTGACCGTGGCGGTCGCGCGGCCCGAGGTTCCACCCCGACGGGGTGATGACCTGGTAGTTCTCGATCTTGCCGTCCTTGAGGGTGATCCAGTCCGACAGCGCCCCGCGGGCCGCCTCGGTACCACCGAACCCGCGACCGTCGCGCGGCTCGGGCTTGGTGTAGAACGACTCGTGCAGGTCGATGCGACGCAGCCAGTCCCGCACCCATTGGTAGTACTTGGCGGCCTCGTGCATCCGCGCCATCTGGCGGACGAGGACCGAGGGCCCGACCTGACGCACCGCGTCGAGAAAGAGCGGGTCGACGTCGGCGAACGGCGCACCGGCGGGGGCACCCGCAGCGATGCGACGCGCGAGCGGCCCGACCTCCAGCGGCCGCAGCCCCACGCCGGGCACGTCGTAGCGCGGTGCCTTGGCCCACGTGTACTTGCCGGCCTCACGGGCCTTCATGACGTCCGGCACCGGGTCGGTGCGCCCGTCGAACGGGTGCAGCGGGTCGCCGTCGAGGTAGAACGCGTGCGTGACGTCCTCGACGATGCGCCACTGGTCGTAGGGGTGGTACTCGCCGTCGCAGTACACGCCCCCGCGCCCGATGAGGGAATCCTGGCGGGAGTCGATCGTCGGGTTCATGTACGACTCGGGGTCGAAGTAGGTGCCCGCCGACAGGTAGTTGCCAAGGCCCTGCCCGTAGGTGTCGAGGCCGATGTCCTGGGCGTACCTGATGAAGAACCCGCAGTCGGACTCCCGGTGCTCCGGCTTCTCCTCCACCCAGTCGAGGACGTCCTGCCAGGTCTCGTTCTCCAGCCACCGCTCGACCGTGCAGCCGAGCCACTGCCCCTCCAGCCACGTGCGGCCCCAGTGCTCGATGACCGCGGTGGCGCGGGTGATGTCCGACAGGGTCGGCGCACACATGACACCGCCGGGCACCATGAACGAGCTGTGCGGCCACTGCCCGCCGAAGATCGCGTACACCTCGACCGGCTTGTTCGAGAGGGTCACGCCCTTCTGGTAGGACGTGCCGGTGTAGACGCTGAACCGGCGCACGGCCTCTTCGTACAGCGGCGAGGAGGAGTAGTTGGGGTGGGCCAGGTCGATGCCGAAGATCGCGTAGAAGTACCGCGGGATCGACTGCAACGTCTCGCACGCCTGGCTGATGCTGCGGATGAGCGTCGCGTTGGGCGGCAGGTGCGTCTGCCACGCCACGTCGAGGGCGTACGCGGACTTGTACAGGTGAGAGCCGCCGCAGATCCCGCAGATGCGCGGGGTGACGATGAGGCCGGCCTGGGGGTCCTTGCCGCGCAGGATGGTCTCGAAGCCGCGGAACATCGCCGCCTCCGTGTACGCGGAGGTGACGACGCCGTCCTCGATCGTGACGCGGACGTCGAGGTCGCCTTCGACGCGGCCGAGCGGGCTGACGTTGATGTCGAGGGTGGTCATGGTGCGTCCTTGTCGTGGTCGATTCGCTGATGGCGGGGCCGGACGTGGTCGTCAGACGACGAACATGTCCTCCTTGCTCCACTGGGGTGCGGCGACCCGGGCCGCGGCGGCGTGAGCCATGTAGGAGAGGTGGTCGACGCCCTCGGGGACCTCCTTGGGGATGGTCCCCGAGACCTTCTGGGTGGCGAACACCGTGCCGGGCATGAGATCCCCGAACGGCCACTCGGGCTCGGTGCAGCCCGTGCACGGCATACCCGCGCGGGTCTTGCTCGACTGCCGGTTCCACAGGATGCGATTGCACGGGCTGTGCGTCATCGGACCGCGGCAGCCCAGCTCGTAGAACAGGCAGCCGGTGCGGGTGCCCTCACCGAAGCTCATCGTCGACTGCTTGTACTCGAAGTACTGCACGCGGGTGCAGCCGGTCTGCGTGAAGCTCGTGAAGAACGTCTGCGGCCGGTGGAACTCGTCCAACGCGATGTCGGAGCCGCGTCCGGTGGCGAGCGCGACGATGATCTGGCTGATCCAGTCCGGGTGGGCGGGGCAGCCGGGGATGTTGATGACCGGCAGGCCGGACTTGCTGACGAAGTCGGCGCCGAGGAATCCGCCCTTGTCGCGGCGGTGGAACTGCAGACCCGTCGACTCCGAGGGGTTGGGCGGCACCGTCGGCAACCCGCCGTAGGTGGCGCAGTCCCCGATGGCGACGACGATCGAGGCGGCGTTCGCCAGCTCGGCGACCCACTCGTACATCGGCCGCTCCGCGAAGGAGTCCATGAGGCCGGTGCCGTTCGGGCCCTTGATGACGCTGCCCTCGAACACGAAGATGTCGAGCTGCTGCTCACCGGAGACGCAGTCGCGGAAGATCTTCTGGGCGGGTTCACCCATCTCCAAGCCGAGGGTGGGGTGCCACAGCACCTCCAACCCGAAATCGACGATGAGGTCGACGACGCTCGGCTCCTCCGCGTTGAGGAACGACATCGTGTTGCCGGAGCAGGCTCCTCCCTGGAGCCACAGGACGGTGGACATCGCGAATCCTTCCGGTCAGGCCGAACGAGTCGTGGGCGTGGTGGTCGCGGTCGTCGCGTGGTGCGCCTGGTGAACGGCCAACTCCTGGCCGACCGCCTTGGCCACGCACGCCGCGTAGGAGATGGCACGTTGAATATCGGCGTCACGCAGCAAGCGCGTGAGGGTGACAGGGCCGGTGACCGGTAGCGGGGCGACCCGCCACCGGTCGGTGCCGCGCACCATCCCGCGGGCCACGACCGACACGGCGTCGACCGCCTCGGGGGTGACCATGTCGGAGTCGATGACGTTCTCGATGACGCCGGAGTTGACGAAGTGCAGCAGACCCGGCACGGCGCGCGGCACGACGGCCGCGACCTCGACGAGGCTCGTGGCGATCTGCGTGTACGGCAGGTTGACGGCGTCCTTGTAGTACGGCTGGGCGACCGCCATCGACACCGCCTCGCGCGCCACATCGGTGACGTTCTCACCGATGAGCTCGGTGCGGCGCAGGAGCCCGTCGAGCCCCTCCACGAGCACCGCGAGCAGGTCGGCGTGCTCGAGCACCGTGGTGAGGGCCTCGGCCACCTTGGGGTCGGACAGGCGCGCGGCGAGCTCGCTCACTCCCCTGTCGCTGGGATCGGATGGCGGCGCCATGATCGGTTCCCTTCCCTGTCGACGTCGACGGACCGGTCTCGACCGTACGGGCGTCGAACCCACCTGCACTATCGAGAAACCGCAACGTCGTGTCACCATCGCGCATGATGACGGGGCGGCTCCGCGTACCGTCGTGAGTGACGGATCGCCGCGCTGACCTGCACGGACGTCCGTCCACCCGGCCCGGAACGAGCGTGCGCGACAGGAGGTGAGCAGCGCGACCATGACTGTGCCGCAACCGACCCCGCGCTCGCGCCTCCTGCCGGGACCCCCGCCCGGAGCATGGTCCCCTGGGCGTGCTCGACGGCGCTCCCGCGGCGTGGCGTACGCGCTCGCGGCCCACCCCATCGTCGTCACCCGCGACCCGGAACAGGCGGCGGACGTCCTCGGTGTGCTCTTCGGCTCGGGCACGGTGACGCTGCGCGACGGCTCGTTCGTCGCGCACGCCCGCCGCTTCCTCGACACGACGGTCGCGCATCTCGACCTCGACGGCCCCGGCCGGCTCGCCGCCACGACCGACGACGCCTGGTTCGTGCACCTGTTCTCCAAGGGGCAGGTCAAGGTGCGTTGGGCGGGCGAGGTCGCCGCGCACTCCTCGTTGCGGGCGTTCGTCACCGGCCCGGGGCAGAAGTGGCTCATGGAGTTGGCCGACGACTGCCCGCAGACCGTCGTGCGCTTCGAACGGGCCGCGATGGAGCAGGGGGTGCGGGCCGCGCTGGGCTTCCTGCCCGAGGAGGAGCTCGTGTTCGACCCCGTCCTCGACCTCACCGACGACGAGGCCGTGCGCTGGCACGGGGCGCTCAACCTCGTCTTCGCCGAGCTGTCCTCCCCCGGCTCCCTCATCCACCAGGGCGTCGGCGCCCGCGCCCTGCAGGATCTGCTCGTCTCGACGCTGTTGCTCGTGCAGCCTTCCAGCCTCTCGGCTCGCCTGCGCCCCACCGCACCGTCGCCGCGACGACGCACCGTCACCGCCGCCATCGAGTACGTCGACGCCCACCTGAGCGATCCCATCGGCCCGACCGACCTCGCCGCCCACGCCGGCTGCAGCGTCCGCACCCTGCAACAGGCGTTCCGCGACGACATCGGCGTCACGCCGGTGACGTTCATCCGCGACCGCCGCCTCGACCGCGTCCGCGCCGACCTCGAGGGCGCCGGCCCCGACGTGCGCATCTCCGAGGTGGCCGCGCGCTGGGGCTTTGGACACCTCGGCGGGTTTGCCGGGCACTACCGGCAACGCTTCGGCGAGACCCCCTCCGACACGGTCAAGGGTGAGTGATGCACGAACTGAGCCTCTGCGAACGCATCGCGGCCATCGTCGAGAACGCCCGCGAGGGCCGCGGCGTGACCGCGGTGCACCTGCGGGTCGGCCACCTGCGCCAAGTCGTGCCCGACACCCTCGTCTACTGCTGGGACCTCGTCACCGCCGACACCCCCCTCGCCGGAGCGGAGCTCCGCGTCGAGCACGTCCCGGTCACCCTGACCTGCACCGACTGCGGGGCCGACACCACTCCGAGCGAGCTGTCGTTCGTCTGCGGATCCTGCGCCTCCACGACCGTGACCGTGACCGGCGGGGAGGAGTTCCTCCTCACCTCGGTAGACCTGACCTGTACTGACCTGACCCGACCTGACCTGACAGGAGACGACGATGGGCCGCTTCCACCGCCACGACGACGGACACGAGCACGACCACCATCACGGCGACCACGCGAACGAGCACTCGCACCACCATGACGAGCACGGGCACAGCCACGACCAACACGGCGATCACTCGAAGTACGAGACGGGCCCAGAGCGGGTCATGGTGTTGGAGCGGATCTTCGACGAGAACGACGCCGCCGCCCAGCGCAACCGTGACCGGTTGGAGGCCTCGGGAGTGCGCTGCCTCAACGTCATGTCCTCACCGGGCGCCGGCAAGACCGAGCTGCTGCGGGCGACCCTGCAGCACCTGCAGGGTCGCGTCGCGGCCGGGGTGGTGGAAGGCGACATCGAGACGAGCATCGACGCCGACCGTCTCGCCGGGTTCGGCGCGCAGGTGAGCCTGGTCAACACCGGTGACGGGTTCGGCGGGGAGTGCCACCTCGATGCCCCCATGGTCGCCAAGGGCCTCGACGGTCTCGACCTCGACGCCCTCGATGTGCTGTTCGTCGAGAACGTCGGCAACCTCGTCTGCCCGGCGGAGTTCGACGTGGGCGCGCACCGGCGCATCATGGTCTACTCCCTCACCGAGGGCGAGGAGAAGCCGCTCAAGTACCCGGTGATGTTCCGTGCCGTCGACCTCGTCGTCGTCACCAAGACCGATCTGCTGCCCCACCTCGACGCCGACCTCGCGACCTTCGAGGCCAACCTGCGCCGCGTCAACCCCGGCGTCGACGTCGTCAAGGTCAGCGTGCGCACCGGCGAGGGGCTCCCCCAGTGGTTCGACTGGCTGGAGGCCGACCTCGCCGGGTAGACCGCTCCGGTCAGACGGCGTAGGAGGAGAGGTCGAGCGTCTGCCGCGTCCCGAGGTCGCCGCGGTGCACCGAGAGCCACTCGTCGGCGCGGCGCCACCCGATGTCGTGCAGGGTGAGGATGAGGGAGGTGCTCGCCTCGGTCTTGGTCGCCGACCCCAGCGCGGCGACGTCGTCACCGGCGTCGATGCGGTGCGCACGCAGGTCGCGGATGCGGGCGAGGAACGGGTGGGTCTTGCAGGCGTCGGCCGCGTCGGGGGCGACGATCTGCAGCAGCCCCAGCATGCGCAGCTCCTTCATCAGCGCCGAGTTGAACGTCACCTCGTTCATGCGGTCGAGGATGTCGCTCGCGTTGCGGGGCGAGTCGGTGCGGCTGATGGGGTTGATCTGCACGATGAGCAGGTCCTGCGCACCGGAGTGGTCCACCAGCGGCAGCAGTGACGGGTTGCCCGCGTAACCGCCGTCCCAGTACTCCTCGCCGTCGATCGACACGGCCTGGAACAGCGTCGGCAGGCAGGCGGAGGCGAGCACGCTGTCCACGGTGAGCTCGGAGGTGTTGAACACTCGCAGCCGGCCGCTGCGCACCGCCGTCGCCGACACGTACACGTCGAGGTCGCGGCAGGCGCGCACCGCGTCGAAGTCGATCTCACGCTCGAGGATGCGACGCAGCGGGTGCACGCCCCACGGGTTGCTCTCGTACGGGGAGACCGCGGAGGTCATGGCGGCACCCCAACTGCGCATCATCTGGTCACCGGCCGACGCGAACGGTCCGAGCCACAGTTGCCGCCACTGATCGACGAGCTGGGCCCACGACTCCATCGGGGTCCCGGCCCACAACGCCTGCCCGGGGGAGGACATCCACGTGCCCGTGCTGCCCACCGCCCGCCACACCCGCGACAGGCGCCGCTGCGCCGCGGCCCGGCCACCTTCGGCGAGCCCGCACGCGAGCGCGGCGGCGTTGACGGCACCGGCGCTCGTGCCGCTCACCGCGTGCAGCCGAACGTCCTCCTCATCGAGCAGCCGGTCGAGCACTCCCCACGTGAACGCGCCGTGCGAACCGCCACCCTGCAGGGCGAGGTCGAGATCAACATGCGACATGTACAGCTCCGCTCATCGGTGAAAGTCCCCTTCGATCGTACGGATTCCGGCCGCCGCCGACCCCTCGACCTGGCGTGTCGCGGCCCTCACCGCCGCGCCACGCCTCCCGGAGACTGCTGGTCGGGGTTTCGCCGACAGGCTCGGCAAGGCAGTCTGGGGTGATGATCGCCTCGCCGATACTCAAGGTCCGGGACAAGATGCGCGCGCTGGTGGCGCCGCAGTTGCCGGTGGTCTCCGTCGGCGTCGTGCGCACCGATCGGGCGCCGCGCTACGCCCGCCAACTGGCCTCCCACCTGGGCCGCAAGACGACGACCTCGTGGAGTGAGGACGCCGGGAGCGGCTCGGTCGAGTTCGACGCCCGCTCCTACGCCACCCTGACGACGACCGACTTCGCGCTGACGATGACGCTCACCTGCCCTGAACACCGCGTCGCGGAGCTGCGCGACGTGCTGGGCCGACACCTGAAGCGGTTCGGCGAGCGCGACGGCCTCACGGTGACGTGGGAGACCCACGCCCGCCGAGCGGGCTGAGGGGGTGGACATGGCAGACATGGCAGACACGGACGCCGACGTCATCGTCGTCGGGGCCGGACTCGCCGGCCTCGTCGCCACCCACGAACTCGTCTCGGCGGGCAAGCGCGTCATCCTGCTCGACCAGGAGAACGAGAACAACCTCGGCGGGCAGGCGTTCTGGAGCCTCGGCGGCCTGTTCCTCGTCGACTCCCCCGAGCAGCGTCGCCTGCGCATCAAGGACTCCGTCGAGCTGGCATGGGGTGACTGGCAGGGCAGCGCCCGCTGGGACCGCCTCGACGGGCCTCATCCTGAGGACGAGTGGGCGGTGCAATGGGGCCGCGCCTACGTCGAGTGGGCCGCCGGGGAGAAGCGATCCTGGCTGCTGGAGCACGGGGTGCGGTTCACACCCGTCGTCGGGTGGGCCGAACGCGGCGACGGCATGGCGGGTGGCCACGGCAACTCCGTGCCCCGCTTCCACATCCCGTGGGGCACCGGCACCGGCGTGAGCGAGCCGTGGGCCGATCGGGCCCGCGACGCCGCCCGCGCCGGGACGCTGACGATCCGGCACCGCCACCGCGTCGACGGCCTCGTCGTCGAGGGCGGGGCCGTCGTGGGGGTGCACGGGTCGGTCCTCGGGGCTGACGATGCGGCGCGCGGCGTCGCCTCCCACCGCGACGTCACCGGCGAGTTCACCCTGCGCGCCCAGGCGGTGGTGCTCTCGACCGGCGGCATCGGCGCCAACCACGACCTCGTGCGCCAGTACTGGCCGGAGCGTCTCGGCAGCGCCCCGCGCCACATGGTGACGGGGGTGCCCGCGCACGTCGACGGACGCATGATCGCCATCGCCGAATCCGCCGGTGCGCGCGTGGTCAACAAGGACCGCATGTGGCACTACACCGAGGGCGTCCGCAACTACGACCCCATCTGGCCCGGGCACGGCATCCGCATCCTGCCCGGCCCGAGCCCGATGTGGTTCGACGCGCTCGGCCGCCGGCTGCCCCCGCCGGGACTCCCCGGCCACGACACCCTCGGCACGTTGAAGATGCTGCGGACGTCGCCCGGCCTCGCCGAGCACGACCACTCGTGGTTCGTCCTCACCCGCGCCGTCATCGCCAAGGAGTTCGGCCTGTCGGGCTCGGAGCAGAACCCCGACATCACCGGCCGCGACCGGGGGCTCGTGCTGCGCTCCCGCCTGTCCGCCGGGGTGCCCGAGCCGGTGCAGGCGTTCCTCGACCGGGGTGCGGACTTCGTCGTCGCCGACACGGTGCCCGAGCTCGTCGCCAAGATGAACGCTCTCACCGACGAGCCGCTGCTCGACGCGGCGGCGATTCAGCGCGACATCGACGCCCGCGACTCCCAGCTCGGCAACCCGTTCTGCAAGGACGCCCAGATCCAGAGCCTGCACAACGCCCGCAAGTCGCTCCCCGACCGGCTGGTGCGCACCGCCACCCCGCACCGGTTCTCCGACCGCGATGCGGGTCCGCTCATCGCGGTCAAGCTGCACATCCTCACCCGCAAGACCCTCGGCGGCCTGCAGACCGACCTCGACAGCCGCGTGCTCGCCGCCGACGGCACACCGTTCACGGGCCTCTACGCAGCGGGTGAGGCGGCCGGGTTCGGTGGTGGCGGCGTCCACGGCTACAACGCCCTCGAAGGGACGTTCCTCGGCGGTTGCCTGTTCAGCGGCCGCGCCGCAGGTCGCGCCCTCGCGGCGACTCTCTAGGAGGTGGCGCGGGCGGCACGCGCCGATTCCTCGACGTCGTGATTCTTCCGCTCGTCACCATCTGGCCGAGCGCGACGCTGTATCGGCACGCTCTCGATATCAAGGAGCGGTGGGGCTTCGGCTTCTACGACTCCCTCATCGTGGCCTCCGCGGTCGAGTAGGGATGCTCGACCCTGCTCACCGAGGATCTCCAGGATGGGCAACGCCTGGACCGCCTCACGGTGCGGAACCCCTTCCGCGCCGAGGATAGCGAGTGAGGGTCTGACCCACCCTCTTCGGGCGAGAGCATGACCATGCCGCAAGCGCCGCGGTGACACGTCAGAACCGGTGGCGTGACCCCCGAATGCCCACGCCACCGGCCCACCTGCGAGTGCTGCTCACATCAGATGCGGCGGCACTGGTCTTCCTTGTTGCCGTCGACGCGGTTGCCGGAGCCCTGGACACCGTTGCGGTTGCCCTTGCACTGGATGTTGCCGTCGACGCGGTTGCTGCTGACCGAGTTGCGGCCACGGTTGGAGAAGAGCTGGATGTCGCCGTCGATCCGGTTGCGGTTGACGGTCGCGGACTGGCCACGCTCCAGTTGAATGTCGCCGTCGACGACGGTGTTCGTGATGATCGCCCAACGGTGGTTCTTGGACTGGATGTTGCCGTCGACGCGACTGCTGCTGATGCGCAGGGTGCCGTTCGTGCCGATGGTGATGTTGCCGTCGATCGTGCTGCGCTCGATGATGCACGTCGCACCAGGGCGGACGACGATGTTGCGGTCGGTCTTCACCGAGCGCAGGGTGCCGTTGCAGCGCATGTCGCTCGCGGCGGCTGGCGACGCGGCGAGGCCGACGAGACCGGCGGCGGAGAGGGCGGTGACGGCGGCGGCGCTCACGAGGCGCGTGGTCATGGTGGTCATGGCGAATCTCCTGCGGAAGTCGATGGACGGTGACCGGCCCGGCTTTCGCCGACCCAACACCCACCACGATGACCCCCGGTCGTGACGGATGTGTGAGGCGTCGATGAGAGTGCTCTCATCAACGCCGCGTGCACCGACGCACCGCTCGCCCGCGCCCTCCTCTACGCTGCGGACAGACCCCCGACGTAAGGACCCCTGGTGTTCGACCTGCCCGAACTGCCCGTCTCCGCCGGCGCGATCCTCCTCGACGAGAAGGGGCGCCTCCTCATCCTCAAGCCGACCTACAAGTCGGGGTGGACCATCCCCGGCGGTGTCATGGAGGACGACGGCGAGACGCCGTGGGAGGCCTGCCGCCGCGAGGTTCGTGAAGAGACGGGACTGGAGGTCTCGGAGGGTCGACTGGTCTGCGTCGACACCCGCCCCGCGAAGAAGGACGACAAGCTCGGGCTGCGGTTCCTCTTTCACTGCGGCACGGTCGACGCCGCGGCCGCGAAGTCGATCCGCCTTCAGGAATACGAGGTGAGCGAGTACCGCTGGGCGACCCGCGCCGAGGCCCTCGAATTGCTGCGTCCCGCGGTGCGCCGTCGGGTCAAGAAGGGCCTGAAGGCGACGTCGTGCCGCTACCTCGAGAACGGACGCCGCGTCGACGGGGTGCGGTGAACCACGCCCCGGCGATCCCCGCGACCCTCAGGACAGTTGCAGCGTGGTGATGCAGGTGGGGCTGTCCTCGCCGGTGCCGAACTCCATCGAGCCCGACTTGCCGTCGTAGGTGACCTCCATCGTGCCGGTGATGTCGCGCGGCAGCCAGAACCCGATGAACCCGTTCTCGAACGTCGTCGCAGGCCCGTCGAACAGCACGGTGCCCTCGGAGTCGGTGACGGTGACGTCCATCTCGGTCTCGGCGTTCTCGCCGACGCAGCCGGTGAGGCTGTGGTTGAAGCACTCGTGCGTCTGGGTGACGTAGGGGGCGACCGACATGTAGAACAGGTCGTCCGGCACAGGGACCTCGGTCTCGTCACCGGTGTTCTCGTTGGTGAGCTTGAGGTGGTCGTAGCGGATCGAGCCGTTGAGCCCGGAGTCGCGGTGGGCGTTCGTCTCGTCCATGAAGTCGACGATCTCGACGACGCTCTTGCCGTTGAGGCCGAACTCCGAGAGCACGGGGTCCTCCAGCAGCGGCTCGGCCACGGCCGGAGCGTTGCCGGTCTTGTCGGGCACGGTGTCGATCACGCCCTGACCGGCCGGGGCGGTCTGCTCGTCGGCCGGCGGAGTTTCCTCGGCCTGTGTGGCGGTGGCCGGCGCGGCGGTCTCCTCAGGCGCCTCTTGGGCGGTGCCGCAACCGGCCGCGAACAGCGTCACCGCGAGGGCCAGGGACAGGGCTCGCTTGGTCATGGTCGAACTCCGTTCGTGCGTGCTGCATCTCGTTCGCCGCCGAATATACCCGGCAAATAACAGGTCATCGCAGGACCTCAGTCCCCGATCCCGCGCAACGGCTGGTCCACCAGACGTCATCTGATGTTTCCCCCGACCTCACTTCGGACGTCGCCGGTCCTGTTGTGGTGTCAGTGACACTCCCCGCAGCCGATCGGAGACGCCCATGCCGCCCGCCAGCACCCCAGACGCCTCGAAAGATCCGAACGAGGACGACGAGGCCAGGTCGAACGTCGCAACGGATGACGACGAGGACGCCCCGGCCAGGGGTGAAGACAGCGACAAGGCCCCCTCGAGCCCGCTGTCATTCCTCCCGTTCGAGGGCACGACCCAGAAGGTCGTGGAGTGGGTCGCGATCTTCGTCGCGATCTGGGTCCTCATCACCGCCGTGAGCAGCATCGGTGGCGGCTTCGACATGGCCGTCGGCGACGAGGCCGAGGAGCTGTTCCAGTTCGCGGCCAACCCGTTCGTCGGTCTGGTCGTCGGTCTGCTCGCCACCGTGCTGACGCAGTCCTCCTCGACGACGACGGCCATCACCGTCGGTATGGTCGCCGGTGGTCTGCCCATCGAGATCGCCATCCCGATCCTCTTCGGCGCCAACATGGGCACGACGATGACCAGCACGCTCGTCAGCCTCGGCATGGCGCGCGACAAGGAGACGTTCCGTCGGGCGTTCGGTGCCGCCAGCGTGCACGACATGTACAACCTGACGGCCCTGGTCATCTTCTTCCCCCTGGAGCTCATCTTCGGGGTGCTGGGCCACGTGTCGAAGTACATCGCCGACACCTTCGCCGGTGAGGACGCGGGCGTGCTCGGCACGGCCTTCACGGCCCTCGGCGACGGCGTCTCGTTCCTCACCGACCCGGGCGCCGACCTGCTCGAATCCCTCGTCGAGCCGCTCGGCGACGTGTGGGGCGGTGTCGCGCTCATCTTCATCGGTATCGGCCTCATCCTGCTGACCATCGGTTTCATCGGCACGCTCATGAAGTCGCTGCTCGTCGGCAAGGCCGAGAAGGTGCTGCACGGCGCCATCGGTCGCGGCCCGATCTCCGGTGTCGGCGCGGGCACGCTCATCACGGTCATGGTGCAGTCGTCCACGACGGTGACCTCGCTGTGCGTCCCGCTCGCCGGGTCGGGCAAGTTCAAGGTCAAGGAGATCTACCCCCTGACCGTCGGCGCCAACATCGGCACCACGCTGACCGCGCTCATCGCCGCCTTCGGGTTCAGCGGTGTCGAAGGTCAGGCGGCGCTGCAGGCCGCAGCGGTGCACATGATGTACAACGTCCTCGCCGCGACCCTCATCCTCTCGATCCCGTTCCTGCGCTACGTGCCCGTCAAGATGGCGCTGTGGCTCGCAGATCTGGGCGCCGAGAACAAGCTCTACGTCGTGGCCTGGGTGCTCGGCGTGTTCGCCATCCTGCCCGCCTCCCTCATCGCCCTCTCGGTCTTCGTCTTCTGACCCCGAGCCGACCCAAGGACTTTCATGAGCACTCCATCAGCAGACGACGGCACCACCAACTCCAACCCGCTGGCCCACCAGGCCGACCGCGAGCTCGAAGAGATGCTGCGCGACGCCGAACTCGCCGTGCGCGCGCTGCGCGCCGAACTGGACATCCGTCGCCAGTGGCGTGAGGGCAACAACGTCCCGCTCGCCGACAAGCACGCCGAGGTGGCCAAGCTGGCCGAGCACCTCGAGAACGCCAAGGTGCACTGGCCGGCCGTCCGCGAGTTCTTTCACGAGGCCATGCTCGAACTGCAGCGAGAGAACTCCTCCCGCACGAAGGACGGTGAGTCCCGATGACGTCACGACTGCGCGCCGGAGCCGCCCTGGCAGCGGTGACCGCGCTGGCGCTGGCCGCGTGCGGCGGCGAGGACGGCGCCGCGGCGTCGGCGGGCCCCGACACCATCCTGGTCTCGGGCAGCTCGACCGTCGCTCCCATCACGCGCCTGGTCGCGAGCGAAGGCCGCTTCGACGTCGCGGTCGAGGCCGAGGGCACGATCAACGGTTTCGAGCGGTTCTGCGCCGGTGAGACCGCGATCAACAACGCCTCGACGCCCATCCCCGGCGAGGGCCAGCCCGACAACTTCATCGAGAAGTGCGACAGCAACGGCGTCGAGTACGTCGAGCTGCCCATCGGCCTCGACACCCTCAGCATCGTGCGCAACGAGCAGGCGTCGTTCCTCGACGACATCACCACCGAGGAGCTGCGCACGATCTGGGCGGCGGACTCGAGCGTCTCGACGTGGAACGAGGTCCGTTCCGACTGGCCGGAGGAGCCGCTCACCCTGTACGGGCGCGACCACGGGTCGGGCACGTACGCGTCGTTCTCGTACGCGCTCACCGAGGACGCCGACGGGCTCCGCGACGACTACGAGGCCACCGACGACCTGCGGCTGCTGTCCTCCTGGATCGCCGAGGACGCGGGCGGTCTGGGGTTCATGGGCGTCGGCAACTACCTCGCGACGCCGGAGACCGACCGCAACCGCCTCTCGACGGTGTCGGTGGACGGGGCCGCGCCCTCGCTCGCGAACGCGCAGGACGGCAGCTACCCCATCACGCGGCCGCTGTTCCTCTACGTCGCCAAGGACGCCCTGGAGGAGACGGAGCAGGTCAAGGAGTTCGTGAACTACTACCTGGACCACGCCTCCTCGATCCTGCCGCGCACGTACTTCTACCCCTTGGAGCAGGGCATGTACCCGCAGGTGCGTGAACGCCTCGACGCCGAGACCACGGGCACCGAGTACGACGGCAACCCGTTCCCCACGAGCCCGAAGCTGTAGCTCCACCGCATCATCCTCTGCAGGCCCGGCGGTGCGTCGTCATGGCGCTCCGCCGGGCCTGTCTCCACCCCGCATCGCGGTGGGATCATCCATCCGAGGCGTTCGCTGGGGCGAATCCCCATCGGCTAGGGTCGAACACGACGACACCGACGTGCCCGCAGCTTGCCCGGGGACCCGGGGCCGGGCGACGCCACACACTTGAGCCGGAGGCGACGTGACCGACACCGACCTGTACAGCACTGACCCGCGATCGGTGGGCGAGTCCCAGGAGATGGCGACCGCCGAGCGTGGCTCCCACTTCCCGGCGACCCACGAGCGGGCGCTCACCCCCCATCCGGGCCCGGCCAAGGACGTCGACGGGTTCGTGCGCCAGTTCATGCGGGAGCTCAACTACGGTCAGGGCATCTCGTTGGACCGCTCCACGGTCAACGACCAGTACCTGTCGCTGGCGCGCACGGTGCGCCACTACCTCATGACGCAGTGGCTCGCCACGGGCACGCGGCGCCGCCAGCACAGTGAGCGCATCGTCGGGTACCTGTCGGCGGAGTACCTGCTCGGGCGTCAGCTCGACAACGCCCTGCTCGCCACCGACCTCGACGGCGTCGCCCGCGAGGCGATGGAGGCGTGCGGCCTCGACTTCGACCGGCTGCGCGCGCAGGAGATCGAGCCGGGTCTCGGCAACGGTGGCCTCGGGCGCCTCGCGGCGTGTTTCGTCGACTCGCTGGCGACCATGGACGTCTCGTGCATCGGGTACGGCATCCGGTACGAGTACGGCATCTTCCGGCAGACGTTCGACGAGTCGGGTCGTCAGTCGGAGGTCCCGGACCGCTGGCTGGCGCTGGGCTCGCCGTGGGAGTTCCCGCTGCCCGACCGCGCGGTGTGCGTGACGTTTGGTGGCCACACCGAGACCTACACCGACGATCAGGGCGCCGAGCGCAGCCGCTGGGTGCCGGGTTGGGACGTGCAGGCGGTGCCCTACCACCTCCTCGTGCCGGGCTACCGCAACGGCGTGGTCAACACGTTGCGTCTGTGGAGCGCGCGGGCGACCAACGCCTTCGACCTGCAGCTGTTCAACCGCGGCGACTACGCCGAGGCCGTGCGCGCGCAGACCTTCGCCGAGAACATCACCAAGGTGCTCTACCCGGAGGACTCGACCCCGCAGGGTCGCGAACTGCGCCTGCAGCAGCAGTACTTCTTCGTGTCGGCCTCCCTGCAGGACTTCCTCGACGCCACGCTCGGCGCTGACGTCGACATCACCGAGCTGCCCTCGCGGATCACCTTCCAGCTCAACGACACCCACCCGGTCATCGCGATCCCCGAGCTGATGCGTCTGCTCGTCGACGAGCGCGACGTGCCGTGGGAGCAGGCGTGGGACATCACGCAGCAGTGCTTCGACTACACCTGCCACACCCTCCTGCCGGAGGCCCTCGAGGTGTGGCCGGTGGAGCTGCTCGGGCGTCTGCTGCCCCGGCACCTGGAGATCATCTACCGCATCAACGAGGAGTTCCTCGCGCACGTGCGCGAGACCTACCCCGGGGACGAGCTGCGGGCGCGGCGCATGTCGATCGTGCAGGAGCAGCCGGTGCGCGCCGTGCGCATGGCGTTCCTCGCCACGGTGGCCGCGAGCAAGGTCAACGGTGTCGCCGCGCTGCACAGCCAGTTGCTGCGCGACAAGGTGCTGCCCGACTTCTCCGAGCTGTGGCCCGA
>JAUNTP010000205.1 GCA_030538585.1 Mobilicoccus sp.
CGACCACGAGACGTTGCGCGGGTACAAGGGCTACTTGTGTGGTCCGCCGCTCATGGTGGAGGCCGCACTGAAGTCACTCATGTCGCGGCGGCTTTTCCCGCGCGACATCTTCCGGGAGGACTTCTTCAACGAGTCCGACAAGGCTGGCGGCGGCGTGAAGTCGCCGCTCATCAAGCGCTGATCGCTCGCCGAGACCGTCGGTTCGGAGGCGACGGTCTCGGCGGGAGGAGTGAGAGGTGAGTATGGGCGAGCACGTGCGTGCCAGCGCGTCGATCACCGCCGACGGGGCGATGGCCGCGATCCGGGCCGGGTGGGAGAAGAGCCGACAGATCGGGGTGGCCATCAACATCAGCGTCGTCGACGGCGCCGGCAACGAGGTCGCGTTCCTGCGACCGGACGGTGCGCCGCTGTTGTCGATGGGGATCGCCCGCGACAAGGCGTACACGGTGGCCGCGTTCAACGGTGTCCCCTCCCACGAGTGGTTTCCGATGATCGAGGGGGAGCCGGCGCTGCGCGAGGGCATCGTGCACCGGGATCGTCTCGTCATCTTCGGTGGCGGGGTCCCCATCATGGTCGACGGGGTGCTGGTCGGTGCGGTCGGCTGCTCAGGCGGCTCCGCCGAGCAGGACCGTGAGGTGGCGCAGGCCGCCGCAGACGCCGTGGCCTGAAAAGGGGACGGCGGTCGGTCACGGGCGAGTGACGGTGCGTCGACATCCCGCTCAGAGGTCTTCCCGTCGGCCCTCCGGCTCTCTAGTCCTGATCAAAGGCCGCACCACTGGCGGCCCGATGGCTGGAGGCACAGATGGTCCTCGCGCTCACCCTTCTCCTCATCACGATTTTCGCGGTGCTCACCTACATCGGGTACCGGTCGTTCAGTCGCGGCGTCGAGCGCTCCCGCGACCTGCGCAGGGCGAACGACGCCAAGAGTCCTACGCCGGCCAACATCGGTACCCGCGGCCTGTACTTCTGACCGCGCTCCGCTCACCCGACGGGACCGCCACTGACACGTGGCGGTCCCGTCGCAGTGGGGGTGGATGCGTTCAGGACTCTAGGAGGTCGCCCATAGGTGGGACGCCACGGTCGCGACGAAGCGGCGCAGGTCGCTCAGATCCGTGAGTCGTCGCAGCACGATGTCGTCCTTGACGCGCACGTAGTCATGGACCAGGACGTTGCGGAAACCCGATGCGCGGGCGAGAGCCTCGGCGAGGTCTGGCGGCAGGTATCCGTGCTCCCCGAGGAGTCTCAACGCGTGGCCGTTGTCGGCGGGCGGTCCCCAGCCGCTGGTCGCGCAGACATGCTGGGCGATGTCGACGCAGCTCTCGATGGCGGTGATGAGCGAGTACTTCACACCGCGCAGCCACATCGGGTCGGCCCGCCGTGAGTCGTCCGCGCGGGCTTCACGCTCCAGAACGGCAATGTCGTCGGTGATCTGGCGCAGCAACCGTTCGACCCGCACGACGTCAACCACGGCTCATCGCCTCCAAGAACTCGGCACGGGCGCGCTCGATGCGTGGGCGTTCGTCGAGGTAGATCTTGCGGGTGCGAGCTTGCCAGTCGACCCTCTCGAACATGTCGCTCTCATGAACCACGCGGCCATGTAGGGCGATGCGGCCCGCCACCTCCAGGGGCGCCTCGTTGAGTACCAGCAGGTCTACGCCCGTGGGGAGAGGAATGTCGAACGGGGCGGGGGCGGGCTCGTCGAACAAGGCTGCGAGGTCGATGTCCGAGGCGGGGCCCGCCTGGCCCGTTGCTTGACTTCCATGCAGGAACACGACCCTGGCCCCGGCGTCGACGAGCGCCTCGACGGCGCGCCGGATCAGCGCGTCAAGGTCGGTCGTCGATGTGCTCACACCGCTATGGTCCCACCCTTCACCACTCGTGCGTCGAGACCGTCACCGCGCCGCGGCGCGGGCTGTCGTCGCCCCATCGCTTCACCGCGCTGGCGCGACGGCTGGCGCGGATATGGGCGCCATCACGACCACATCCGCGCCACGGCGTGCACCATGCGTCGGCGGAACTCAGAAGGCGGGCTGGCGCCCCAAGGTGCCGACCAGGCCCGACCGGTAGCCGTCGGTGGAGACGCGAGCCAGGGTGTCTTCGGCCTGACGCAGCCGGCCCACCAGGCCCAGGCGGGAGACGACCGGCTCGTTATCGCTGTTGCTCATGAACTCCCGCAGGTGCTCCACGCCGCGGGTGGTGCGGGCGATCTCGCCGTCGCGGAACGCATCCAGGCGCTCGGAATACCAGTCGGACGCGAGCACGGCCTCCCGGTCGAACAGCCTGCGCACCTCCGGTGAGGCCAGATCGTGGCCCTCACTCGTGCGGCCGTGCGCCATGATCTCCAACAGCGCCCGCAACGGCGGGCACGCGTACTCGATCGTGCCGTCGTCGACGTACGCCTGCGCGACACGCTCGTGGGTGGTGATCATCGTCGCCATCGACTCCGCGAAGACGTCCATGCCCTGCAGCTCCGGGCGCAGCATCTCGGGGGTGAACACGACCTGCGGGTGCATGAACACCCGCCCGAAGTACGTCGTCGCGAACTGCTCGGTCATCCGATAGCCCAGGCGGCTCGCCAACACCGACGAGCCCTCGTGGTCCATGTCCTCGATCTTCTCGAGGTACCCGCCTTCGATGAGGGTCTTCGCGTCGCGCTCCTCCGGGGTCATCCGCGCGAACACTTCGGGCACGAGGAGGCTCACATCGTGATCGACCCGGACCTTCGGCCCCACGTACCCCGCCGCCGAGATCCAGCCGTCGTAGCCGGTGAGGATGTAGGAGAGCAGCGCGGCATTGAGGTCGAGCGTCGCCGGCATCGCGTTGAACGGCGCCTTCGTCAGCGCCCCCTCCGAGCCCGCGCCGGTCGTCGACGGCGACTTGCCCGTCATGGAGGAGATGAACTCCATGAACAGCTCGGGCAACTCCATGTAGTGCAGCGGGTTGAACGACGACAGCGGCGGCACCCCAGGCTCCGGCGGGTTGTTGCGGCGGCCCGCAGCAACGATGTCCACCGGGTGCGTCACCGGCCTCCGCACCGACACATCCCCGTGCAGGTGCAGCGCGAGATCGGCCTCGGCCGTGCCGATCGGATCGGCGATGTCGGGACGAATCTGCAGGTAGCGCGGGTTCTTGGTGCGCTTGCCATCGACGATCCTCGGTTCGGAGGAGCTGACGACGTACGTCGGGTCATCGGCGTCGAGGAACGACTCCAGCAGATCCCGCATCGGCGCGGTGTACCGGCTGAACCCGATCGCGTCGGTGTGCAGCCGCTCGACGTCGGCGCGGGTCAAGGGCTCGAAGTTCGACAGGAACGTACCCGGCGTCGCGATGTCGTACTCGGCCTGCCCGTCGTAGCCGCGGTGGATCGCGTCGTCGGGCCGCTGGAACAGGTACGCCTCGCAGTTCTCGACGACCTTGCGCGACAGCTCGCCCTCGCCGTCGACCGCGTGACCGGGCACGACGATGCTGGCCGTGATGTCGTCCTCGGTCTGCACCTTCGCGGCAGGGCTGAAGTCGGGCCGCAACCCGAACAGTCGCCACGAGCCGTCGGTGTCGAACCCGACGCGCAACATGTCGATGCGCAGCTTCTCGGAGTCCAGGCGCACCTGGTTGCCGGAGCGGCCGTTGATGATGCCGACCCCGAAGTGGCTGCGCCAATCGTCCCCCCATTCGGGCCGGTAGGACGCCTTGACCATGTAGACGAGCTCTTTGACGTGCTGCGGGATGCCCTCTAGCCAGGCGTTGTGCTCGTCGCTGAACTCCTCCTTGGGGGTGAGGAGCTTGATGATGCTGCCCGTGCTGCGCTCGGCCGAGAGCACGCCGCGGTGGTCGACGCCGTTGCGGGCCTCGTCGGCGTACCGGTTCGTGTAGTCGCGGTCGATGACCTCCTGCACGAGGTCGAGGTCGGCGGTGATGTCGGCGGTGTAGCTCGTGCCCGCGACGAACGCGTCCGAGATGGCCTTGGAGATCTCTGACTTGCCGCCGCCGGAGACCGTGCTGGGCTTGTGGCAGGACGTCGCGCGCCCCGACGTGCCGACCAGGCTCCACGCGGAGGTGTCCTTCGGGTCCTGGTGCAGGCGCACCCGGTAGCCGCCCGGCCCGATGTAGACGCGGTCGGCGCGCAGCGGGATGCTGCGGGTCTCCCCGCCGGGGCCCTCCCAACTCACCGACTGTTCGCGCAGGCGGTAGGTGGAGCGCTCGGGCACCAGCACGAACTCCTCGTGGACCCGGTCGAAGGCGTGCCCCTCGGGCTGAGCGGCGAACCGCTCGGGGTCGCGCTCCAGCACCGCCGCGATCGTCTGACCGGGGCGCGAGTACACGTCGACGAACTCGCGGCCGAGGTCGTAGCTGGGGAACACGAGCGCCCCGCCCGCGTGCTCCTCTTCGACGTTGCCGAAGAGGTTGGCCGAGTACCCGATCTGGGTCTTGACCTCCTTCTTGCAGTACCCGAAGTAGCTGTCGGCGATGAGGGTGACGATCACGCCCCGCTCGTCACGGGCGCAGATCTTGAACGCGCCGCCGTCGTTGTACTTCTCCGATTCGTCGCTCCAGCACATGCCGTCGCGCTTCTGCCGCTCGGTGGCCTCGCTCTCGTGGGGGAGGCCGAGCTCCTTCTTCGTGAGGCGCGTCAGGTGGGGGGCGAGGATGACGCACCCGGTCGTGCCGGTCCAGCCCTCGGGGTCGAGGGCGGCGTCGTTCTCGGGAATGTAGGGGTCACCCCCGTTACCGAAGATCTGCTCGACGAAGTCGAGGTTCGACACGAGACCGCCGGGCACGATGAAACGGGTCTCCATGCGGCGCTCGCGGGTGTGGCCGGGGACGCCGGGCACGACGAGGGGACGCAGCAACAGGGTGACGAAGCAGCGTGCCGGGTCGGATTCGTCGGCGGTGAAGGGGAGGGTCATGTACTCCTCGGGCGGCTGCACGGCCGCCTCGACGAGGCGCCCGAACACAGCGGCCGGGACGGCCTTCTTGTCGTCCGGTACGGGCAGGCCGCCTTCGGCGATGTGGAAGACCCCAGCGGTGGTGCGGCGGTCGCTCGCCGGGTTGTGGAGCACGCCGTTGGCGATCCGGTAGCTGCTGACCAAGGGTGAGGTGAACTCGTCGCCGTCGACCGGCAACGACAGCGCGCGGGCCAGGCCGGGGCGGTCGAGGACGAAGCTGCGGTGGGGGAGCTGCGGGGCGAGACCGGCAGCGGCGAGGTAGTCCGCGAGGAACGCCTCGATGCGCTGATCCACCGAACAGGGCCGCTCGGAGAGGCGGCGGGACAGCTCGCGCTGGCGGGCGAGCATCGGAGCGACGAGCTCCTGCACCTCCTCGGTGCCCGACGCGGAGACGCCGGGGTGGCCGAGGAGGAGGCGAAGGTTGATCATCGAGGTCAGGTCGGGATGCGCCATGTCGTCCTTCTCACTGGGGGCGGAGTGAGCGGCGCTGGGGCGACACCGATGTCGACCGCCACGCGCCTGCTCGGGCGTACCTTCTTCTTCACCCTATCGACCGCTCCGAAAAGGGCAGCAGGGCAGAAAGGCCCGTGATGAGCGCTGGAGCGCGTCGCGTCAGCCGCGCAGCGGGTCGACCCACAGGACGACGACCCACAGCGAC
>JAUNTP010000206.1 GCA_030538585.1 Mobilicoccus sp.
CGTGTCGCGGCGGTGGGCTCACTGGACGTCATGGGGTGCTCCGTTCTGGGAGGGGGACGGTGAGACGGGTGACATAGCGGTTGCCCCTGGGCCCGTGGGTGAGGTGACCTCCGGCGAGGTCCGCCCGTTCGGCCAAGCCGATGAGCCCCATCCCGCTGGACGGCAGAGCCGTCGTGGAGGGCTCGCGCGGCAGCGGGTTCGAGACCTCCACGAGGAGGCGCTGCTCAGCGGTGCCACTCTCCAGGCTGACGTCGACGGTCACGGGTGCGTCGGGGGCGTGTTTACGGGCGTTGGTGAGGCACTCCTGCACCGCCCGGTAGACGTGCCGACCGAGGGAATCCGGGATCGTGTGGGAGCGGAGGGCGTCATCCAGGTGCAACGTGACGTCCTGCCCGGCGTCGAGGCTTTCCTGCACGAGGTCGGGCACTGCAGCGAGGGTCGGTTGAGGGGGCTCGGGGGTGCTCAGGGCATCGGTCGAGTCCTGATCGTCATCGCGGAGCACGCCGAGCACGGCCCGCAGGTCGACGATGGCCTGGTGGGCGTGCTCGTTGATGAGCGTCGCCGCCGATCGCACCTGCTCGGGGGTGAGGTCGGTGCGGTAGGACAACGCTCCCGCGTGCATCGCGACCGTTGAGATGCGGTGGGCGAGGACGTCGTGCATCTCGCGGGCGATGCGGGTGCGTTCGGCGACGCGGGCCGCGGCGGCGCGGGAGGCGTGCTCGCGTTCGACGGCCTCGGCGCGGGCGGCTTCGGCGGCCCGCTCCCGCTCCGCGGTCTCGGCGCGTGCCCGCAGCGATGTCACCAGCGCGGTTCGAGCGCCGGTGTAGAACCCGATGGTCAGCGCGAGCGTGTGCGCTAGCAGACCGTTCAGCACCGCCGCCACCGGACTGATCCGCCCGGGCCCGAGAGCCGCATAGGCCGGCAGCGGGTGGTAGAGCTCGTAGACGACGCTGCCGAGGGTCGCGAGAAGGACGACGAACGCGGAAGCGGTGTAGCGGCGGTGCCGACCGAACGACGCCCCGGCGATGAGCCACGCGCCCAGCACGCTCACCGACAGCGGCAGCAGCAACGAGATCCCCACGATGAGCGCGAGGGGGTAGCGGCGGCGCAGCGGCAGCGCGAGGATCGCGAGGAGCCCCAACGACACGTCGAGCATGGCCAGGCGGTCGACGTCCGCGGGAAGGGTCGTCGGGTCCTCGGGCAGGGACGCCCCGAACGCCATGACGAGGACGAAGAACGCGAGTGAGTAGCGCGCGATGCTCCCGGCGATCGACGGGCGAGGAGCAGCGGGCGACATGCCTCCAGCGTAGGAGCGCGAGCTGTGACGCCTCATCCCCCTGGAGTCGGGAGAAGACCCGACCAAAGTCGATTCGCGGGTCACGGGCGACGGATCTGCCCGTACACGGGCGCCCCGAACACGTCGACGCGCACGTTGCTCGCGGCCTCGGAGGACACCACGGCGGCGTTCACGGTGAGCAGGGGAATCACGGGTAGGTCCTCGAGGACGAGGCGTTCTGCGGCGAGGAAGCGGTTGGTGCGCCCTGCGGTCGGTTCGGTCGCGGACGCACGAGCCAGGGCGGCGTCGGAGACGGGATCGCGGTACCCGACGACGTTCTGCATGGCGCCGCTGCGGAACCGGGGGAGCAGGAAGCTCTCCAGCAGGGGGTAGTCCATGCGGTAGGAGTGCAGGAACGGGGAGGTCTCCTCCCCGGAGGCCACCGCCTCCAGCAACGCGAGGGTCGTGGGGTGCTCCCGGGTCGTGCACGTCACCCCGAGGTTCGTCATGACGTCGGAGCAGATCTGGCGCGCGGCGCGCCGGTCGTCGGTGTCGAGGGCGTAGGCGATGCTCATCTCGCCGCTCCAGCCGCCGGCGTCCTCGAGCAGGTCGCGGGCAGCCCCGGCGTCGAGTCGGCACGTGTCTCCGCAGAGGCCTTGGGAGTGTCCCTCGACGACAGGCGCGGCGTAGTCCGTGGCGGGGGCGCGGGTGCCGGCGTACACACCGGTGGCGAGGGCCTCACGGTCGACGGCCCGGGAAAGGGCTTCGCGCCGCTGGGTTCCGGCCGCGCCGGTGAACTGGCCCGCCTCGGGAACGGCGAGGTCGAAGACCTGACCGACGGGTTGGCTGATGGCGCGCTCGCCGAACGTCGTCCGAAAGTCGGTGAGGGCGTCGGTGGGGAGGGTGTCGAGGACGTCCAGGGTGCCGGCGGTGACGTCGGCGAGCGCGGCCTGGGGGGTGGGGTAGGCCCGAAAGTCCAGGCCCGGGTTCTGTGCGGCGTCCCCCGCGGTATAGGCGGCGCTGGGTCGTAGCGTCACCCCGTCGGCCCTCCATTCACCCTCCACGCGGTACGGCCCGTTGCCGATGGGCCGCTGCGCGTACGCGTCGGGGTCCTCGAAGGCGAGCCGGGGCAGGGGGGCGAACGCGACGTGCCCCAGGCGCTGCTCGAACCCCGGGTGCGGCGCCCGGAGGGTGATCGTGAACTCGAGGTCGTCGACCACGTGCAGGCCCGTCAGGGGTTGCGAGTCGTGGCCGGCTCGGATGGCGTCGCTCGGGACGAATCCTTCGATGGGGGAGAACAGCTCGCGGCGCACCTGCGGCGAGGCCGGGTCTGCGGCGCGGTTCCAGGCGTCGACGAACGAGTGCGCCGTCACCGGCTCCCCGTCGGAAAAGCGCCATCCGGGGGCCAACTGCACCCGGTAGCGACGCCCGTCCTCGGTCGTCACACGCTCGGCCACCTCGGGCAGGGCCCGACCCTTGGCGTCGTAGCGGAACAGGCCCCGCTGCAGAAGACCGGCGATGCGCTGGGTGTACGGGTCGTCGCTGCCCACCGGGTCGAACCGCTCCGGCAACGGCAGTGTGTTGACGACGAGCGGGGTGTTCGGGTCGGGGGTGTGCACCGTCGGAGGAGCCACCGGCGCGTCCGGCGGGGCACACCCCGCCAGGGCGAGGATGAGGACCGCAGTCCCCACCGCACGGTTGCCCACCGGCCCCTCCCTCGCGTCGTTGCACCGGGATCGCTGCACCACCCCGATCTTCTCCGGACGTTAGCGCACCCGCCACCGGACCGGGCGTCACGTGCACCCGTCGCCCGGACTGTCGCGGCGTCGGTAGAATCGCTCCTCAGACCGTCGCGGCACGCCGCGGCGGCGCGTCATCGCGTCGATGGCGCCGACGCATCCTCGATCCGAAGGGCAGAGTCTTCTCCGTGGCAACGACCAACGACCTCAAGAACGGCATGGTGCTCAAGCTGGACGACCAGCTGTGGACCGTGTTGGAGTTCCAGCACGTCAAGCCCGGCAAGGGTCCGGCGTTCGTGCGCACCAAGATGAAGAACGTCCTCACCGGCAAGATCGTCGACAAGACGTTCAACGCGGGCACCAAGGTCGAGACGAGCAACGTCGACAAGCGCACCATGCAGTACCTGTACAAGGACGGCGACGACTTCGTCTTCATGGACGGCAAGACCTACGACCAGATCAACGTGTCGGGCGAGGTCGTCGGCGACGCCGCGAAGTACATGCTCGAGAACCAGGATGCTGTGGTCGCCACCCACGAGGGTGCCCCGCTGTACGTGGAGCTGCCGGCCTCCGTCGAGCTCGTCATCACCTACACCGAGCCCGGTCTGCAGGGCGACCGGTCCACCGGTGGCACGAAGCCCGCCACGCTGGAGACGGGCGCCGAGATCGCCGTGCCGCTGTTCCTCGAGCAGGGCACCAAGGTCAAGGTCGACACCCGTGACGGCAGCTACCTGGGTCGCGTCAACTGATGACCGACCCTGCGGCGAGGGACGAGCACGTCGAGGACATCGACGCAGGTGAGGACGTCGATCTCGACGACGGCTGGTCCTCCGGGGCGTTGCCGGTGCCGTCTTCACTGCCGGAGGGGGCGGTGCTCGATGAGCAGCGTCCGGCTCGGCGCAGTGACCGCGGCGTGCTCACCTCCTCCCGCAGCAAGGCGCGCAAGGCCGCCGTCGAGTTGCTGTTCGAGGCCGAGCAGCGCGGCATGAACGCCGGGGATCTGCTGGCTTCCCGTCTGGAGGCGCCGACGACGCAGACTCCGCTGCGGGAGTACACCGTCGAGGTGGTCCGCGGCGTCGTGGCGAATTGGGCCGACATCGGCGACACCATCTCCACGTACAGCCGCGGATGGCGTTTGGAACGAATGCCGGCGGTCGACCGCGCCATCCTGCGCGTCGGGGTGTGGGAGATCGTCCACCACGACGACGTCCCCGCCGCCGTGGCCGTGTCCGAGGCAGTCACCATCGCGGGCGTGCTGTCGACCGACGACTCACCGGCCTTCGTCGGCGGCTTGTTGACGAGGATCGGCGACACGGTCCCCTGACCCGCGCGCCCGCCCGCCCCCGTTAACGCGCGGTGGTCTCGAGACGTCGCTGCGCTGGGGGCCGAAAGGACGAACGAGAACCGAGCCGCAAGAGATGATCGGCGGGGACGAGGAAGGAGGGGCCGTGGCGTATCTCGTGCGTGCCCTCGTGATCCTCGTGGCCGCCTTGTACCTGGCGAGCGACACCGCGGTCGTCTCCGATGACGGCGCGGCGTCGATGTGGGTCATCGTCATCGGTCTCGCGTGGGTGGCCGCCTTTCTCGTGACCTCGTGGCAGCACACCGTCGGAGTGTTCGCGTGGCTGCTCGTGGGCGCGGCGATCCTCAGCGCGGTGCTCTCGTGGTGGCTCTCACCCGCGGTGGCGCCCCCGATCGGGGACTACGCGCAGTTCACGTGGCCGGGTGCGGCGACCATCGGTGCCAGCGCCGTGGCCGGACGCATCATCGTGCTCGCTCGCTCGTGGGCCGAGCGGGTGCCCGCGGTGCTCATCGTCGTCGCGACAGCGGTGGCGGCGTTCCTCGACCCGGCCACCCGGGCGTTCTTCCTGCTCGACACCGGCTTGATCTTCACGTGTGCCTTCACCATCGCCGCGGTCGCCATCGCCCAACGCCACCGCATCGCGGCCGAGCGACAGGTGGCGGTCGCGGAGGAGCGGGCCCGGTTCGCCGACGAGCTCCACGATCGGATCGCGCACGAGATCACCGGCATCGTCGTGCTCGCTCAAGGCAGCGCGGCCTTGGCCGCCAACGGCCCGGTGCAGCGCCCGCTCGAACTCATCGAGTCCTCCGGGCTGCGGGCCATGGAGCACATCCGCACCATCGTGGGGCGCGGCGGCCCGGTCGTGGAGGATCGACGTCCCCCGGCCTTGACCGACACGCCAGAGTCCTCCTCCGTGGTCACCGACGTCTCGGCGCGGTTGGCGCGCATCATCGCCGACTTCGCCGGGACGTCGACGGCGCGGATCGAGCGGCCCGAGCCGGTCGAGGTCGCGCTCGCCGCGCCCGTGTGGGAGGTGCTCGACCGCGCCGTGCGCGAGGCCCTGACGAACGTGCGCCGCCACGCCAGCACGGCCTCCTGCGTCCGCATCCAGACGTCCACGGATGGAGCGAGTCTCAGCGTGGCGGTCGATGACGACGGCTCCGGTGGCGGTCTCGGGACCGGGGGCGGTCACGGCCTGCATCGTCTCTCGAGTCAACTTCGCGCCCTGGGTGGCCACCTGGAGGCC